>CAMBXR010000025.1 GCA_945871955.1 uncultured Clostridium sp. | reverse complement strand
AATAGATATGCTTGAAGATGATGACGATGTACAAAATGTATTCCATAACTGGGAACAAGAATAATCTTAGTTAGAATATAGTAGTTTTAAAGATTATAGATATTTGATACTATATAAACATAAAAAATACCAACTAGTCTATGTAGATTAGTTGGTATTTTTTATATTTATAAATAATAATTATTAAGATATATATTTAGATTTAGTACATTCTTTTAAAGGGTTTTATCTGCATTTTGATGAATATAGATATATTTAGAATTATGATAATTTTTAATATATAACAATTGAAATTTTGCATTAGGATGTATTTATAAAGGATATAAAATTTTGAGTATTATTTAATAAATAAGAAGAATTATAAATATATTTTATAAGGAGATTATTATGAATAATAAGCATAAACTGAAAAAAATAAATTATAGAATTGAATTAAAAAATCAAGATTCTTTATCTATATATCAAATAATTATTAAATTAAATCAGTTATATAATCAAGATAGAAAAACATTAAGAAGGTTTAAATATAATATGCCTATTACAAAACTTAAAAAAAGTAATACTATAAGAAGAGCAATGAATTCTAAACTTATGCATAATATGCCTACACAACTTAAGAAAAAAAATATTATTCAAGTATAATATTTTTATAATGACTATATTCAAAAAAAATAAGAATTCTTGTAGTATTAAAAATAGTGGTGAAGAAAATAAAGGGTGTTTTGAAGTAAAATTTAATGTGAATAAAGATATAGATGATAACGAAGATAATTGGATAAAACAATTCTATAATAGAATATTAAAAAAATATAAAAAAACAGAGCTAGAAATTAATTGTATTCCAAAAGTTAGTGAGCGATTAATACAAAAAAAACAAAAAGAACTTTATTTAATGGTGGAAGATACAAGTAATATAATAAATTCAAGTAAATCAATTGATTATAAATCAAAGTATTATTATATGGATAAGTTATTTTATATTGCTATAGCAGGTTTATCAATAGAAGCAAATGAAGTATATCCAGACTTATCAATAAAAATGGTTAATAAGTTAAAAGAAGAAATACGTTTAAGAGAAAGTAGTGCTATAAAAAATAATCATCTTAAGAGACTTGGAATGGTCAGTATTTTTTATATTATAATTGGTTATATAATTTCTTATTATCTAAAAAATTTTAACAATATAGATTTATTTCAGTATTTTTATACTTATGTTGGTTCTACATTTGGAACATGGGTCTCTTTTAATGCTAGAAAAATAGATTTATCTTTTGAAGAATTAACTTTAATAGAAAAAGATGGATTATATCCTTCAATAAGAATTATAAATAATGGTTTATGGTCGATTATTATAATGCTTTTTATTAAAACTGAGCTTATATCAATTTCTATAGCAGGTTTTAATACTAATTTAATTAATAAAAATATACAGATGCAGATAATATTAGGTATAGTTGTAGGATTAGTAGAATATCCAATACAACAAAAAATATTTAATAAGGCTAATTCAATTGTAGATAAATTATAAAAAGAGCTTAAATATTATTTAAAAAGTTTTTGGTAGATTATATATTATATACATAGGTATAATGTTATAAAACATATGGCATCAAACGAAATAAATATCAATATAATGTGATTATAATTAAATTAGGGAAGGGGATATAATATGAAAAGAATAAAAAATGCTATATGTTGTGTATGTGGTGGAAAGATAATGAGTGAAGAAGATTTAACTGTATGTGAGAACTGTAATAATATTTATCATAAGATATGTTGGCAGAACATAAAAGAAGAATGTATATACTGCAATAATAAAGGAAAAAAGACGTTAATAAATAATAGTAAATAGGACTACATCTTAAAAGATTAAATATAAGAATGTTTAATCTTTTTAAGTTTTTTGGAAAAGTAAAAAAATCTTATAATAACTTATTATAAACATAGGATATGATGATACAATAATAGAAAGAGGATATGACAGACAAAATTGAATTTTTTACATCAAAAATACTACATATACATAGGATTAAATATAAGATTAAAAAATCATGGAAAATAGAAAGGGGTAAAACGAATGTTATATACGCCAAAATATATTTACAACAATGATTTAGATAAAAAAATATGTAAATGTGCTGATTGTAAAAAATACAGGATATTATATTGTCATACAGAAATTATTGAAAATAAACAAGAATCTACTAAAGACATAAATAGTGATGTTATAGCTGTTTGTTCAAAATGTGGAAGTACATATAGATTTAGCTTAAAACATTTATCTAATAAAAATGAAGATAAATACGAAGTAGGAAAAATTAATCCAATAAAAGAAAAATATGATGATGTTAAGGAAAATATTATAAAAAATTATAATTCTTATGAATCAATATCAACAATAAAATCAGAAAATTTCTTAACAAAAACTATAAAAGAAGAAAAAAATGAGGACTTAGAAGTGTGTGAATATGTATTTATGGAAAAATAAAAATACCTTGTATATGTAGGTAGATAGTAAGTAAGCATAATTTTAAGTATAAAAAGATTGGAGCTTTTGCGCCAATCTTTTTTGTTATAAAAAATTTATGTATTTTAATTATTTATATCTAAAACTTTGGCAGTATGTCTCTGATGATAAGTTAACACGATCTGCTTGTGATGTAATTGCTACATCTCCTAAAGTACATATACCACTTGCGTTATGTGCACAAGTTTTAACATTGCAATTAAGAGAGTTGCATTGATTACTATCTAAAGCGCTATTAGTAAAACTATTATAACCAGATTCGTTTACAAAGGAACTACAGCAAGTGTTATTACTAGTTCTTGCTTTTTTCCCATTTACAGATATTTTATTTGCATAGCAAGTACCATTGGTATTGTGAGCACAATTATTAACATTACAACCAACTGATGGCATAATAATAAACCTCCTTATTTAATTAATCAATAATTAGTATTGTCAAAACTATGTAAAAATATTATTTTAATTAAATAAATTTGAAATAATTTTATTGTATACTTGTGAACTATAAAAATAAAAGCCAGGACTTAAATAAAAGAAATGGCTTTGAAGTTAGGTATTTGAAATTAATAAATGTACTTACAATACTAATTTACTATATAAATCATTTCCCATTAAAATTTTAGCTATTAATGATGCTGATAAAGGATAAGACTTAGCGGGTGGCCAAATATCAATTAATTTTTTCTCAAAATCATTTAAAGATGTATTCTCTTTATTTTCTATTTTTATAATATATGATTTAGTAAAATCCCTAATTCTTAAATAGTCTTCCAAAGTAAGTTCGTAAAAGAGCTGAGTACTGTGTTGGGGAGGTTTTAGAAAAATTATATTTTGTCTAAATTCTAGAAAATCCAATTGATCAAATAAATTTTTATTATTAACATCCAATAAAATCACCTCTAGATATTGAAAATAAAATATTAATTTATAATATGTATAAAACTAAGAAAATGAGACAAAAATACCCTAATAAAACTTACTATTTTTTCCTAAAGCTGATGAAGATAAATTATATAAAAATAGCATAAATAAGGAGGTTATTTTATGTTCGAAAAGAAGAAAGAATTTTCTTGGAAAATACCAACTTTAGTTTTACTAGGAGTAGTTGTTTTGTCATGTGGTATAGGTATTGGAGTCAAAGTCAGAGAAACACAACAATCAAGACAAATGACTAAAGCTAATACACAATATAAGGAAGTTTTTAACCTAAATGAAGATTGTGAAATCTGGGTACAAGGTCAAATAACAAGTAGCGGTACATATGAAAGTCCAAAGATGATTGGAACGATACCTAAGGATTTATTAAATAAAAGTAAAGATGAAATAGTTGCATATTTTAAGAACAAATATCCAAATAAAGAAATTGCAAGTATGAATCAATATGAAATTATTTTAAGTAATTCAAAAACAAAAGAACCTTCTAAAGCTAATAAGTATTGTATAGAAGAAAAAGATGGACTTATATATGTATATAAATATGATAAGGAAGGAACAAAAACAGAAATAGAAAAAACAGATATATCTGTAGAATCTCTTCCAAAATCAGTACAAGAAGAATTATCATCAGGAATACTATTAGATACAAAAGAAGATACCTATTCTACATTGGAAAACTTTGAAAGTTAGTCACTAATACTTTAAATGAAAATATGTAAATCCCCTATATAGTAAAATATATAGGGGATATTTTTTACAATGTTCCATATTACTCTAATTTTATAAACCTATGGTATAATAGTAAAGAACATAAGTTTTGTAGAAAAACTTAATATGGGAGGTCTTTATTTCTATGAGAATACTAGGTATAGATCCAGGAATTGCAATTGTTGGTTATGGAATAATTGAATATAAAAATAATAAGTTTAAAGTTATTGATTATGGAGCAATAACTACTCCATCAACTATGAATACTACAAAAAGGTTAGAAAGAATATATAAAGGTATTGACCTTCTAATAAAAAACTATAATATAGATGAAGTTGGAGTGGAGGAACTGTTCTTCAACAAAAACGTTAAAACTGCTATTACAGTAGCACAAGCAAGGGGAGTTATTTTACTTGGATGCTCTCATAATGATAAACCAATTTACGAGTATACACCTCTTCAAGTTAAACAAGGTGTAGTTGGATATGGTAGAGCTGGAAAAGCTCAAGTTCAGCAGATGGTAACATCAATGTTGAATTTAAAAGAAATACCAAAGCCTGATGATGTTGCAGATGCTTTGGCAGTGGCAATATGTCATGCTCATGCAAATAAATTAGAAAAAACATTAAAAAATATAGGTTTTAAATAAGGAGAAAATTATGTATAGCTACATAAAAGGAACTATAGAAGAAATTAATTTAGATAATGTTGTAATTGATAATAATGGAATAGGATATAAAATTAATGCTTCAGCAAATACTATAATGAAGGTACAATTAGGACATGAATGTAAAATTTACACAAAACTTATAGTAAAAGAAGATGATATGAGCCTTTGTGGATTTTATGATAAAGAAGAATTAAGAATGTTTGAATTATTAACTTCTATATCAAAAATAGGGCCTAAAGTAGGTCTTGGAATATTATCATTTGCTTCACCAAAACAAATAGGAGCATATATATTAAGTGAAGATGTGGCTAAATTATCAAAGGCTCCTGGTGTTGGTAAAAAAACTGCAGAAAGAATAGTTTTAGAACTAAAGGATAAAATAGACAAAAATAACGTGGAATTTGAAGCAACATTACTTACTAGCCAACCATCAGTAGTTTCACAAGATGAAGCATTAGATGCATTAGTAGCACTAGGATATTCACTACAAGAGTCAAAAGATGCAGTTCAAAAATGTAAGAAAGACGGATTAAATACAGAGGATATAATTAAAAAGTCTTTAAGTTATTTAATGAGTAAATCCTTAAGATAATAAAAGAAAGGGGGATATAAATGTACGGATTTGAAGATGAAGATAGAATAATCACATCTAGTATGCAACATGATGATGTGGATATAGAAAATAGTTTAAGACCTAAATTTTTAGCAGATTATTTAGGACAAGAAAAAGCAAAAGAGCAGTTATCTATATTTATAGAAGCTGCAAAAAATAGAAATGAGTCCCTAGACCACGTACTCTTATATGGGCCACCTGGTCTTGGTAAAACTACATTGGCAAGTATAATTGCCAGTGAGATGGGTGTAAACTTAAGAATTACATCTGGACCAGCCATAGAAAGGGCTGGAGATTTAGCGGCTATATTAACAAATTTAAATGAAAATGATGTTTTATTTATAGATGAAATTCACAGAATAAATAGAAGCGTGGAAGAAGTATTATATCCGGCTATGGAGGATTATTGTATAGATATAATAATTGGAAAGGGACCATCAGCTAGAAGTATAAGACTTGATTTACCTAAGTTTACACTAATTGGAGCTACAACAAGAGCAGGTATGTTAACTAATCCGCTTAGAGATAGATTTGGAGTTATATGCAAACTTGATTATTATACAATAGAAGAATTAACAAACATTGTAATAAGATCGGCAAATATATTAGGTGCAGAAATAGAGCATAGAGGAGCTATGGAAATTGCAAAACGCTCTAGAGGGACACCAAGGATAGCTAATAGACTTTTAAAAAGAGTTAGAGATTATGCTCAAGTAAGAGCAGATGGAAATATAACTTCAGAGGTAGCAGATAAGGCTTTAGAAATGATAGGAGTAGATAGTTTAGGTCTAGATTATGTGGATGAAAAATTATTACTTACTATAATCAATAAATTTAAAGGTGGACCTGTGGGACTGGATACTTTAGCAGCATCTATAGGTGAAGATAGAAATACAATAGAAGATGTTTATGAGCCATATCTACTTCAACTTGGATTTATAAATAGAAGTCCAAGGGGAAGAATAGCTATGCCTAATGCTTATAAACATTTAAATATAGATTATCCAGAAAAGTAAAGTAATATTAAATGCTATAAAATAGTTGAATTTCTAATAGTAGAAAAAATATAAATTTTTTGATATTATGGTATTTGTATATTACACTAAGTATTATATTTGAAAGGACGTTTAAAATTGAAAACAAGCGATTTTTATTTTGATTTACCAGATGAATTAATTGCTCAAGTACCTATATTAGATAGATCAAGTTCTAAATTAATGGTACTAGATAAGGAAACTGGTGAAATTAGTCATAAAGTATTTAAGGATATTATTGAATATTTAAATCCTGGAGATTGTCTTGTATTAAATGATACAAGAGTTATACCGGCTAGATTAATAGGTTCTAAAGAAGATACAGGTGGAAAGATAGAGTTTTTATTACTAAAAAGAAATGAAGATGACACTTGGGAAACTTTAGTTAAACCTGGTAAGAGAGCGAAAATAGGAACTAGATTTTCTTTTGGAGAAGGAAAACTTATAGCAGAAGTAGTTGGTATGGGTGATGATGGAGCTAGAATAGTTAAATTCGAATATGAAGGAATATTTGAAGAAGTTTTAGATGAATTAGGTAATATGCCACTACCTCCATATATAACAGAAAGATTAGAAGAAAGAGAAAGATATCAAACTGTATATTCTAAACATAATGGTTCAGCTGCGGCACCTACAGCAGGTTTACACTTTACTGATGAATTATTACAACAAATAAAAGATAAAGGTGTAGATATTGCATTTGTAACACTACATGTAGGTCTTGGTACTTTCAGACCAGTAAAAGTTGATGATGTGTTAGAACATGATATGCATTCAGAATATTATATGGTTACTCAAGAAGCAGCAGATAAAATAAATAAAGCAAAAGAAAATGGACATAGAGTTATTACAGTAGGTACAACTAGTACTAGAACAATCGAATCAGTTGCAGATGAAAATGGAAAAATGAAAGCAGCTTCTGGATGGACAAAAATATTTATTTATCCAGGATATAAATTTAAAGTTGTAGATAATTTAATTACAAATTTCCATTTACCAGAGTCAACATTAATAATGTTAGTAAGTGCTCTTGCTGGAAAAGAAAATGTATTAAATGCATATAAATGTGCAGTAGAAAATCGTTATAGATTCTTTAGTTTTGGAGATGCAATGTTTATAAAATAATAATAAAGGGGATATATTATGATTAAAAAACATAACAAGCGACTATTGAAACTATCAAAAAACTTTGAAACCATATTATCTATAGTAATATTAATCCTTGTATTATTAGGGATGATAGATTTGATAAGAAGCGTTTATCAAGCGTATATTATAGATTTCAGTAATCCAGTACAATATAGTCAGTTAAACAGTTTTTTAGCAGAGGCTTTATTATTAGTAATAGGTGTTGAGTTAGTAGTTATGCTATCTTTACATATACCAGGGGTTCTACTAGAAGTATTATTATACGCCATAGCAAGAAAACTTATATTGCTTCCTAAAACAGCAGGTATGTTTGACTTGCTTTTAGGAGTAATAGCTATTGCTATATTATTTGCTATAAGAAAGTATTTAATATCACCAGATGAACAGCTAATAAGCTTGAACAGATTATATAACGTTAAATCTTCAAATAATAAGATATTAACTTCTGTAGAAAAAAAAGAAACAGAAATAAATAATAGTTAAGTTTTTATTTTAGAATATAATGACAGTATTAAGGAGAATAGATATGAGTGCAATAAGATATGAACTTATAAAAACTTGTAAACAAAGTGGTGCAAGACTTGGTAGATTACATACTCCTCATGGAGTTATAGAAACACCAATATTTATGCCTGTTGGGACTCAAGCCACAGTTAAAGCAATGACACCAGAAGAATTAAAAGAAATAGGATCTCAAATAATATTAAGTAATACTTATCATTTATATATGAGACCAGGTCACGATTTAGTAAAAGAAGCAGGTGGACTTCATAAATTTATGAATTGGGATAAACCAATATTAACAGACAGTGGTGGATTCCAAGTATTCTCACTAGGACCACTTAGAAAAATAACTGAAGAAGGTGTACACTTTAGATCTCATATAGATGGATCTAAACATTTCATATCTCCAGAAAAAGCTATGGAAATACAAAATGCTTTAGGTTCAGATATAATGATGGCATTTGATGAATGTGCTCCATATCCAGCTGATAGAGAATATGTAAAAAATTCATTAGAAAGAACTACTAGATGGCTAAAAAGATGTAAAGAAGCTCATAAAAATACAGAAAACCAAGCATTATTTGGAATAATACAAGGTGGTATGTATAAAGATTTAAGAGAGCAATCAGCTAAAGAAATCTTAGAATTAGACTTACCAGGATATGCAGTAGGTGGACTTAGTGTTGGTGAGCCTAAAGAATTAATGTATGAAGTACTTGACTATACAGTACCTTTAATGCCAGAAGATAAACCAAGATACTTAATGGGTGTTGGTTCACCAGATGATTTATTAGAAGGTGTAATAAGAGGAATAGATATGTTTGACTGCGTACTTCCTACACGTATAGCTAGAAATGGTACAGCAATGACTAGTCAAGGTAAAGTTGTAGTTAGAAATGCTAAATATGCAAGAGACTTTACTCCACTTGATCCAGAGTGTGATTGTTACTGCTGTAAAAACTATACAAAAGCTTATATAAGACACTTAGTTAAAGCAAATGAAATATTAGCAGCAAGACTTATAACTACTCATAACTTAAGATTCCTACTTAAGTTAATGGAAGATGTAAGACAAGCTATAATGGAAGATAGATTACTAGACTTCAAAGATGAGTTTTTCACAAAATATGGGTATAAATTATAAGAAATATGAGTTATAATGTTTATTGTACTTTTATTAAATAAGTAATAAACATATGAAGGAGTGAAAACTATGGATAAAAATATGATAATATCTATTGTTTATATGGTTGCACTATTTGCAATTTTCTATTTCTTATTTATAAGACCTCAAAGAAAAAAAGAAAAACAATTAGAGGAATTAAGATCAAGCCTAGAAGTAGGACAAATGGTTACTACTATAGGTGGAATGTTAGCAACAATAGCTAAAGTTGAAGAAGAATTTGTTGTTCTAGAAGTAGGACCAAATAGAACTAAAATGCCATTTAAAAAATGGGCTATAGCTTCTGTTGAAGAGAAAAAAGAAAATAAATAATTTGTAATTTTAAATCTCCCTTAGGAATATATATATTTCGAAGGGAGGTTTTTTTATGACAAAAACCATACATATACTAAAAGGACTAGGATATGCATATATACTTACATTAATAATCTTACTAATTTATAATTTATTATTAAATTATACAGACATATCTGCCAACTCAATTTCTTTAGTGACATCCTTTATAACAACCATATCTGCAACATTTGGTGGATTTTATGCTTGTAAGAATATAAAAGAGAAAGGTCTTATATACGGTTTTATAGTAGGATTATGTTATATGCTACTACTTATAATTATGTTTTATTTAGCAAAAGAGAACTATATATTTGATATTACAGTACTATATAAGTCATTACTTGTTTCTGTTGCTGGCGGTATAGGTGGAGTATTAGGAGTTAATTTTAAATAGTTTCATAATGTGATAAATTATGGTATAATTAGAAATAGTTAATTAGAAATGGGAGGTAGTTCAAATGGCTAAAAAACATATAAAAACTTTATCAAGTGCTACTTTAAAAGAAAGCGCAGCTAAAGGTGGATGTGGAGAATGTCAAACATCTTGTCAATCTGCTTGTAAAACTTCTTGTACAGTTGCAAACCAAGAGTGCGAAAGATAATTTGGGTATTACCGGAAATGGTGAGGGTATTAATAAAATAATACCCTCACCTTGTTTTGTATATAAATCAATTTATAGAAAAAATTTACACAAAATTTTTCTAGGTATATAATAAAAGTATTATAAATTAGGAGGACATATTATGAGTATGATACATAAATTTTCCATGGATGGATATAATATTGTTTTAGATGTGAACGGAGGAGGCGTTCATATTTTAGATGATGTGGCATATGACCTTGTAGATTTATTTGAAGAAAAATCTATGGAAGAAATCGTAGAATCTTTAAATAAAGATTACACTAAAGAGCAAATAGAAGAAGCTTACGAAGAGATAAAATCATTAAAGGAAGAAGGTCTTTTATTTACAGAAGATACATATCAAGATCATCCAAGTTTCATTAATAGAAAAAAAGTAGTTAAGGCATTATGTTTACACGTTTCACATGATTGTAACTTAAAATGTAAATACTGCTTTGCTTCACAAGGTGATTTTGGTGGAGAGAAAGAAATGATGAGCTTTGAAGTTGGTAAAAAAGCTATAGACTACTTAATAGCCAACTCAGGAAACAGAAGAAACTTAGAAATAGATTTCTTCGGTGGAGAACCACTAATGAACTTTGATGTAGTTAAAGAGCTTGTAGCTTATGGTAGAAAAGTTGAAAAACAACATAATAAAAATATAAGATTTACTATAACTACAAATGGCGTTTTATTAGATGATGATAAAATAGATTATATAAATGAACATATGCATAATGTTGTATTGAGTTTAGATGGTAGAAAAGAAGTAAATGATAACATGAGACCTACAGTTAATGATAAGGGAAGTTATGATGTTATAATGCCTAAATTCAAAAAACTAGTAGAAAACAGACCAAAAGACAAATACTATTATATTAGAGGGACATTCACTAGAGATAACTTAGATTTTAGTGAAGATGTACTTCACTTTGCAGATGAAGGATTCTCATTAACTTCAGTAGAACCAGTTGTTGGAGATGAAAGTAATCCATATGCATTAAGAGAAGAAGATATGGAAAAAGTATTTGCTGAATATGAAAAATTAGCAAAACAATATGCAAAAAGAAAGTTAGACGGAGAAGATTTTACATTCTTCCACTTTGTTGTTGATTTAAACCAAGGGCCATGTGTAATAAAAAGAATAACTGGATGTGGAGCAGGTAATGAATACCTAGCAGTAACTCCTAATGGAGACATATACCCATGTCACCAATTTGTTGGAAATGATGACTTTAAATTAGCTAATATAATGGATGAAGAGATAGTTATACCACAAGAAATAAGTGATATGTTTAGAGATGCTCATGTTTACTCTAAAGAAGATTGCAAAACTTGTTGGAATAAATTCTACTGCTCAGGTGGATGTCATGCAAATGCAATCAATTTCAATAATGATATTAAAAAGCCATATGAATTAGGTTGTGAAATGCAAAAGAAAAGAACTGAATGTTCTATCATGATTCAAGCGAAACTAATGTTAGAAGGTGAATAGAAATGATAAAAGAGTTTGAAGGTATAAAACCTAGTATTGATGATACTGCTTTTGTTGCAGAAAGTGCAGATATAATAGGTAGTGTAACAATTGAAAAGAATGCAAATATATGGTACAATGCAGTTCTTAGAGGTGATTCAAACAAGATAGTTGTGGGAGAAAATTCTAATGTACAGGATGGAACTATAGTACACTGTGGTGAAAAAAATCCTACTATTATAGGTAAGAATGTAACTATTGGGCATGCTTCTATAATCCATGGATGTGAAATAGGAGATTATAGCTTAATAGGTATGGGATCTATAGTTCTTGATAACGCAAAACTTGGAGAATTTACTATGGTAGGTGCTGGAAGTTTAGTAACTAGTAAAGAGTTTCCATCAGGAGTTTTATTATTAGGATCACCAGCTAAAGTTGTTAGAGAGCTTACAGATGAAGAAAAAGAAAGTTTAAAAAAATCTGCTAAGCATTATATAGAAATTAGTAAAAAACATAAGTAAAATTATATAAATTAAGAAAGAGCAATTTAAGGTTGCTCTTTTTTAATTTATAACTACTTAAAGAAGTAAGGTGCTAAGGGAATTTTTAGTACTAAATTATAGCATATAGGTTAATAATATTATAATATTTAGATGTGGGTATAAAGAGAACATGAGGTGAGAACTTTTGATATATAATAAAAAATGGACATTAAAGCATAAGGGAAAAGTCCAAATTACAGATTTAAGTAAAAAAATAAATATTTCCCCGGAAATTAGCCAAATATTAAATAATAGGGGCATTGATAATGAAAAAGATGCTGAAATATTTATGAATCCTTCATTGGAGTACTTAAGAGATCCGTTTTTAATGAAAGATATGAAAAAAGCTACGGACAGAATAAAAAAAGCTATAGATAATAAAGAAAGGATTTATATATATGGAGACTACGACGTGGATGGAGTATCATCAACATCCATTTTATATTTATATTTTAAGTCCATAGGATTCCAAGTTAAATACTACATACCAAATAGATTAGAAGAAGGGTACGGTATAAATGAAGAAGCTATAAAAAAAATACATGATGATGGATGTGACCTTATTATAACAGTAGACTGTGGTATAACTTCAGTTAAAGAAGTGGATTTAGCCAATGAACTTGGAATAGATGTTATAATAACAGACCATCATGAGTGCCAAAGCGAAATACCTAATGCATTTGCCATAGTAAATCCAAAACAAGAAGAGTGTAATTATCCTTTTGATATGTTGTGTGGATGCGGTGTGGCATTTAAAATGATACAAGCTTTAACTGATGAAGAAGAATTTAAAACATCTATGTTTGATTATTTGGAAATAGTAACACTGGCAACAATTTGCGATATAGTACCTCTTATTGATGAAAATAGAATAATTGTAAAAAATGGTTTAAAACTTATGAAAGAAGGAAAAAATCTAGGATTAAGAGAGTTAATTAAAGTTTGTGGCATTGAAACTAATAAAATAGGTTCATCTCATATAGGATACTCTGTGGGACCTAGAATAAATGCTTCAGGTAGACTAGGGTATTCGTACTTAGGGGTACAATTATTTACTACAGATTCTGAGGATGAAGCAAAGGAAATAGCCAATATTTTAGAGGCTAAGAATATTGAGAGACAAATTATAGAAAGTAAGATGTATAAAGAGGCAGAAGATATTATTGCAAATGACGAAAGGTACAAAGATGATAAAGTTTTAGTTATTGCAAATGAAGGATGGCAACACGGAGTCATAGGCATTGTTTCATCTAAATTAACAGAAAAATACTATAAGCCTACAGTTTTACTTACTATAGAAGAGAATGAGGCAACAGGGTCTGCTAGGTCAATAAAGGGATTTAGCATATTTGATGCTTTAGTTAGCTGTAAAGACTTAATGAATAAATTTGGTGGACACGAACAAGCAGCTGGTTTATCACTTAATAAAGAATATATTGATGAATTAAGAAGAAGAATCAATGAAATAGCAGATTATAACTTGACTAAAGAAGATTTAGTTGAAAATATAAAGGTAGAGTATGAGCTAGGTGAAGAAAGTGCTACATTGGATTTAGTAGATGAGTTACATAAGTTAGAGCCTTTTGGACTTAATAATCCATCACCAAGATTTATTATGAGAGACTTATTACTTACAAATGTTTATAAGATGGGTAAAAATAAACAGCACCTAAAAATTATAGTTGAAAATAAAAAATCTTATGAGTGTGTAGGATTTAATATGGCATATTTAGCTGATGACTTCCAAGTGGGAGATAAGATTGATATACTATTCCAAGTGGATGAAAACAATTTTAATAATGAAAGAAAAGTACAATTTTTATTAAAGGATATTAGATTATCACACCCTAAATCAGCTGTTACAAATAATTTATCTATTAAGCTATTTGAAAAAATAAGTCCGATGGATAAGGATAATTTATACACAGTTAATATAAATGAAGAAGATTTATTAATAAATACAGATGGAGATAAAAATATAAATATATTTGATTATATAAAAGAAGATACATTAGTTATATCAAATACATTAAATGGATTTTATAGAGCTTTATCAGATATATCATTAACAGAATTTGAATATGGAATAAATTTTAACTATATTCATGAAAAAAATAAGAAAGTACAACTTATATTTTCACCTAATATTGATAAAATAGACTTAAAAAGATATAATAGTATTATTCTTTATGATTATTTATACAATAAAGAAGAATATTCGTATCTGAATAAGAACATTTTAAATAGTGATAATATTATTAAGTACTATGGTGATGAAGATAAAGTTTATTTGAAAAATATAGTGGATAATATAGTTCCAAATAGAGAAGAATTTATCAATATTTATAAGCAAATGCTTGTAAGAAAAGAATTAAATCTGAAATTAAATGAAGTAAAAAGAGTATTTAAAATTTTACCTTTAAAAACATTTATTATACTTAAAGTTTTTAAAGAGTTAAACTTATTAAATTTTGAAATAAATTATGAAGGGAACATTGTAGCTATATATCTATTACAAAAGCCTGATAAAAAACTTAATTTAGATGAAAGTTTAATACTTAATAATTTAAAAGAGTTAAGACAAGGATATGTAAAAAGCTATTAGGAGGAGTTTTAAATGGATTTAAAACAAACAGTAAGGGTAATTGAAGATTTTCCAAAAGAAGGAATAAGTTTCAAAGACATAACAACATTATTACAAGATGGTAAAGCGCTTAAATTTGCAATTGATGAAATAATAGCAGATTTAAAAGATAAAAATGTAGATTTAATAGTAGGTCCCGAAGCAAGAGGGTTCTTAATGGGAACACCAGTTGCTTATGGAATGGGAGTAGGTTTTGTACCAGTTAGAAAACCTGGAAAATTACCATGGGAAGTTGAAAGTTTTGAATATGATTTAGAATATGGTTCTAATAGATTAGAAATACATAAAGATGCTATTAAACCAGGTCAAAGAGTTGCTATAGTAGATGACTTATTAGCTACAGGAGGAACTATGGAAGCCGCTGCTAAATTAATAGAAAAGTTAGGCGGAGAAGTAGTATCAATGCAATTTTTAATAGAATTAGAAGACTTAGATGGAAGAGCAAAATTAGCAAAATATAATGTTAATTCTCTTATAAAATACTAGACAATTACAATAGTTGGTTTTTACCAACTATTTTCATATATAATAAAATTTATACTTTAGAGAATAGGTGGTTATATGCATGATAAGGAATTACAGGAGATACTAGATAAAATAAAAATATATGCTCCTAATACAGACACTACTTTTGTAGAAAAAGCTTACTATTTAGCAAAATCTGCTCATGAAGGTGTTCTTAGAAAGTCAGGAGAACCGTATATAATTCATCCAATAGCTGTTGCAAATATTCTTGTAGATATGCAGCTTGATATAGAAACTATATCAGCAGGTCTTTTACATGATGTAATTGAAGATACGGACTATACTTATGATGATATAAAAGAAATGTTCAACAAAGAAATTGCAGATTTAGTTGATGGTGTAACTAAACTGGGTCAAATTAAATATAAATCAAAAGAGGAAACACAAGCTGAAAACTTAAGAAAAATGTTTTTAGCAATGGCAAAAGATATTAGAGTTATTCTTATAAAATTAGCAGATAGGCTACATAATATGAGAACTCTAAAATATATGCCGGAAGAAAAAGCAAAATATAAGGCACAGGAAACTTTAGAAATTTATGGTGGGATTGCCAATAGATTAGGTATATCTAAAATAAAATGGGAATTAGAAGATTTAGCTTTAAGATACATAGATCCAGATGGATATTATGATTTAGTAGATAAAGTTTCTATGAAAAGAAGCCAAAGGGAAGAGTATATAAATAAAATAGTAAACTTATTACAAGAGAAGTTTAATGAAGTGAATATACCATGTGAAGTTTATGGAAGACCAAAACATTTTTATAGTATTTATAGAAAAATGCAAAATAAAAATAAGACATTTGAAGAAATATTTGATTTAACAGCTGTTAGAGTGCTTGTAGATACTATAAAAGATTGTTATGCAGTTCTTGGTATGGTACATACTTTATGGGTGCCTATGCCAGGAAGATTTAAAGATTATATAGCTATGCCAAAGGCTAATATGTATCAATCACTTCATACTACTGTAATTGGTCCTGAAGGTGAGCCAGTGGAGATTCAAATAAGAACCTATGAAATGCATAATATTGCAGAATATGGGATAGCAGCTCACTGGAAATACAAAGAAGGAACAATGAACAATGATGAAAAAATGGAAGAAAAACTAAAATGGCTAAGACAAATGATGGAGTGGGAAAAAGATGTAAAAGATCCTCAAGAATTCTTAGACTCACTAAAAGAAGATGTATTCAATAGCCAAGTTTATGTATTTACTCCAAAGGGGGATATAATTGAGCTTCCAGCAGAATCTACACCGATAGATTTTGCGTATAGAGTTCACTCAAAAGTTGGGAATAAATGTGTAGGTGCTAAGATAAATGGAAGATTAGTTCCTATTGATTATAAATTACAAAATGGAGAAATTGTTGAGGTTATAACATCAGCAAATTCAAATGGGCCAAGTAGAGATTGGCTACAGATTGTCAAAACTCCAAATGCAAGGAATAGAATAAGACAGTTCTTTAAAAAAGAAAGAAGAGAAGAAAATATTGAAAGAGGTTATGAAATATTAGAAAAAGAGTTCAAAAAATATGGATTACCTATTAAAGATTCTTCTATAGAAAAATTTATGGAACAAGTAGCAAAAAAATTTAATCAACCAAGTTTAGAAGATTTAATTGCTACAATAGGGTATGGTGGTATAACAGCCAGCCAAGTAGTTCCAAAAGTTAGAGATTTCTATCTTAAAGAGGAAAAGAAAAGAGAGAAAGAAAATAGACAAAAGGAACTAGAAAATCAGGATTTATCAGAATACAAAATAAGTGATAAAGAATACAAAGAAAAAAGAAAGAAGAATAGTTCTGGAGTTATAGTTAAAGGGCTAGATAATATACTTGTAAGATTTGCAAAATGTTGTAATCCGCTACCTGGAGATGAAATTATAGGATATGTAACAAAGGGTAGAGGAGTTGCTATACATAGAGCAGATTGTCCAAACTGTAAATTGGATGATGAAGTTTTCCAAAAAAGATTAGTTGATGTATCTTGGGACAACCCTAAAAAATCTAAATTTGAAGGAGAAATTAGGATAGTTGGAACAGATAGAAAAAGTATGTTAAATGATATTATACATACAATAGCAATGCAAAAGCTTAATATAAATGGTGTTAATGCAAGAAAATCAAAAGATCAAATAACTCATATTAATTTATTAGTTGAAGTAAATGATATTTCTGAGCTAAAAAATTTAATGAAAAAATTAAAAGCTATACCTGGAATAGATGATGTTTTCAGGGTAAGAAATTAGGAGGAAAATATGAGAGCAGTTGTACAAAAAGTATCGTCTTCTAAAGTAACAGTAGATGGAGAAATTATAGGGAAAATTGAAAAGGGATTAATGGTACTACTTGGAGTAACTCATGATGATACATCAAAAGATGTAGATTATATGGTAGATAAAGTTACGAACTTAAGAATATTCGAAGACGAAAATGAAAAAATGAATTTATCATTAAAAGACGTTGGAGGAGAAATATTAGCTGTTTCTCAGTTTACGCTTTATGGAGATGCGAGAAAAGGTAGAAGACCTAGCTTTTCAGATGCAGCTAGACCAGAAGTGGCAAATCCTCTATATGAAGAATTTGTAGAAAAAATAAAAAGTCAAGGAATTAATGTGGGAACAGGAAAGTTTGGTGCTCATATGATGGTAGATTTGACAAATGAT
Organism: uncultured Clostridium sp.; assembly: GCA_945871955.1. Classification (GTDB taxonomy): domain Bacteria; phylum Bacillota; class Clostridia; order Peptostreptococcales; family Peptostreptococcaceae; genus Terrisporobacter. The sequence continues at coordinate 17,324 of CAMBXR010000025.1, read as the reverse complement.
GGTCCAGTAACTATATTATTAGAATCTAAAAGAGAATTCTAAGGGGGTAAATCTATGATATTAGAAAAAATAGTTGAAAGCTATATGGGTGAAAATACTTATGTAGTTGGAGATGAAAATACTAAAAAATGTATTGTTGTAGACCCAGGAGCAAATTTTGTAGATATAATGAATGTTGTTAAAAAAAATAACTTAAATATAGAGTATATTGTTTTAACTCATGGACATGGTGATCATATAACAAATACATTAAAAATTAAAGAATCAACAAATGCAAAGATAGTAGCCCACGAAGAAGAAAAAGAAATTTTATTAGATAAAAGAAAAAATCTAAGTGCATCACTTCCATCAAATACGATAGAATTTGATGCAGATATATATGTTAAAGATAATGATACATTAAAAGTTGGAGACATAAAATTGAAGTTTATTCATACTCCTGGTCATACACCAGGAAGCATGTGTATAAAAATTGGTAAACACATGCTTACAGGAGATACTTTATTTGCTGGAAGTATGGGTAGAACTGATTTTTATGGTGGTGACTATAAAAAAATGGAAAAATCTTTAAGAAGATTAAAAAATCAAGAGGATGATATAAAAATATATCCAGGTCATGGACCAAATACAACTTTAAAAACAGAAAAAATGACAAATCCTTTTATGAGATAAATTAACACTTTTCAAGGATTTCAGAAGGAGCTATAAAAATGATAGGTGTAGTATTAAAAGGTCATGATTTTAAATATGAGGTAAGTGAATTAATTAAATTATTCACTTCTGAATTTAGAATTATAGACGCTAGAGATTGCATGATGGTTGTAGAAAATTCACTATTTTTCCATAATAATAATGTTTTTTCAAAAACTGTTTATTGTGAGAATTATAATGAAATTAATGAACATGTAGAACATAGAAGTTTAGAGGGGTTAAATGAAAGGGAACAAAAAAAGGTTATAAAGGAAACTATAAAAAGGAGCATGTTTAAAATTTTAGAAAAGAAGTTTAACATTACTCCACCATGGGGAATACTTACAGGTATAAGACCTGTAAAAATAGTACATTCATTACTTGATGATAATTTTAGTGATGAAGAGATAATAGAAAAATTAACTAGAGATTATTTTATAAATGATGATAAAATTAATTTAGCTCTTGATATAGCAAAAAGAGAAAGAAGTTTTATATACCCAATAGATGAAAGTAAAGTATCTTTATACGTTAGTATTCCATTTTGCCCTACAAGATGTTATTATTGTTCATTCCCTGCAAACTCTTTAAAGCAATTTGGAGGATTAAAACCTACATACGTAGCTAAGTTACTTGAAGAAGTCGAAGGTGTAGCTAAGTTATTAGAAGAGCAAAATAAATCCATAGAAACTTTATATATAGGAGGGGGAACTCCTACAACCCTAACTCCAGATGAAATGGATACTTTAATAAAAGGTCTGTTTGAGAGATTTGACTTAAGTCAAATTAAAGAGTTTACAGTGGAAGCAGGAAGACCAGATACTATAAATAGAGAGATGCTAGAGGTTTTAAAGAAAAATAATGTTGATAGAATAAGTATTAATCCGCAAACTATGAATGATGAAACTTTACAAAAAATAGGAAGAAATCATAGTGTACAAGATATAGTAGATACTTTCCATCTAGCTAGAGAAGTTGGATTTGATAATATTAATATGGATATAATACTAGGACTAGTAGACGAAGATTTAAATATGGTTAGAAATACTTTAGATAAAATAAAAGAGCTATCTCCAGAAAGTCTAACTGTTCATACCTTAGCAGTAAAAAGAACATCAAAGCTAAAAGAAAATCTAGAAGACTATGAACTTGCACAATATGAGGAAATGGTTAAAATGATTAGTTTAGCTAAGGAATATGCAAAAGATATGGGATTAAATCCTTATTATATGTACAGACAAAAACATATGCTAGGTAATCTCGAGAATATAGGTTATGCTAAAGAAGGCTATGAGTGTATTTATAATATGCAGATTATGGAAGAAAAGCAAAGTAATTATGCACTAGGAGCTGGTTCTATAACTAAATTTGTATATCCTGATGAAGATAGGATTGAAAGGGTAGAAAACGTCAAAAATGTTGAACAATATATAAACAGAGTTGACGAAATGATAAAAAGAAAGTATGAGGAGGTAGAGAAAAATGCTAAATAAAGCGCCAAGAGGAACAAGAGATATATTACCAAAAGAAGTATATAAATGGCATTATGTAGAAAAAAAATTCAGAGAAATATGTGCATTATACGGATATGAAGAAATGAGAACTCCAATATTTGAGCATACAGAAGTTTTCACAAGAAGTGTTGGAGATACAACTGATATAGTACAAAAAGAAATGTATACTTTCACAGACAAAGGTGATAGACAAATAAGTTTAAAACCAGAAGGAACTGCTGGAACTATAAGAGCATTTATAGAAAGTAAATTATATGCTGATACACAACCAACAAAATTATTTTACATAACACCATGTTTCAGATATGAAAGACCACAAGCAGGAAGACAAAGACAATTCCATCAATTTGGGATAGAAGCTTTAGGAAGTGACCAACCATCTATAGATGCAGAGGTTATATCTTTAGCAGTTCAATTCTTTAGTGAATTAGGATTAAAAGATTTATCAGTAAATATAAACTCAGTAGGATGTCCTCACTGTAGAGAAGAATATAATAAAAAATTAAAAGAATACTTAGATGCAAAATCTGATGTATTATGTGGAACTTGTCTAGAAAGAAAAGAAAAAAATCCAATGAGGGTTATAGACTGTAAAAATCCTACATGTAAAGAAAACTTACATGATATACCATTTATGATAGATTATTTATGTGATGATTGTAAGGATCACTTCAATAAACTACAAGAATACTTAAGAGAAATGGATATAAAATTTGTAGTTGATAAAACTATAGTTAGAGGTCTTGACTACTATAGAAAAACTGCTTTTGAAATAATATCTAATGATATAGGTTCACAAAGTACAGTTTGTGGTGGAGGAAGATATGATGGTCTAGTTGAACAACTAGGAGGTCCTAAAGGAATAAGTGGTATAGGATTTGGACTTGGAGCAGAAAGATTATTATTAACATTAGAAAATAATAATATAGAAATAGAAAATCCAAAATCTACAGATATATACATAGCTACAATTGGTGATGCAGCAAAAACTAAAAGTTTTGGTTTAATAAAATCTCTAAGAGATAATCACATAAGCACAGATATAGATCATTTAGGAAAAAGCTTAAAAGCTCAATTTAAATACTCAGATAAAATAAATGCTAAATATACAATAGTAATAGGTGATGATGAATTAGCTGGGGATTCAGCTACTCTTAAAAATATGAGTACATCAGAACAAACTACTGTGAAAATTAGTGAATTAGTAGATGAGTTAAAGAAAAGATTATAATTAAAATTGACATAAAAATAAGGTGGCAGAATTTTTATTCTTTCACCTTATAGTGCGTAATTGACAAAGGAGGAAATATGGAAAGTTTAAATGGATTAAAAAGAACTCACTACTGTGGTGATTTAAGAATTGCCAATGTGGGAGAAGAAGTAGTTTTAAATGGATGGGTACAAAAGAAAAGAAATTTAGGTGGATTAGTATTCGTTGATTTAAGAGACATAAAAGGAATAAGCCAAATAATATTTGATACTAATGTAAGTGAAGAAGCATTTAATAAAGCTGAAAAACTTGGTTCTGAATATGTAGTTGCAGTAAAAGGTATAGTTAGAGAAAGACAATCTAAAAATCCTAACATGGAAACTGGAGACATAGAAATAGAAGCAACAGAACTTAGAGTATTAAGTAAATCAGAAACTCCACCAATATATATAAAAGATAACGATAATGTTTCTGAAGATTTAAGATTAAAATATAGATACTTAGATTTAAGAAAACCATCTATGCAAAGAAACTTAGTACTTAGAAGTAAGGTAGCTAGAATAGTAAGAAATTATTTAACAGATAATAACTTTGTAGAGATAGAAACTCCGTTCTTAATAAAACCATCTCCAGAAGGAGCTAGAGATTACTTAGTACCAAGTAGAGTTAACCCAGGTAAATTCTACGCATTACCACAATCACCACAATTATTTAAACAATTATTAATGGTAAGTGGTATGGATAGATACTTCCAAATAGTAAAATGTTTCAGAGATGAAGATTTAAGAGCAGATAGACAACCAGAATTCACTCAAATAGACTGCGAAATGTCATTTGTTGATGAAGAGGACGTAATGGGAATAATGGAAAAAATGCTTCAAGAAATATTCAAAGAAGTATTAGATGTAGACATTCAATTACCTATACAAAGAATGACTTACAGAGAAGCTATGGACAGATTCGGTTCAGATAAACCAGATACTAGATTCGGTTTAGAATTTGTAAATATATCAGATATAGTTAAAGATTGTGGATTTGGAGTATTTGCTAATGCTGCTTCAGATGAAAAATCTAGTGTAAGAGGTATAAATGTTAAAGGTGGAGCAGAAGCTTTCTCTAAAAAAGGTATGAAAAAATTAGAAGAGCATGCTAAACTTTACAAAGCTAAAGGTCTTGCTTGGATAAAAGTAACTGAAGAAGGTATAGAATCACCAATAGCTAAATTCTTCTCAGAAGAAGAAATGAATGCTATATTAACAAAAATGGAAGCAACAGCAGGAGATTTATTATTATTCATAGCTGATAAAAATGCTGTAGTTTACGATGCATTAGGACAACTTAGATTAGAAGTTGCTAGAAAACTAGATTTAATGGATAAAAATAAATACAATTTATTATGGGTAACTGAATTCCCATTATTCGAAAAAGATGAAGAAACAGGAAGAATGATAGCAATGCACCATCCTTTCACATCTCCATTAGACGAAGATGTAGAAGGTTTAACTGCTGAAGATAAAACTAATTTAAGAGCTAAAGCTTATGATATAGTATTAAATGGATATGAATTAGGTGGAGGAAGTGTTAGAATATCTAATGCTGATATACAAAAGAAAATGTTTGATGCTATAGGAATAAGTGATGAAGAAGCTAATGATAAATTTGGGTACTTATTAGAAGCATTTAAATATGGTGTACCACCACATGCTGGATTAGCTTTCGGATTTGATAGATTAATGATGCTACTTACAGGAGCTGATAACATAAGAGAAGTAATAGCATTCCCTAAAAATCAAAATGCAATATGTCCAATGACAAATGCACCAGGTGTTGCTGATAATGATCAATTAGATGAATTATCTATAAAACTTAATATAGAAGAATAATTTATATTAATAAAATATAAGTAAACTAGAAAAACTTAGCTTGATGCTAGGTTTTTTTAGCTATTAAGAGATGTTTAAAAAAATTTTACATATTAATGATTTTTTAGGAAAACAGGAGGGAAAGACATTGGAAGTAAAAAATGACTTAGGAAAAGATAGTATTGGAAAATTACTTTTCAAATTATCGACGCCAGCAATAATAGCACAGCTGGTAAATGTATTATATAACATAGTAGATAGAATTTTTATAGGTAAAATTGAAAATGGAGATTTAGCTATGGCTGGTCTTGGGATTTCACTGCCGATAATATTACTTATAACTGCTGTGAGTAGTCTTGTAGGAGTAGGAGGGGCTCCTATAGCTGCTATTAAAATGGGTGAAGATAATAATGATGAAGCAGAAAAAATAATGAGTAATAGCTTTTCTACTTTAGTAATATTAGGGATTATACTTACTATAGTATTATCAATAGCAAAAGAACCTATTTTATGGATGTTTGGTGCTAGTGAATCAACTATAGGTTATGCTGCTGATTATACAGGTATATATTTATTAGGAAGTGTATTTGTATTAATTTCTTTAGGGATGAATCCATTTATAAATACTCAAGGCTTTGCCAAAATAGGAATGATGACTGTAACTATTGGAGCAATAATAAATATAATTTTAGATCCAATATTTATATTTGGATTAAATATGGGAGTAAAAGGAGCTGCTTTGGCAACTATAACAGCTCAATTTGTTTCTGGTATATGGGTATTAAAGTTTTTATTTAGTAAAAAGAGTATATTAAAAATTAAGAAAAAATATCTAAAACCAGATTATAAAGTTATGATGCCAGTAATATCTCTAGGATTAGCGCCATTTATTATGCAGTCTACAGAAAGTTTAGTTTTAATATCTTTAAATACAAGATTACAAATGTATGGAGGAGATATTCAAGTTAGTTCACTGACTATAATGTCTAGTATTATGCAGATAGTATTATTACCGGCTACGGGACTTACGCAAGGAGCTCAACCTATAATAAGTTATAATTTTGGGGCCAAGAGAATGGATAGAGTGAAAAAAGCATTTAAACTTTGTTTAGCATCTTGTGCTACATACTCAACTATTATGTGGATGATTATAATGACTATACCAAATATTCTTGTTATGATTTTTAATAATGATCCATCACTTGTATCAAATACTGTATGGTCGATGAGAATATATTTTGCAGGAATATTTATATTAGGTGTTCAATTAGCATGTCAGCAAACTTTTATTGCTCTAGGTCAAGCAAAAATTTCATTATTACTAGCTTTACTTAGAAAAATAATACTATTAATACCTCTAATATTTATTTTACCTAACTTCTTTGGAAATAAAGTATTTGGAGTATATTTAGCTGAGCCAGTAGCAGATATATGTGCATCTATGATAACAGTAACAACATTTTTTATATTTTTCAAAAAAAATTTTAGTAATATGGAAGTACAAGAATTAAAAAAGGTAAGTAATTAAAATAAAAAAGGTAGATTATAAAAATTATAATCTACCTTTTTAGAGTAAGAAAATTAAGCTATATTGCTAGTCCTTTAGTAATAAGATAAAACATATTATTAAAGGAAAACCACCTAAGATATATATATCTAAAATGGCATAAAACTATTATAGTTAAAGAAAAAATTTATAAACATAGAGGATGAATACTCTACTATGTTTTAAGAAGAATAAAGTATTTATGTTTCTATTATAAAATTTATGGAATATATTGTCTATAAACTTAAAAAAGTAATATAAAATTATTTTATTTTATGAACTTTTTATTAAGTTTTGTTTTAATTTAAATGGGTAGTAATAAAAAGTATAGAAATTTTGAAGTAAAATATATGATAAAAGAAAAAATAAAGTCTATAATATAAAAAAATAAAAAGTTTTATAGAAAGGAAATAATAAGATTTTAATTAATCTTATACTTTATAACAAAATGAGTAGTGTATTTTTTTATGAAACAGATTTAGGTATTATAGGAATTAGGGAAAATAATAAAGCTATCACAGATATATATTTTTCAAAAGACAATATTGATGATAATATAGAAGAGACAGATTTGATAAAAGAATGCTTTAAGCAATTAAAAGAATATTTTGAAGGTAGTAGAAGAGAATTTGATTTACCAATAGAAATGAATGGAACACAGTTTCAAAAGAAAGTCTGGAAGGAACTTTTGAAAATACCTTATGGTGAAACAAGGTCTTATAAAGATATTGCAATATCTATTGGAAATGAAAAAGCATGTAGAGCAATAGGAATGGCTAATAACAAAAATCACATACCAATTATTATTCCATGTCATAGAGTGATTGGTTCTAATGGGAAATTAGTTGGATATGCTGGAGGAATTGATATAAAAGAGAAATTACTTAATATAGAAAAAATAGACATAAATAAAGGAGAATAATAATGTTAAATATAGGTTGTCATTTATCAGTATCAAAGGGATTTGAAAATATGGGAAAAGAGGCATTAAGTATAAATGCTAATACATTTCAATTTTTTACTCGTAATCCAAGGGGTGGAAAAGCAAAGGATTTAGATGAAAAAGATATAGAAGCTTTTTTAAATATTGCTAAAGAAAATAAATTTGCAAAATTATTAGCTCATGCACCATACACTTTAAATGCATGTGCAGCAGATGAGAGTAAAAGAGAGTTTGCTATACAAACTTTTGCAGATGATTTAAGAAGATTAGAAATGGTTCCAGGAAACTTATATAATTTCCATCCAGGAAGTCATGTAAAACAAGGTGTAGAAGTTGGTATAGATTATATAGCAGATATGATAAATCAAACATTAAAACCAGAACATACTACTACAGTATTGCTTGAAACTATGGCAGGAAAAGGAACTGAAATAGGAAGAAACTTTGAAGAATTGAGAGCTATAATAGATAAGGTTGAATTAAGTGACAAAATAGGTATATGTTTAGATACGTGCCATGTATATGATGCTGGCTATGATATAGTGAATGATTTAGATGGTGTATTAGAAGAGTTTGATAGAGTATTAGGATTAGATAGACTAAAAGCGATTCACTTAAATGATAGTTTAAATACTTGTGGAAGTAAGAAAGATAGACATGCAAAAATAGGTGAAGGAAATATTGGTCTTGAAGCAATAACAAGAATAATAAATCATCCAAAACTTAAACATTTACCGTTCTTACTTGAAACACCAAATGAGTTAGATGGATATGCTAAAGAAATAGAATTATTAAAAAGTGTATATAATGGATAAAAAATAATGCTTGGGATATAAATAATCTCAAGCATTATTTTATTTTCATACTTCTTATTAAATTTTTAATATCTTTGTCTACGCGATTAGACTCAATGATTTTTTGAAGAGATTTATTGTATGTAAATTTATCTAAATTATTGTTTTTTAAAAAATCTAAGGTCTTTTCTGGAAAACTAATATAACAATAAGATATAGCCCAAGCTACAGCCATTTTTACATAATAACCATCATGATGAATGTTGTTTAATATATTTAGTACTTCATCAATATAATCTTCTACTATATAAAAATTAAGTATCATTACAACCGCAAACCTAATATGAAATTCATATTCCGATGAAATATAAGATTGTATAAAATTTCAAACTTCATTCATATTTTTTTTTGTGAATTTTAAATTATTACAAAAACTATCGCATACTGCCCAATTATTTATCTTAGGGATAAAGTTTTTTATGTAATTAAATCTTGTTTCATTATCAACTTTTAAATATCCAATTATTAATCCTTCTATCATTATTTCTTCATAGTATTCAATATTACTATCATCTAAGTATTCTTTATAATTACTTTTTGATAAGTCTTTAGCTATTTTTCTTAATAAGGGAAGTCTTACACCTAAAATATTTTCCACTCCAGGGCATAAATTACTATGAAAGTTTTTGTATTTTTCATCGGATAAATTAATTAATTCTTGTCTAATTTCTTGCTTTATATTATTGTTCAAATTATCACCTCATATAAAAGAGTATATCACAATTAATAAATTAATAGACATAGAGAAAGAAGTCTAGATTTTATCATAATAAAAAGTAGACTTCTTATATTTAACTTTTGAAGCAAAGTTTTGAGGGGAGATATTATTTAATTATTTATGATCACAATTACATCCTTTGTGCTTGTGACTTTCAGAATGTTTTCCATGAGAACAATTATGGTCATGTTCTTCTTTGTGTGCTTTTTCATGGCCACAACAACATCCATTGGAACGATTATTTAATGGTATAAATCCTTGATTGTCCATAGCATTAGAATTAAACTTAGGAACATCAGGAGTTACATCTTCATTTAATGATGGATTAGTCTCAAATTGAGGTCTATTAGTATAAAAACCATATCGATTAGACATAAAATTACCTCCTTAAGATTTTGTCCATTAATATTATTTGAAAAAAATAAAATAATATGGTAAGAAGAAAAAAACAATAAATCCAATATAATTATAACTACGTAAAATAAAAGAAATAAAGCAAATTTTTTGATATACAATATAATCAATTAAAAAAGATGCAACCTAAATTTGGTTACATCTTTTTATTATCATAAATAATCTACTGATTAGTCAGCTACTTCTACTATTTCAAGTATTTCTTGAGGACATGCTTTAACACATATTCCACAAGCCATACATTTAGATGGAGCTGGTTTTTCTTCAGATTTTACTATAATTCCTTTTGGACATGATTCTACGCAAGTTAAGCATCCAGTACATTTTTTCTTATCTATTGTATATACCCCTTTAGCATTTTTAGAAATGGCCCCTTCAGGACATTTTTTAGCACAAACACCACATTGATTACAAGCTTTAACATCTAAAGCACCTTTTTTATTAACCCCTATAGATATGCAAGGAAAACCTTCTTTTTTGTAAAAGGCTTCTGAACAGGCTAATTCACAAGTTAAACAAGCTTGGCATAAAGATTTGTCTTTAACAACTAATTTTTTCAATTTTCATTCCCCCTAATATGTAAATAATTTATTTATTAAAAAATAAAGTATCCTATTTTTAGTGTATCTGATTGTTATTGCAAAATCAACGAAGTAATAAAATCAACTGATTACTTTTTGGAAAGCCAAAAAATCATAGATTATATTTTATATACTTTATGTTAAAATTAGAAATAAATATTCTAGACAGACAATGAAGGATTTATAAGATAATATTTAAAGGAGGAACAAATGAAAAGAACAGACTACATATCTTGGAATGATTATTTTATGGGAATATCTTTATTATCAGGAATGAGGAGTAAAGACCCCTCAACACAAGTTGGTGCATGCATAGTAGATAAAGATAATAGAATAGTATCTATTGGATATAATGGATTTCTAAATGGTTGTAGTGATGAAGACTTCCCTTGGGATAGAGAGGGAGAATTTTTAGAAACTAAATATCCTTATGTTGTTCATGCAGAACAAAATGCCATATTAAATGCTAGGGGGAAATCTTTAGAGGGATGCAGTATATATGTTAATTTATTTCCATGTCATGATTGTGCAAGGAACATAATTCAATCTGGAATAAAAAAGGTATATTATTTAGAAGATAAATATGCTGAAACAGATTCTATAAAAGCGTCAAAGTATATGTTTGAAAAAGCAAAAGTTCAATATATAAAAATGGAACCAAGTATAGATAAGATAGAAATAAAATTTAAATAAAAACCTAAAAGAAGTATGAAAATATTTAAAAATATTTTTATATTTCTTTTTTTTTATTTAAAAGACAATAAATTGTTAGAATAATAACTAATATAAAAAAGATGTGTTAATGTAAATTTATGTAAAAAAGTATAAAAAAAAATCAATATATTAGTATATCTAGATTGTAGATTATTAACCAAAATTTAACAAAGTATTGACAAAAATAAAGTTTTTGAAAAGAAAATAAATTACTTGATAAAGCACCACATGTAGTATAGAATATACAAAGTGATTACTAGATATAGTGTTTCGACGACGAGTAATAGGGTATATAATTTTTAGAAAAGTCAATAGGATACATAAAAAAATATTTAATCTATATTGATAAAAATAGACAGTATTAGGAGATGGAGAGCTTATGATAAAAGATTTGAACATAATCAAAAGAGATGGAAATACAGCAAAATTTGATAGAAATAAGATTGAAAATGCTATATTAAAAGCTATGAAATATGGAAGTGGAGTATATATACCGGAAATAGCTAAGGAAATAGCCCTAGATATAGAATCTATTTACATGGAAAAGACTAATACACCTACAGTTTATCAAGTAGAAGAAATAGTATATACGAAATTAATAGATTATAAACAAAATTTAACAGCGAAAGCCTATGAAGGTTACAGAGCGGTACAATCATTTAAAAGATCTGTAAATACTACTGATGAGAGTATACTAGGGTTATTAGATAGAAGTAATGAGGATGTATTAAATGAAAATTCTAATAAAAATGGTATATTAGCATCAACTCAAAGGGATTTAGTAGCAGGAGAAGTATCTAAAGATATGTCTAGAAGAAAATTAATACCTGCTCATATAGTTCATGCACATGATGAAGGTGTTCTTCATTATCATGATATGGATTATGCAATGCAACCAATACACAATTGTATGTTAATAAATCTTGAAGATATGCTTACTAATGGAACAGTTATAAACAATAAATTAGTAGAATCACCAAAGTCTTTTGGAACGGCATGTACGATAGTTACTCAAATTATAGCGCAAATAGCAAGTGCCCAATATGGTGGTAATACAATAACAATAAAACATATAGCACCATTTTTAAGAGTATCATATAATAAGTATTTAAATAAATATAAGAAAAAATATTCTTTAGAGATGGCTACAGAGTTAGCTGAAGAAAGAATGATGGAAGAGTTAAAATCAGGGATACAAACTATTAGATACCAATTATCAACTCTTCACACAAGTAATGGTCAATCACCATTTTGTACAATTTATTTAGAAATAGAAGAAGGTCATGAGTATGAAAGAGAAATGGCATTAATCTGTGAAGAAATGATAGTACAAAGATTAGAGGGAATGAAAAACTATAAAGGTCAAGTAATAGGAGAAGAATTCCCTAAATTAGTTTACCTTCTTGATGAGCATAACTGTTTAGAAGGTGGAAAATATGACTATATAACAAAATTAGCAGCAAAATGTAATACAAAAAGATTAGTACCTGATTATCAAAGTGCTAAGATGATGAGAAAAAATTATGATGGAGAAACATTCCCTCCAATGGGATGTAGATCACATTTAAGTAACTGGAAAGATGAAAATGGAAATTACAAATGGTACGGAAGATTTAACCAGGGTAGACAGTTATTATGCCCCCTTGCTTCGTAAGGAGTAATGGAAAACTCTTTAAATTGCTAGAAACCCCTAAAGCCTATTTAACCAAATCAGAATTGGAAACAATAAATGTAATGGTTGCGAGAGCAGAAAAAATAAATAGGATATATAAAAAGTGGTAACACAGTTTATATGAACAATGGGCAATTAGCAGCGAAATCTCTAAACCTATTAGGCATGAGAGACGTTCAACGAATATAATAAGAGATACCTACAAATTAAAACTTCCTTAACTCATGTATAAACTTCCTTCTGATAGGATATGATAAACATGAGGTGATAATATGAGAACAGGAAGTATTTATAAAATAGAATGTCTAGTAACTAAAAAAGTATATATAGGCCAAACGGTTCAAAATCCACCTATTAAAAGATGGTTAGATCATTATGGAGAAATTAATAATTCAAGTAATGAATTATATTTATATAGAGCTATTAGAAGGTTTGGAATAGAAAACTTTACATTTCAAATTTTAGAAGTTGATATAAGTTTAGAAGATTTAAACAAAAAAGAGGTAGAGTATATAGAAAAATATAAATCTAATAATAGTAAATATGGATATAATCTTACAAAAGGTGGAAATTTTACTGTAAAATCAGTAATAGGCGAAGAAAATGTAAGAGCTATAATTAATTCTATTAAATACGATAAAGAGAAAACTTTTGTTGAAATTGCAAAGATATTTAATGTTTCAAGAGATATAGTGAGTGATATAAATAATGGTGCAACATGGTATTTTTGTGATGAAGAATATCCAATAAGAGATAACTCTGCTAATAAAAATAAGTTAACTGAAAATGAAGTATATGATATATATGCAAAACTTAAAAATAAAATGAGTTTAACGGATATTGCTAAAGAATATAATGTTAGTGTTACTAATATAAGCAACATAAATCAAGGTATTATATATAGATTTTTAGAAGATGATAGTTATCCTATATATGTACCTATTAATTCAAAGCCAAGAGTTTCTATAGAGAAAATAAAAAAAGTAGTTGAACTACTAAAACATAATCCAGACTATACTTATTCAAAAATAGGAAATATTGTAGGTATAGGAAGGAAAACAGTAAGTGGAATTAATAATGGAAAATTATATACTGATTTAGTTGAAGAACTAGGAATAAATGAATTCCCAATAAGATAGGTATAAGGAATATTCTAGACCGACTTCAAAAAGAAGTGTTAAAGTATTTCGAAAGAAACGGTATAAAAGGTAATAAGTCTTAACTTAGTACAAGTAGCTTTATCTGCAGAAAAAGATATGAATAAATTCTGGAAAATATTAGATGAAAGATTAGACCTTTGTAGAGAGGCTTTAATGGTTAGACATAACTTATTAAAAGGAACTACTTCTGATATATCTCCAATACACTGGCAACATGGTGGAATATCAAGACTTAAAAAAGGTGAAAAGATAGATTCATTATTAGAAAATGGATATTCAACTCTTTCTTTAGGATATGTTGGTGTATATGAAATGACACAAGCTATGCTTGGTGTATCTCATACTACGCCAGAGGGCGAGAAATTTGCTCTTGAAGTTATGAATCATTTAAATAATAAATGTAGCGAGTGGAAGAAAGAAACTGGTCTTGGATTTGGACTATATGGAACTCCAGGAGAAAGTTTAACTTCAAGATTCTGTAGAATAGATAAACAAAAATTTGGTGAAATAAAAAATGTAACAGATAGAATGTACTACACTAACTCTTATCATGTTCATGTATCTGAAGAAATAGATGCCTTCTCAAAATTAAAATTTGAGAGCCAATTCCATGATATAAGTTTAGGTGGATGTATAAGTTATGTAGAAGTACCAGATATGAGTAAGAATTTACAGGCAGTAGAGCAGATAATTAACTATATTTATCATAATATACAATATGCTGAAATAAATACTAAACCAGATGTTTGTTTTAAATGTGATTATACTGGAGAAATAAAACTTGATGATAATTTAGAATGGTATTGTCCAAATTGTGGCAATAGAGATAAAGAAGAAATGCAAGTTATGAGAAGAACTTGTGGATATATAGGATCAAATATGTGGGGGAAAGGTCGTACTCAAGAAATAGGAGAAAGAGTGCTACACTTATAGTATTGATTTATTAAAATGAAAAGGTGCATAAGCACCTTTTCTATTATATATAAACAGGAAAGAAGGAAAAATAATGACATTATTAGATGCAAGAGAATTAGTTGTAAAAAAGGTAGATGAATTAAAAAGTAGAGTAGATAAGCTAAGTAAAAAACCTTCTTTAGTAATTATTAGAGTTGGGGATGATTTTGCCAGTGGGAAATATGTAGCAAATAAAATAAAAAAATGTAATGAAGTTGGAATAGATTCAAAAATAATTCACTTTGATGGAGATGTTAAACAAGAGGTAGTTGAAGAAACTATTTTAAATTTAAATAAAGATGAAGATATTACAGGGATTTTATTACAATTACCAATACCAAAACATTTAGATGAAGATTATTTAACTAATCTTATAGAAGATGAAAAAGATGTGGATGGTTTTACTATAGGAAATATGGGGAAATTATCATTAGGATTAGAAAGTAATGTAGCATGTACTCCTAGAGGAATAATAACTCTTTTAAAAGAATTTAATATAGAAATTGAAGGACAAGATGTACTTATAATAAATCGTTCAAATATAGTTGGAAAACCTCTAGCTCAGTTATTCTTAAAAGAAAATGCTACAGTAACTATTGCCCACAGCAAAACTAAAAATTTAAAAGAAAAAATTGCTTTATCAGATATAGTTGTAACAGCAGTAGGTAAAACTAATTTCTTAAGAGCAGATGATTTTAAAAATAATACAACAATAATTGATGTATCTATTAATTTTAATGAATTAGGAAAGATGTGCGGAGATGTGGCTAAAGAAGATTACGATGTTTTAATAAATGAAAAACAATGTAATTTAACTCCTGTACCAAACGGAGTAGGTCAAATGACAGTAATAGAATTAATAGAACAAACTATAGAAATTGCAGAAAAAAGGGAGAGAATATAATATGGAAACAACTTTAAAAGTAAAATTAATATCACATACTCTAAATCCGGAGTTAGTAATAGCTACAGCAGGAAAACTTTGTTATTCACCATCTAATATAGATGATTTAATGGAAAAACAAACAGATGAAAGCATCGAAAGATTTGTAAATATGATAACTTCTATAGGTCATGGAAGTGTATTAGAACATACAAGCTTTACTTTTGGTATAGAAGGTGTATCTAGAAGTTTAACACATCAACTTGTTAGACATAGAATAGCATCATATAGTCAACAATCTCAAAGATATGTAAAAGAGACTCAATTTGAATATGTAATGCCTCGGGATATAAAAAATAACCCTATATTAGAGCAAAGTTATAAAAAACATATGGAAGATAGCCAAAGATTATATGATGAAATAGTTGATAAATTAATGTATGACTATGTGTATAATGAAAAAGAATATGGGAAATTAGTAGATATTCAATTAAAAAAATGTAAGATAGATAAAGAAGAATTTGAAGTTTGGAAAAAAGAAAATAAATCTTGTGATACTTTTGTAGAATCACTAAGATCAACATACAAAAGATTATGTTCAGCATTAGAAAAGAAAGCAATTGAAAATGCCAGATATATATTCCCTAATGCCTGTGAAACAAAAATAATATGTACAATGAACTTAAGAAGTTTAATAAACTTCTGTCATCATAGATGCTGTAGAAGAGCACAAGAAGAAATTAATAAATTAGCATGGACAATGGTTGAAGAAATAGAAAAAGTAAGTCCACTACTTGCAAAAAGTTTAGGTGCTTCATGTCAATTTGGACCATGTCCAGAAGGTGATATGTGTTGTATGATGCCTTATGAAAAAAAGAATAAATAATATGAATTTTTAAATTACATGTACTAAAAAGGAGTACAAATAAAGTGAGGATTAATAGAATAAAAGATAATGATATAGCAAATGGATTTGGTATAACTATGTCTCTTTGGACTCAAGGTTGCCCTCATCATTGTAAAGGATGTTTTAATGGAGAGACTTGGAGTTTTACAGAGGGAAAAGAGTTTACTGAAGATACGCTAAATTATATAATAGATAATATTGATAAACATAATGTAAAAAGAGATTTATCAATTTTAGGAGGAGAGCCTCTTTGTCCTGAAAATATTGATGGAGTTCTTCAAGTATGTGAATCATTTAAAAATAAATATCCAGATAAAAAAATATATGTATGGACAGGTTATACTGTTGAAAACTTTGACGAAGTTCAAAAACAAATATTTAAATATATAGATGTTTTAGTAGATGGGAAATTTGAAGAAGATAAAAAAAATATCTCTCTTACATTAAGAGGTTCATCAAATCAACGGATTATAAATGTAAAAGACACAATAAAAGAAAATAAATTAATACTAATTGATTTAGATAATATATAGAAATAAAAAGAAGTTGTTTATTTTAATAAATAGCTTCTTTTTTGTATTAAAAATACTTACAAATCTAACAAATTGATATAATATTAATTAAGAAAAACTTTTAATATGGGGGGGAAAATCTTATGTTAGGGGTAGCTTTAGAAGGAGGAGGAGCAAGAGGTGCCTTTCA
>CAMBXR010000024.1 GCA_945871955.1 uncultured Clostridium sp. | reverse complement strand
TTTCTATCTGTTGTATCTTTCATAAAAGATGGAAGAACATCCACATCTATATCCATTCTACTTAAAGTTTCCTCAGTGTAAGGTAAGTCATTTTCAATACATTTTAGTACTTTCTTTAAATCAGAACCTATGAACATAGAAATTATTGCTGGAGGTGCCTCATTTCCTCCAAGTCTATGGTCATTTCCTGCACTGGATACTGATATTCTAAGTAGATCTTGGTTTTTATCTACTGCTTTTATTATGGCAGCTAAGAATAATAAGAATGTTTTATTTTCATAAGGGTTTTTGCCTGGGTCTAATAAGTTTTTGCCTTTATTAGTAGATATAGACCAGTTGTTATGTTTACCACTACCATTTACTCCAGCAAAAGGTTTTTCATGTAATAAACAAACAAGGCCATGTTTATCAGCTATAGTTTTCATTAAATCCATAGTTATTTGATTATGGTCTGTAGCCACATTTGTAACTGTATGAACAGGTGCTAATTCATGTTGAGAAGGAGCAACTTCATTATGCTTAGTTTTTGATAAAACACCTAATTTCCAAAGCTCCATATCTAACTCTTTCATAAATTCAGCTACTCTAGGTTTTATAGAACCAAAGTAGTGATCTTCCATTTCTTGACCTTTTGGAGGTTTTGCACCAAATAAAGTTCTATTACAGAATTTTAAATCCATTCTTTTTTCATAAAGTTTTTTATCTATTAAGAAATACTCTTGTTCTGGACCTACAGTAGTTGTAACTCTAGTTACATCATCATATCCTAGTAAATTTAATAACTTAACTGCAGTTTTGTCTAAAGCCTCCATAGATTTTAGAAGAGGAGTCTTTTTATCTAGAGATTGGCCAGAGTATGAACAAAATGCAGTTGGTATACATAGAGTTGTATCTCTTATAAATGCATAAGAAGTTGGATCCCATACAGTATATCCTCTAGCCTCAAAAGTACTTCTAAGACCTCCAGAAGGGAAAGATGATCCATCAGGTTCACCTTTTATTAATTCTTTGCCTGAGAATTCCATAATTACATTACCATCACTAGTTGGTGATATAAAACTATCATGTTTTTCTGCTGTAATTCCAGTCATTGGTTGGAACCAATGAGTAAAATGGGTAGCACCATTTTCTATAGCCCAATCCTTCATCGTATTTGCAACTACGTTGGCAATTTTTATATCGATAGGCTTTCCTTGATGTATAGTATTTTTTAAAGTAGAATAAATCTCTTTTGGCAATCTTTCTTTCATTACATTATCATTAAAAACTAAACTTCCAAATATTTTAGATATTCTTTCCATAAAGCATCCTCCTTTTTATTATCAGAACATAAAATAGTTATTTAAAATCATTTCAAAATGAAAAAAGGCGCAGTAGGTAAAGTAGCCTACAGCGCCTTTGCTGTTTAATAATTATAGAAATTATTGTAGTTATCTTTTTTTGATATGTCAAGTTAAAATTAAAAATATTTTGAAAATTTAAATAATACATTAATGTATATTATATTCATAAATATTTATTTTTTTAAAAATAAAAATAACAATATATATTATTATAATAATTATGCTTCTGTTACAGATTTAAATATTTATAATATGAAAATATTTGACTTATAGCACAGATAATTGTAAAATTTTAACAAATAAACAGATACCTTATTAAGATACATAATAATAACTATATAGTTTCATATTTATAAAATATAAGAGTATTTATTTAAAGAGTAGTAGTTGCAATACTTTTAGCCTTAAATGAGTGACTCTTTTTTATTTTAAATTATTTATATTAAAGGGAGGGTGATATGAATAAAATTTTAATAGTTTCAAGTGCAGCTAAAAGCAGAGAATTGTTGGTTGATATTGTTAAAGAAGCAGGAAATTATGAAGTATCATTTGTTAGTACTAGTGCAGAATGTAAATTATTAATAAGGGATTTTATCTTTGATCTTATAATTATTAATTCACCTTTATACGATGAAGTGGGAGAAAATCTAACGTTATACTTAAATGAAAAAACTAATTCATCAATAATATTGATATTAAAAAAAGCATTAAATAAGCCAATTAGTAATATATCAAAAGAAAGTGAAGTTTTATTGATAGAAAAACCTTTAAATAAAATGCTCCTTATAAATACAATAAATTTATCTATGATTTATAGAAAGAAAATAGATTCACTTATAAGTGAAAATGAAGAATTAAAATTAAAAATAAAAGAAATAAAACTTATAGATAGAGCTAAATATACTTTAATGGAGTATTTAAGAATGAGTGAGGAACAAGCACATAGATATATAGAAAAGCAAGCCATGGATCTTAGAATAAAAAAAATAGAAGTAGCTAAAAACATACTTAAGATTTATGAGGTTTAAGTATTTATATTATAAAATAAGGGGGATTATCATATGACTAAATTTATATTTGTAACAGGAGGAGTAGTATCTGGACTGGGAAAGGGTATAACTGCTGCATCTTTAGGACGATTATTAAAATCTAGGGGATTAAAAGTAATAGCTCAAAAGCTAGATCCTTATATAAATGTGGATCCAGGGACTATGAGTCCTTATCAACATGGTGAAGTATTTGTAACAGAAGATGGTGCTGAAACTGATTTAGATTTAGGACATTATGAAAGATTTATAGATGAAAACTTAAATAAATATTCTAATTTAACAACAGGAAAAGTATATTGGAATGTACTTAACAAAGAAAGAAAGGGAGAATACTTGGGAGAAACTGTTCAAGTTATACCTCATATAACTAATGAAATTAAAAATTTTATATATAGTGTAGGTCAAAAAAGTAATGCAGACGTGGTAATAACAGAAATAGGGGGAACAGTTGGGGATATAGAAAGTCAGCCTTTTATGGAGGCTATAAGACAAGTATCTTTAGAGGTTGGAAGAAATAATTGCTTATTTATACATGTAACGTTAGTACCATACATTAAAAGCTCAGGAGAACATAAATCTAAACCAACTCAACATTCAGTAAAACAACTTCAATCTCTTGGGATAATGCCTAATATTATAGTAACTCGTTCAGAAGAGCCAATTGACGATTCCATAAAGCAAAAAATTTCATTATTTTGTAATGTAAAAAAGGACTGTGTAATAGAAAATAAAACTATAGATTTACTATACGAAGTTCCAATTATGCTTGAAAAACAAGGATTTTGTGAAATAGTGTGTAGAGAACTAGATATAAAATGCAACAAGAGTGATTTAAGTGAATGGAAAGAAATGATTCAAAGAGTTAAGAGTATAAATAAAACAGTAACTATTGCTCTTGTAGGAAAATATATTAAGCTTCATGATGCATATCTATCAGTTGTTGAAGCTTTATCCCACGCTGGCTATGAAAACGGAGCAAATGTAAAAATAAAGTGGGTAGATGCAGAGACTGTTACTTATGATAGTGCAGCCCAAGTATTAAAGGACTGTGATGGAATTTTAGTTCCTGGAGGATTTGGAGATAGAGGAATAGAAGGTATGGTTTGTGCTGCAAACTATGCAAGAGAAAATGATATACCTTATCTTGGCATATGTCTTGGTATGCAAATCGCAGTTATTGAATTTGCTAGAAATGTACTAAAAATGGAAAATGCAACTTCTACAGAATTTAATAGATTTACAAAGTATCCAGTTATAGATTTGATGATAGACCAGTATGGCAATATTCCTTTAGGTGGAACTATGAGACTTGGAGCTTATCCTTGTAAAATACAAGAAAATACAATGATGGCTAAATCATATGGAGATTTAAATATTAGTGAAAGACATCGTCATAGATATGAATTTAATAATAAATATAGAAAAGAATTTATAAGTGCAGGAATGGTAATAGGAGGAACTTCTCCAGATGATAAATTGGTAGAGGCTGTTGAAGTACCAGATAATAAGTTTTTTGTTGGAGTACAATACCATCCAGAATTTAAAAGTAGACCAAATAGACCAAATCCTATAATAAAAGAATTTATTAAAGCAACAGTTGATAAATAAAGTGATATTATTTTCGTAATATTTGAAATGAAACTGGGAATTATATAAGCATACATAGAAAAATAGGGAGGTATAGCTATGAAAGCTTATGTAGATGATGGTCTTTGTATTGGATGTGGAACATGCCCTGAAGTATGTCCAGAAGTTTTTCATATGACTGATGAAGGAATAGCTCATGCTATAGATGGAAATATACCAGAGAGTGTATATGGAAAAGCAAAACAAGCACAAGAGAGTTGTCCAGTGGAAGCAATAGATATAGATGATGAGAAATCAGTTTAAAGTAATAACTATGAGAAATAAGTGAATAATATTTTTTCATATAAATATCTATATAAAAGGATTATAATAGAATAATTTTTAATTATTCTATTATAATCCTTTTTCGATTACGAGGACATTATATTGTATATTAGTTCTTGCTATAATAGCAATATCAATAAAAATGAGTAAAAATTTTTCAAAAATATTGAAAAATTTTTTTCTTTGTGAAATAATATAGTACAGTATGTATTAAAAAAGGAGCAAAAATGAAAGATTATTACAAAATTGGAGAAATATCTGAAATGTATGACATAAGTAGAGATTCTCTTATGTATTATGAAAAGCTAGGAATTATTAGCCCTAGTAGAGATGACAATGGATATAGGCTTTATAGTATTTCTGATATTTGGAGATTGAATTTAATAAAAGAATTAAAAAGTTTAGGCTTCTCTTTTAAAATGATTAAAGAGTATTTAGAAAATAGAGATTTAAATTCTACTAATAAATTACTTAAGAACGGAATAACTTTATTAGATGACCAAATACTAAGGTTATTAAAGCAAAAAGAAAATATGAGAAAAAGAATGGAGTCTATAGAGAATACAGAGAAAAACTCAAATTTAAATAGTATAGAGCTTGCTTATTTAAAAAGAAGAAAAGGATTAATCTTAAATGGACAAATTAAAAAGGATGAAGATTTTGATCTGTTAATACAAAAACTTCAAAAAAATCATAATAATAAATTTGGTATTTTAGGAAATAATAATTTAGGTTCTGTATTTAATATGGATTCACTGAAAAAAGGAATAACTACTGATTATGAATCTGTATTTTGTTTGCTAAAGGATGAAGCAGAAGATTATAATATAGTATTTGAGGAAGGTTATTATGTAACCTTAACTTATAGTGGAGATTATGTAAATAATAAAGAGCATATTGGGCATATGTTTGATTTTATTGAAGAAAATAAATTAATAATAGCAGGTAATCCTATGGAGATATATAAAATAGACATTCATGAAACGGAAAATAAAGAAGAGTTTATTACAGAAATCCAAATACCTATTAAATGTTAAAGATGATGTTAGAAGAAAACATCATCTTTTTTAGTGCTCTATCCAAATTGGAGATGTGATACATTGTTTATTATCTTTTTCTGTTATTACGGCATAATAATAAGTGTTTTTAACTGGTGGTTTCAAAGTGAAATCTATTTTTGCAAAGTTAGAATCAAAGTCTTTAGTATAGATAATTTCATTATTATTACTAAATACTTGAATTTTTTTTATTTTATCTTTATCCACATTGGCAATGGCACTTACTATAATTCTTATATAGGATGGATTTTTAACTATACTACCCATCGGCATTTTATTTAATGAATAAGATATATCAATATTACTATTTTCACTAATATAAATTCTTCTATTTTTTATACCATCTAAAAGTTGACTTTTAGTTAAGTCCTCACAAAGTATAGTAGTGATATAATTACTACTAATGTCTAAGTTATCATATTCATTATATTGACAAAGTATGGGGCTTACATGCCAACCATTATCTAAAGCTTCTTTATAAATATCTAAATTAAAATTCTTATTATTAATTTCTTTTTTTAATTCTATTAATGAAATTATTTCATCTCCATAAGGTGAATATTTAAAATAATTTATATTATTTAAACTATCATTATTTTTAAATTGGCCTATTAAATCCTCATCATAATAAAATAACTTTTTATAAAATGATTCTAAACTTATATTATCTTTGTAGATAAATGGATTAGTACAGTTAAAAATATTAAGTCTAGTTTTACTTTTTTTATTTTTTAATTTTGTACTTAATTCAAAACTTGGTATAGATATAAAATCACCATTTGTAGAATATTTATTGCAAGAATTAATTAAGTTTGCCCATTTTCTATTATCTATAGATTTTTTTGTAGTATTATTAAATTTTTCTGTTATAAATAGATAATCAAAGTGTTTATTATATCTATATATTGAATTTAAATCATCATAAGAAGTTAACATATTTAAGTTATTAGTATTATTAAAGAAAATACCTCTATAATTTTTATAAAAAGGAGTACCTACAGTGAAATACCATTCTATAACTTGTGGACTTTTATTATCCATATCTATCTCTAGTCTTGCAACCTGAACGCCTCTTTTTAATTTTTTATCACATTTATAATATATATATTTGGGAGTAACTATAGTTTTATTAGTAATATCTTTGTAATTTAGATAAAGTTTAAAATTATTTAATTTGTAATTACTATTGTATAAAATTTTAATGTCAGGCGTGGAGATAATATTTTGTTCTCCTCTATTTGGAATTAATTTTTCTATTATAACTTGATTTTCTTTATTAAAATTATTAATTTCTATACAATTATTGTCATTAGTTTCTATATATGAAGTTAAAGAGATTAAAAGTATTAAAATTATAGTAGTTATTTTTTTTAACATATTCTATATACCTTCCCAAAAACATTGTTAAAATTAATAAATTTATTTTTGTCTTAGAATTTAATTTTATGCAAAATTTTATTTAAAAATAAGAGAGATAAGCATAAGTAAATGGGGAAAATTTTATATTGTACAAACATAAGGGGACAAGAATTACTAATATAATATATAAAGATTTTAGAATTATAGGTGGATATCTTATTAATAGGAGGATTGTTATGTTAGTAAACTCAATTGAAATAAGAGTGAAGAAAGATGATGCTATGAGGTATATATTAAGAAAAACTCCTTTGATAAGTAAAATTGATCAGTTTAATAGAAAGATTGAAAATATACATTTAGAGTATGTAGAATATAAAGTTTTAAAATATGAAATAATTAGTAGAAAAAAAAATAAAAATAATTTTAGAAACGACGAAATTAAACATAATATAATTATGATGGTTAATACTTATAATGGCCATTCTGAATCTATAGATTTTATTCCAGAAACAGTAAAAAGATATATTAGTAAAAGTTGTATAAAAAAATCTAATATTAAAGAAGAGTATATAATTGATAAAGTAAAAAATGAAATAATAAATCATTTTGATAGCAAAGGTATAAAAAATATCAAACTTCTAGAAATAAATAGTATATATAAACCGTACTGGGTTGGATACTATAGTGGGAAAGAAATATTTGTAGATGCAAACTAAAAGCTGTAAGTTAAAGTCTTACAGCTTTTAGTTTTCATATTATTTACTTCCTTTATTCAAATAATCAAGTGATTTTAATGTATATCCTTCCTCTTCCCAGTGAGTAATTACTTCATCTAAGATTTCACTATTAGTTTTTGAGTTGGAGTGAAGTAATACTATGGCACCTGGATGAGTTCTTGAATATATTTTATTTTTAGCAAATTCATGAGTAGGTTGTTGATTATTATACCAATCTACATAGGCAAAACTCCAAAAAATAGATGCATATCCTAAGTCATTAGTCATTTTTAAAGATTGTTCGCTAAATTTTCCCATAGGTGGCCTAAAATATTTTGGCATTTCATGACCAGTTACTTCTTTATAAGTAGCAGCAACATCTAAAATTTCTTTATTAAATTTATCTTTGTCATGAATAGATGCCATAGAAACATGATTTACTGAGTGATTACAAACTAGATGACCTTCTTTATCCATTCTTTTTATGATGTCAGGATTATTTTTAATATAACTTTCAACTACAAAGAAATTGCCTGGAGCATTATGTTTTTTTAGTACATCTAAAATGTGATTAGTAAATCCATTTTCATAACCAGAGTCAAAAGTTAAATAAATAACTTTTTCATCAGGACTTCCTACATAGTATGTGTTGTAATTTTTAAAAAAATTTGCTTCTTGTATAGGTAAAGGTTGCTTACCATCTTCTCGAGGATTAAAATACCAATTATATTCTACAGTACTTAAATCTTTTGTATAAATTTGAGTTTTTATTTTATTAAAGATTGATGTATCATTAATAGCTACAAATGCAAATACTAATAAAACTGCACCTACAATCAATAATTTATTAACAGTATTTTTTTTCAAATTGGAACCTCCATTTCGTTGTTATTAAAATTATGCTATACATATTATGGCCAAAAGGAATATAATAAATTTATTACTAAAATAAAAATAAAATCTTTACAAAATATGAAAGGATAAGTTATGGATATAAATAAAATAAGCAGTATAGCACAAAATGTAGTTTTTGTTGACATAAATACAAGTGGAGTAAATCCTTATACTGCTGAAATACTAGAAATAGGTGCTATTAAAATTGAAAATAATAAATCAGCTTCTTTTCATACTTTTGTTAAAAATAAAAAAGAAGTTCCCTTAGAGATTTTTTCTCTTTGTACAAACTTAGAACAAAAACATTTAGATAATGCGCCAAGTTTATATGAAATAAAAAGAAAATTTATAGAATTTTTAGGTGATAAAAAAATAATATGTCATAATGATGAGTTTGAAAAAAGCTTTTTAAATCATTATATCCCAGAAATAAAAAATCAAATAATAGATTCTGTAGAGTTATCTGTAATACTTGAACCATATCATAAAGAATATAATTTAGAATATTTAAAAAATACACTTACTAAAGATAAATCTTCACAAAAACATAGAGCTTTAGATGACGCTATTAATACTATAAAAGTAGTAAATGCATTATTAATGAGATTAAAAGATAAGGAAAGTAAAAGTATGACTTTGGAAAACTTAACTTTCAAAATTAATAATACTTTAAATAGATTTAGTTTAGGAAAATGGATATGGAGTGAAATTATAGATAATGGTAATTATGATTTAAAAGATGTAGATGTAATATACGAAGATGAAGAAGACTTTATAGATAATAAAAAGAATTTGAAAAATATCCTAATAGATCATAGATTCACATATGAACATTTATTAAAGAAAAATGAATTATGGCAAAGTAAAAAGGAATTTAACTATGAATTTAGACCTGGACAATTTGAACTTAGTAAGTTAATAAGAGAAACCATGAATACAAAAGGAGAGAATATATCTTGTATAGAAGCACCTACGGGCATTGGTAAAAGTGTTGGATATTTATTACCTAGTATAATGGAAAGTTATTTAAATCATAAGAGGATAATTATATCAACAGATACAAAGGAGTTACAAACTCAACTTATAAAAAAAGATATTCCTAATGTGTTACAGTCTTTAGGACTACAAGATAAAGTAAGTTATGGATATATTAAAGGAAAAAGCAATTATATTTGTGTAGAAAAATTAGAAAAGTATATTAGTGAATATGATAGTAATAAATGTAGTTTAAATGAAATTTTATCTCTTATAATTTTAGAAAGATTAGTAAGTGAAGGAAAATACGGTGATATAGAAGAAATTAATCATTATATTTTTAATAATTTTCCTGAAATTATTACTCATTTAAGACATACAGCTTGTGATCCTAATCTTTGTAAACCCAAAAAATGTTATAAGGAATGTTTATATAAAAAAAGAGTGGAAGAGCTGAAAGAAGAGGATATTACAGTTGTAAATCACTCTCTTCTTGCAAAGTGGCCTTATAAAGATGAAAAGCCTATAGAAAATCTGATTGTAGATGAGGCTCATAATTTAGTAGAAAAGGGATATGAGTTTTTTGCTTCGGAAGTAGATTATAGATCACTTAAATTCTTTTTACAGGAAATTTATCCTTATGAATTAATAAGTAGTAGTCCTTTTGCTTATACATCTAAAAATAAAAAAATAATTAAACCTTTTGACAGATTTTATTATTTTATAAAGTTGGATGCTAATAACAAATCAAAAATAAGTAGAGAAATAAATCTTATTATAGAAGAAGCTGAATATATACTTCAATATGGAAAAATGAATAATTATTCAACTTTCTCCAACTATAATTTAAGCTGGGAAATAAATCTTCAAAAAAATGAAAAAGCTGGCTCAGTATATAAAGATAAAAGAAGAATAGATATAACTTATAGTAACTATAGTGATTGTATAAAAACATCATTAGATAAAATTTTAGCTAATCTAAAATCTATACTATATATATTAGATAGACATATGGATGATGATAGTATAGACAAGGAAAATGATACTTACAAGCAAGGAGAAAGTAAGTTTAAAGATTTAGAATCTTTAAAAAATACTATAGAAGTTTTTTTAGAGTATAATGAATCAGATGTATATGCAAGGACAGCTACACTGCATAAAAACTTTGACAATTTTGTATTTCAAGTAGTTCCCTTAAATATTGCTGATTTATTTGAAGAGAAAATATTATCCACATTGAATTCAGGCGTATTTTTATCTGCTACTCTAACAGTTAATAATAAGATGAAATATTTTACAAATACTTTAGGGATAGATAGGTATACTTATAAAGAAAAAATTATAGAACCCTTATTTGACTATAAAAATAGAATAAAAATTATAACATTAGATGATATTTCATCTTATAAAAATAAAGAATTTATTGAAGATATGAGTAAAGTAATAACTAAATTATCACCTCATACTAATGGTCATATGTTATCTTTATTTAACTCAAAAGACAGATTAGAGAAAACATATGAAATTTTAAAAGATTTACTTCATAAAGAAAATATAGAAATTTACATGAATAAAAAATATATTAAACTTTTAAAGGAATTAAATAAAAAATGTGTTGTTTTAGGTTCAAAAGGGTGTTTTGAAGGTGTGGATATACCAGGAGATGGTCTTACATGTGTTACTTTAGATAAAATACCTAATTTAAATCCTAGAGATCCTCTATACTCAACTATTATGACTAAGCTTAATAAGACTTACTATGATGTAAATCAGCCTCAAATGATTATAAAACTAAAACAAGCCATGGGAAGAATACTTAGAAGTAAATATGATTATGGATGTTTTATTATATTTGATATGGGAAGGAAAGAAAATTTATATAGACTAAAAAAGGATTTGCATAATTGTCAAATAGTAAATACTAATCAGTATAATATTCCTTATGTTATTAATAATCATTTGACTTCTTGTAGAAAAGAAATAATAAGAGATTTAATCCATGATATTAGTGATGGTGAAGTAATTAAAAATATGAGTGACATGAAAGATATTGAAGAATATATTAATGAAGAAATGAATAATAGAGCCATAAATGCTAATATCAAAGTGAATAGTGAAAAAAATTATTTATTAAAGTATTTTGATTTGAAATATTTAATAAATAAAGAAATAATTCATAAAAACTAGGTTTTAAATTAAAAAGTAAAAACGTAATGAAAAAATTATATGGTTTCTATAAAAAAATATAATAATATACAAAAAAAATAATCCATTGAAAATACTATATTTTCTATGGATTATTTTTTTAAAAAAATTAGAAATATAAAAATGTACAGAAAATTGCGCTAATTTAAAAATTAAAATTTATTTTTTATCTAAAAATTGACAAAAAATAACTGGAAATATAGAATAAGTTTAACATATGAAAAGGGAGGAATTATTAATGAGCACAATTGCAAAAAATGTTCAATCGAAAAGGGAAAAGAAAAGTTTCTTTCAAAAGAATCTTGATATGATTGAAAGAGTGGGAAATAATTTACCACACCCAATTACTTTATTTGGATTATTCTGTTTAGCTATAATGGTTATATCAGCAATATGTTCTGTGATGGAAGTTTCAGCAACAGGAGAGTTAATTGATAGAACAACTAATGAAATTTCACAGCAAACTATAACTGCAGTAAACTTACTTTCAACAGAAGGTATCGTATATATGTTAGAAAACGCAGTTAATAACTTCGTTACTTTCGCACCACTTGGAATGGTATTAGTTGCTATGCTTGGTATAGGTGTAGCAGAAGGGAGTGGATATATATCTGCTTTACTTAAGAAATCTGTTCAAGTTACACCAGCACAACTTGTTACGCCGATGGTTATTTTCCTTGGTGTTATGTCAAATATAGCATCAGATGCAGGATACGTTGTTTTAGTTCCATTAGGGGCTCTTATATTTATGTCATTTGGTAGACATCCTTTAGCTGGTCTTGCAGCAGGATTTGCTGGGGTATCAGGAGGATTTAGTGCAAATTTAATAGTTGGAACAATAGATCCAATGTTAGCTGGCCTTTCTACAGAAGCGGCAAAAATGATAGATCCAAACTATGTAGTATCACCTACAGCAAATATGTTTTTCATGATGGTGTCTACTTTTTTAATAACAGGTCTTGGTTGGTTTATAACTGATAAAATAGTTGAACCAAGATTATCAAAAAACTCTTTAGAAAAAGATATTAAAGAAGATAACTCTTTAAAAGAATTAAGTAAAAAAGAACAAAAAGCATTAAAAATGGCTAACTTTACTTTCTTAGCATTAATAGCATTAGTAGCAGTACTTACTATACCTCAAAATGGTATGCTTAGAAATGCAGAAACTGGAAGTATAATAGATCATTCACCACTGATGAATGGATTTGTTCCAATATTAACAATAATATTCTTAGTTCCATCTATAGTTTATGGTAAAGTGGCAGGAGTATTTAAAAATGAAAAAGATGTTTGTGCTTCATTAGAAAATGCTATGAAATCAATGGGAGCATATATAGCATTATCATTTGTGGCAGCACAATTTGTAAACTACTTCTCATATACAAACTTAGGTACTATATTAGCATTAAAAGGAGCAGAACTTTTACAAAGTTTAAATGTTAGTCCTATAATATTAATGATATTATTCGTTTTATTTACTGGATTTATAAACTTATTTATGGGTTCAGCTTCAGCTAAATGGGCAATACTTGCACCAGTGTTTTTACCAATGTTTATGAAAGTTGGTATATCTCCAGAACTTACACAAGTTGCATATAGAATAGGTGATTCTACAACTAATATAATATCACCACTTATGTCATACTTTGCTATGATAGTTGTATTTGCTCAAAAATACGATAAAAAAGCAGGTATAGGAACTATTATATCTACAATGGTACCTTATTCAGTAATATTCTTAATAGGATGGTCTATATTACTTGCAATATGGATGGTAACAGGACTTCCTTTAGGACCTGGAGTATCACTTACAATGTAAAATAATAAAACTCATATACTTATTTTTTATATATAGATATAGGGTAGTATGTATAGTTATACATTTATCCTATATCTTTTTTTATGTATTCTAAAATAGTTTCACAAATTTTAGAAGAATTGACAGTATTAATATATGTTATTTTATTATTGTTACTAACTATAAATAAATAGTTATCTTCATATTCATTTTTAGATTTGTCTATATAATAAAAATAAAGTATTTTATTACTATTTAAGAAATTAACTGCTATTTTAGGGCAAGATAAATTATATTTTTTATTGAAACTATAAATATTATCACCAATATAAGTTTTATATTCTTCTAAATTATATTTATTTCTTAAATGTGAAGAAGAACTAAAATAATCTATTTTAAAGTCTGTATTATTTACTTCGCTACAAAAACTATCTTTGCTTATAATATCTGTTTCATTAAATAAGGCTTCAATTACCTTATTATTTTTGTACCAAAGGACAATATAAGCATCTTTGTCACCAGTATTATAATAAGCTTTTATAATAAAATGATGATTAAAATCCCGAAGAGTAATATAATTTCCTTGAAGAGAGGACAAGTCACTTTTATTTACATAATAAGTAGATTTTTCTGGAGCACCATAAATTTTATCAATATCATCATAAGTCACTCCTATTAATTGTTTTATATCAGAGGTTGCTAATTTTACTGTGTTTTTATAATTATTTAGATTACTTATTTCGCATCCACAATATAGTAAAGTGAAAAAAATCAATGTTGTAATTATAAGTTTTTTATCCATTTTATATCTCCTAAATATTTATAGGAATAGTATCTATTTTTAATACTTAAAATATACTTTATATAATATAAAAGTATATTTTATACGTAAAAAAGGGTTGAATATTTTCAACCCTAATAAATAGAAGTATATAATTATAAAGAAGGAATATTTCCAAAAGTATTTTCTAGTTCTTCTTTGTATCCAAGTGGATTGTTTATAGATTCATACATAGCTCTTGCAAGAATATCAGCTTGATCAAAAGTTGACTGCCATGAGAATATACCGCCTAAACAGTTTTGAAGTGCATATTGTGCTTTTAAATATGTTGAAACTTCGTTATCAAAGGACATGGCAAATTCTCCGTCTTTTACTAAATAAGGAACTTTTGCATCATTATCAAAATTATATTGGAAACCATCTTTATTTATATAATCTGTTCTAAGTTCATCGTAAGATTTAGTTATTGTAGCTCCAAGTCGTCCATAAAAAGGTATACCAAGAAGTATTTTTTCAGATGGCATACCTGCATCAATTAGAGTATTTACCATAGTATCCACACTATATCCAGGTAAAGAGAAGTTTGAGTTAAATAAGTTGGCTTGATGTCTTTTAGCATTTTCACCTGTTTCTCCTGCAGTAAAATCATAGCTCATTAAGTTAAAATGTGTAATAAGAGGAGCTATTGCAGATATATCTGCACTTCTTCTTAGATAATCGTTATCTCCAGTTCCTGCCACACTAATCCAAGTATTAGGTCCAAGCACATCTCTTAAAGCAGTTAATAAAAGAGTAAAGTTTTCCTTATCTTGTGGTCTTGATTTAATTCCTGAAGCGCTACTACCAGGATACTCCCAATCAATATCAATTCCATCTAGATTATATTCTTTTATAAGATTTTGTACATTTCTAGCAAAAGTATATCTAGATGTAGGTGTTAAAGCTGCATCAGAGAACCCATCAGCCCCCCATCCACCAATAGCAGCTATTACTTCAAGGTCTGGATTAATATCTCTTAATTTAACTAAAGAATTTAGATAAGATGGAGCAGGAACTATTAGCCCACCATTTGAATCAATTTCGACAAAAGCATAAATCACAAAATCTAAAAAACTTGGATCTACGTTTTTTGGATTTCCCAAAACATATTCACCAACTATAGGAGATAAATAAGGACAGTTTGGATTTTGTGTTACAGGTTCTAGCTCTACATCTATTGGAGGTCTTGTTAGAGATTTGTTTTTCTCAATTGCTTTTTTTGAAGATTTTATTCTTTTTTTACATTTGTTACATTCATCTTCAATAAAGCAAATATACCAATCTAAGCATTTATATTTTTTGTTACAACTATTAATTCTTTCTTGTAGTTCTTTGAAAGTCTTTGGTGGTGGAAGTAATACTGGTGTACCAGGCAACCAATTTGCAGGAGTTACAACATTACATTTGTCAACAGTTTGCAGAGAATCTAATATTCTAAGAATTTCTGGTATATTTCTGCCAGTAGAAAGTGGATAATAAAGAATAGTTCTTAATATTTGTTTATCATCTATAATGAAAACAGTTCTTACAGTTGACGTATTGCTTAAAGGTTTAGAAATCATACCGTAAAGATTTGCTATTTTCATATCTCTATCTTCAATAATTGGAAAAGGTATAGTTACTCCTGTAATTTGTAATATATTATATACCCAGGCTAAATGGGAAGCATTGCTATCAATACTAAGACCTATTAATTGAGTATTTCGCTTTTCGAATTCATTAGCCGAAGTTGCGAAGGCTAAAAATTCAGTTGTACATACTGGTGTGAAATCTCCTGGATGGGAAAATAATACTACCCATTTTCCGCAGTAATCAGAAAGCTTTATAGGACCAAATGTAGTATTTGCTTTAAAATCTGGTGCCTTTTCTCCTAAGTTTGGAAGACATGTCATAAAAATCACCTCGCTAAAAGAATTATATATCTATTTATTTTATTAATTTCAAAGGCTTAATGTTACAAATATAAAGTATATATAATGAAGGTTCTAATTTATAAAATAAAAAATAATTTTTTTTCTACAATATATATCATAAATATTGCCAATGTTGTATAAGTTTGTTATTATTATTAGTATAATGTTATTTTATAATATATATGTAAAGTTGAGGTGAGGGGCATGAAAAAAACATTTAAGAGACTGAAGAAAAATTTCATAAATAGATTTAAACATGTATTAAGCATTATATTTAAAATATCAGAAATTTTTATAAAATCTTTAGCTGTATGCTTTGCAATGGGCATTGCATTAGTAATAATAAATTCAATAATGGGAATACATATTTCATTTAGTTATTATTTTAAATTAGCACTTATAACAACATTATTTTCAACAGCTGGAGTATGTTTATTAAGAATAGATTATGTTTTTGCAAAACCAGTTAAAGTCTCTAGGAAAAGTGTTCCTACTGCAACAAGTAGAAAAGCAAAAAGATCTGTTCAAAGAAGAAAAAGAATTTCTTAGTAAATAAGATTTTTAATAAACCGCAATTTATGTAAAATAAATTTGCGGTTTTTTTATTTTTATACACATATTATTTTATAAGAGTAAAAGTAGGGGAGGAATATTATGAACTTCTATGTTTTTAATAAAAGTATAGTCGGTTATAAAAATAAAATTAATAATAAATCTTCTCAAGACTATTTGGAAATTGAAAGTATGCCTGAAGGTTTAATTTGTACTATTGCAGATGGACATAGTGGTGATTTTTTTACATATAGTCATAAGGGTTCTAAATTTGCATGTAAGGCTGCTATTGAGGTTATAAAAAAATATATAAATAAAGATATGAATGAGATAGAAATTTTATTAAAAGAGAAAGTTTTACAAAAAGAAATGTGTGATAAATGGAGATATTTAGTTAGTTTAGATATGAAAGAAAATTTACCTAGTGTATTTAAATATAATACTTTTAAGTATGGAACTACTTTATTATTAGTTTTAATAAAAGAAAATTATATATTATATATGAAATTGGGAGATGGTGATATTTTATTAAAAAAACATAATAAAATAGAAAATGCTCTACCAGTTTATAAAAAAAATATAGTTGAATCTATGTCACAAGAAAAATCTTATGAGAAAATAATATATAAAATTGAAAAGAATGAAAAAGATACTAGTGATATTATTATCTTTTCCGATGGATTTGAAAATAGTTTTGTTTCTTATGATGATATGATAGAAGATATAAATGATACTATTATAAAGTACAAAAAAAGCATTTTTTCAAAGTATTTATTAGAGAAAAACTACGATAAACATTTAATAAAATTAAGTGAAAATAGGAGCTTAGATGATATAAGTATAATTTTTATTAATTTATTATAATCACTACTAAATTAATTATAATTAGAAAAGATGATAATCTTTTATGAAGATAAATGAAAAAAAAATCTATTTATGTTATAATTAATAGAAGTTTTATGGGATATTAACTGAGGAAAGGAAGAAAAAATGAATTTTAAGGCATTTTATGATAAAATTGTTGATTTAATATATAATAATAGACAAAATATTATGAGAGTTTCATTTTCTCTATTAGCGCTATTATTTCTAATTATAGTTTTATTTTTTAGTAGTGATAACTTCAATATAAGTAGTGAAGTTGATACTTTAGTTAAATATATAGATGATAGACAGTATGGTATGGCAAAAACTTATTATGATGACTTAGAAAAAGAGTTTTCTGATTCTAAAATGAACAGATTAAATAATAAAGTATCTAAAAAACTTTCTTCTTTACTTATGAATAAGGGTGACATGTATATAAACGGTCAAATAACAAAGGAACAATATATGGGACTTATAAATATAGTTAATGCACTTGACCCTATAATTATAGATCCAACTAGTTTGATTGATTTAGGAAAAAGAGTAAATCAAATGTATAAAGAAGAAAATATTACATATGAATCGGCACAATCTTATTTACAAATAACTTCTTCTTTAAAGGGTATAAATGAAGGGTTAGAGGAATATAAACAAAATATTAAAATACTTTATGAATCTAGAAAAGTTTATAAAGAGGGAACAAGAAATCAATCGATTAAAAAATATCATGAGGCTATAAGTGCATATGATAAAGTAATTAAAGAAGATGAGAAATATTATTCTTTAGCACAAAGTGCAAAAAAAGAATGTATCAATGTTATGCATGACTATTATATTAATCAAGCTAAGAATTTAGCTAAAGAAGGTAAGTATGAAGAAGCTTTAAAAAATTTAGGATATCTAAATCCGTATTATGATGAAGAAGAAATCAAGAAACTAGAAGATGAGTATAATAAATATATTTCAAATTATACTATGACAA
This sequence comes from uncultured Clostridium sp., assembly GCA_945871955.1. Classification (GTDB taxonomy): domain Bacteria; phylum Bacillota; class Clostridia; order Peptostreptococcales; family Peptostreptococcaceae; genus Terrisporobacter. The sequence continues at coordinate 18,758 of CAMBXR010000024.1, read as the reverse complement.
GTGATGATATTATTAGTTTAATATGTAGAAGAAGCGATGAAAATAAAAAAGACTTATCTGTAGTATCTTACTTACAAACAGTAAATGGTAAGAGATATTATTATGGTGAAGTACTTAAAAATCAAAAAATAATAAATGAAGTGCTAATAGATACTGAAACTAAAAAAATGTATTCATATAAGTCTGATAAAAAAGACTATGAATGCAACTATAGTGATGCATATTTTAAAATAGATGAAAATAGTGGTGAAATTATTTTTTCTATTGATAAAGAAGAAGGTAAATATGTACTAGAAAATAAATTAGAGGAAAAAGGCGCAAAATATAAGAGTATTGAATCAATAGAAAGTAATAAATTAAAAAAATACGTAAATGATGATTTAAAGAATAAAATGAAAAAAAATGGTGATATATACTACTATTTTTCTGTTAAAGCAGGATGGTTTAAACCAAAAGAAATTTATATGGTTAATATTTATGATAAAACTACTTATATTTTAATAAATGATAAAGTTCAACGTTTTTAAGGTATACTGACTGAAATAAGGAGATAAATTATGAAGAGACTAAGAGGAATAAATTTAGCGATTTTCATATTAAGTAGTATTTTGATTTTAGTTATGGGGTTTGGTTATAGTCAAATTAATGCTGATAAAATAGCTAAAAACACATATATAAAAGATGTAAATGTAGGTAATTTAAGCAAAGAAGAAGCTAAAGAAAAAATAAAAAATGAATGTAATATAGATATAATAACATTCACTTATAAAGATAAAGTGTGGGACATTAACCCAGACGATGTAGGAGTTAATTATAATATAGAAAAAACAATAGACAATGCATTTAATGTTAATAGAAGCAAAAATATATTTTTAAACATAATTGATATGTTAAAGTCTAATATTGGTATAGAAAATCATTTAAATGTAGCTTTAGATATTAATAAAGACAAATTAAAAGAAGCATTAGAAAAAATATCTGAAGAAGTTAATATAGAAATGGAAAATGCACGTTTAGATATTTCTAATGGAAATATAAATGTAATAGAAGAAAAAGCAGGTATACAAGTAGATTTAAATGCTACTTTAGCAAACCTTGAAAAATCATTACAAGAAGGGTTATATAAAGAAAATCTTGTAGTTACAAAGGTGGAACCGCAAATAACAAAAGATGATTTAAAAAATGTAAATACACTACTTGGAAGTTACAAAACAGTTTTATCTGATGTGAGCCCAGGTAGAGTGGAAAATATAAAATTAGCTACAGAAAGAACAAGTGGTGTTTTATTAATGCCAGGAGAAGAATTCTCTTATAATAAGCATACTGGTTTAAGAACTACAAAAAATGGATATAAAAATGCAACTGTAATAATAGGAGGAGAAGCTGTACAAGGTGTAGGTGGTGGTGTATGTCAAGTATCAACTACACTATATAATGCAGTTTTATATGCAGGACTTGACATAGTTAAAGTTTCAAATCACTCAATACCATCAAGTTATGTTGATAAAGGAAGAGATGCCACAGTATCTGATAATGGATTAGATTTTGTATTTAAAAATAACTATAATCAACCTGTATATGTACAAAACTATTACAGTAATGGTGTAGTTACTTGTCAAATTTATGGAAATGATGGAGATAAACAAAATATAAAAATATCAACTACTACGGATAAAGTAAGTGATGCACCTACAAAAAAAGAAAAAGATCCAACTCTAGAAGAAGGAAAAGAAAAAGTTATAGAACGTGGAAGAAGTTCATATACAGTATCAACTTATAGAATTTATTATGATAAAAATGGAAAAGAAGTAAAAAAAGAGAAAGTAGCAACTTCTTATTATCCACCAAAACAAGAAGTGGTGGCTGTTGGAACTAAGAAAGAAGAAAATGTAGTATTAAAAGATGAAGATAATACTTCTTTTAAACCAAATAGTAATCATCATAATAATAAACCAAATAATAATCAGAATAATGACAATCAAAATAATAATAACACAGTAGATAACAATAATACAGAAGATAATGATAACACAGTAAATGATGATTCTTCTAATAAAGAAGAGATTTCTTTTGAAACTGAATAAAAATATAGTTTTATAAAAAGTGGTGAGCTAATTATAGTTCACCACTTTTTATGAAGAAATTTTGACTTAATAAAACAAATATGGTATCTTAAATAATATGAATAAAAGGGAGGAGATTAAAATTTTAGGAGAAAAAATTAGAATAGACATAGAAAATATGCCTAAAAAAATATTAGATATTGATTTAATAGAAGATAAAAACAGTGACTTTACTTTTTTTCAAATAGATGAAGATGAAAATAATGAAACACTTAAAGCTTTAAAACAGTCATACGTTACATCAAATTATAAAGATGAAACTATACTTAATTTACAGCAAGAGTTAAAATCCCATACAAATGTATTACCTAAGGAAATTAAACTAGAATCTTTTAATAAATATAATAACGCCTTAGATTTAGCTCAAAGAAGTTATATTACAACAGCTATAAGACTTGTAGATGAAGCTTTACAGCTTAATCCAAAGGATGAAGATATTTTAAATTTAAGAGGTTTATTAAAACTTTTAAAATGTGATTTTGCAAAAGCTTTTGAAAGTTTCTATACAGCTCAATGCTATGGTAATAATGAGTTATCAAGAAAATATGTAGATAAGTTATCATCTAAGGATTTTAAAATATTCTTAGAGAGATATAATCATTCTATTAGATTTATAAATGAAGAAATGAATGAAGAGTCAATAGAAATATTTGATTCATTAATATTAGAAGATCCAGAGCTTATTGAGCCTTATGTTATATTAATACTATTATATGAAAAAATGGGTAAAACAAAAGAAAAAGAAGAGTTATTACAAAGGCTTAGATTTGTAGATGCAGATAATCACTTATTCGATAAAAATCATGACCCAATAAAAGAAGAAAAATTATCTGTAGCAGTAGTTAAAGAAGAGAAAAAGCAAATTGAAAAATTAAAAGAACATAGAAATAAACTTAGCAAAAAGAAAAATATGGCATATATATTTATAGGCTTACTAATTGTTATAATTGGCACAACAACCATTTATAGTAAACAAAGAATGGATAAGCTTAATGAAGAGCTAGATAAAAAACAAGAAGTTATATCAAAAAAAGAAGAAGAATTAGATAAAAAACAAGAGGAAATATCTAAAAAAGAAGAAGAGCTAGATAAAACTACAAATGAATTAGATGACGCAAAACAAAAGGTTGAAGATGCAAAGCTTATAAATCAAGGTGAAGAAGCATTATTCATGAAGGGAACTTCCTTTAAAAATGTAGGTGATTATGAAAATGCTATAAAATATTTCAAACTAGTCATAGATAATGGTAAGACAAGTAAGTTGAAATCATCAGCAATTTATCAATTAGGTTTATGCTATGAAGTACTAAATAAACATGAAGAAGCTATTTCATATTATAAAAAATATGTACAAACTTATAATAATTCATATGATTATTTTGATGATTCTTATTATAGAATAGGAATGATTTATTATGAGGATGGACAGTTACAAAACTCAAAAGATACTTTTTACTCATTAAGATATGAAGATCCAAATAGTAGTTACAATAATACTGAAAAAGTTAAAAATATATTAAAAGAATAATTGAGAAAATGATGCGAGATTAAAGATATAATTCTTTAACTTGCATCATTTTTTTAGTATATGTAATTTCTAAAAATAATAAGATATAAAAAGACTATTATAATAGGAGAGATAAAATGAGTAATAAGGAGTTGATTTTGCCCGTACTTAGAGAAGGTAAGTATGGATTTATAGATAGTAATTATAATATTTCTGTTAAGCCAAAGTATAACTATGTATCTAGTAGATTTAAGGAAGGTTATTGTGTTGTCACTTATATAAAAAAAATAAGAAAAAATACAAAATGGGTTTTTGGATATATAAATAAAAAAGGCAAAGTAAATTTTTTTTTACAATTGGAAAGTGCTAATCAGTTTTGTGATGGATTATCAAAAATTAGAATAGATGGGAAATACGGTTTTTTTAATAAATATTTTCAAGAAGAAATAAAACCGATGTATAAGGCAGCTTTAAATTTCAATGAAAATCTTTGCGGTGTAAGAGTAAATAATAAATGGGGATTCATAAATAAAGAAGGCTCTATGGTGATTGACCCGAGATTTTCATATGTAAATAGTTTTTATAATGAAAGAGCTCTAGTGGAAATTAAAAATAGATATAGTTATATTGATAAAAATGGAGAAATAGTTATAGATGGTGATTTTATTATGGGTTCGGATTTTTCTCAAGATGTAGCAAGTATAAGAGTAGATAATAAATGGGGATATATTAATAAAGATGGTAGATTAGTAATAGATTATTTATACGACAAGGCAAAAAGCTTTAAGGAAGGTCTAGCACCAGTGTGTATTAATAATAAATGGGGATATATAGATTTAAAAGGAAATGTAGTGATAGATTTTCAATATGAATATGCCTGTTCATTCAATGAAGGTTTAGCTAGAGTTAATATTAAAAAAGATATTTTTTCAAAAGGTAAATGGGGTTTTATAAACAAAAAGGGAGAAATGGTTATTAAACCAGCTTTTAAGTCTATATCAGACTTTGCAGAAGGATATGCCCAAATAAATGAAAGTAAAAATAATTATATAGATAAAAATGGAAAGTTAATATTAGGTTTTTAAATATAATAAATTATACACTTTTAGCTAGATTATGATAATATAATAATGTAAACGAGAAGAAATAAGTTTATGATTATTTGTTTGATTTATTTGGAGGGGAATTATGAGCAAGGTTAATACAATTGAATATGATAACATTTATGTAAGATATTTTATTATTATTGTAGGAATCACAATTATGTCTATTGGTGTAAATGGTTTTTTAAGACAGGCACATTTACTAAGTGGTGGAGTAGCTGGTATATCAACAGCAATGAATTATTTAACAAATATAAATGTGGGATTTATTACTTTCTTAATTAATATACCTATATTTCTGATGGGGTTTATATTTTTAGAAAAGGATTTTTTAATAACTAGTTTAATAAATATGATACTTTTCTCTATAATAATTGGTATAACTCAAGAGGTAGGTAGTATTATTCCAATAGATGATATATTACTTCAAAGTATATATGGAGGAATTTTGTGTGGAGTTGGTAATGGTTTAGTATTTAGAACAAAATCATCTACTGGAGGTACGGATATAATAGGTGCAATATTAAAAAATAAGTTTAATATTGCTATGAAAAATACGACATTTGGAATAAATTTAGCTATTGTATTAATGAGTTCATTGTTATTTGGTTTAAATTTAGCTTTATATACTTTAATAGCTATGTTCATAAATGCACAAGTAATGAGTTATATAAAGGATGCATTAAATGATGAAAAAGCAGTTATGGTATTTTCTAATAATACTCAGTCTATTGCATCAGAAATAATGAAAACTATGGTTAGAGGTGTAACTTTTCTTGAAGCGGAAGGTGGATATACTCGTGAAAAGAAAAAAATTATTTACTGTGTAGTATTATCAAGAGAAATTCCAAAAATAAAAGAAATAGCCTTGAAATATGATGAAAGAGCATTTATTTCAGTAAACGATATAAATGAAGTTAAAGGTAAAGGATTTAAAGAGAAATTTTTATAAAACAAGCCAGACATAGTTCTGGCTTTATTAATGTTTATTAAAAAATATATATAAGTAGAAATATAACAAAGAGTAGAAAAAAGTTTTTTATTATTTTATAATATATAGAAAGAATAAATCCATATGGAAAATGAGGGATAAAGATGAGTATTGCGAAAGATTTTGTTAATATATATAAAGACTATTTAAAAGAGATTAATAATTATAAAAAAACTATTAAGTATATTGAAAATATGGTAAGAAAAGTTGAAAAGAAACATATTACTGCTACAGAAGAAGAAATAAAATTAGTGGAAAAAGAAGAATTGACACAAGATGATGAATTTACATGTAATAAGAACAAAATATACTGTTTCTCCAATGGTGATAAATATATAGGAAAAATAGAACAAAATGAGTTACATGGTCAAGGTTATTATATTATGTATGATAATGATAAAGTTATTATGGAATACATAGGAGATTTTCAAAATAATTTAAGAGAAGGTATGGGAAAGTGTACATTAGAAAATGGAAATGTATATATAGGTGAATTTAAGGAAGACCTAATGAATGGAACTGGAAAAATGGTCTATGCTACTGGAGATGAATATATAGGTCAGTGGCAAAATGGTAAAAAAGAAGGAATTGGAATATTCACTTGGAATGATAATACAAGATATAACGGAGAGTTTAAAAATGGCAAAATGGATGGACAAGGACAATGCTTTGATCAAAGTGGAAATCTTATTTATGAAGGACAGTGGAAAAATAACTTAATTCATGGACTAGGAACTTATATCTGGAATGAAGGTAAAAGGTATGAGGGTGAATTTATGCATGGTAAGAAACATGGAAAAGGAAGTTTTTATTTAAATGGAGAATTAATATATGAAGGAACATGGAAGTTTGATAAACCTTCTGTATTTGGAAGAAGTTTAGAAGAAGTATTTTGTGTTAAATTATAGCTTTATCTTAGGATAAAGCTATTTTTGTATAATCATAATTTATGAATAATATTAATTTTATTTTAAAGGGTGTGATGTTTTGAAAAAATTAATATCTTTAACTCTAGTATTATCTATGATTTTACTTTATAGCATGAATTATCTTCAGGAAATAAAAAGTTTTTTAAGAGAAGATCTATTTAATAAAAATATTGAAGCTAAAGATGATAATGATATTAATAAAAAACAAATTGAAAACTTTAAAAAAATAAAAATAGGGAATTCTGAAAAAGTAGTAATAGAAAAGATTAATAAACCTAATAGAATAGATAAAAGTGAATATAATTTTTCCTGGTATGTTTATAATACTTATAAAGAAAATTTTGTCATGATAGGAATAAAAAATAATAAAGTAGTATCTCTATTTACTAATAATATAGATTCTTGTGAAAGTGAGAATATATGTATTGATAAAGATATAAACTATATTAGAGAGAATTATAAAACATTAACTTATAAACACAAGAAAAATATCAACTACAAAATAGATTCTAATGATGAGTATGACATAATATATATAAATAAAAAGTATATTACAGTATTTTATGATAAGTTTAACAATAATAAAATATGGGCCTATGAAATAGTTGACAAATCATGTGAAGACGAAATAAATGATATTTACCCAAAGAAAAATAAAAATATTGAAGAAAGTTTTATGTATGAGACTATAGATCTTATAAATAGCACTAGATATAAATATAATTTACAACCTTTAAAATATAATGAAAATGCCACTAAAAGTGCTAATAAACATAGTAAAGATATGAAAGAAAATAATTACTTCGATCATAAAAATCTAAAAAATGAAACACCCTTTGATAGAATGAAAAAAGAAAATATAAAATATGTAACTGCAGGAGAAAATATTGCTGCAGGTCAAACAAATGCAATATTTGTTCATAATGGGTTTATGAACTCCTATGAACATAGAAAAAATATTTTAGGGAATTATAAATATATCGGTGTGGGAGTTGTATTTGGAGGAAAATATAAAACTTACTATACTGAAAACTTTTTTGGTTAATACAAGAGAGGAAAGTTATAATGACATCTAAAGTTAAATATTTTTTATTATTTGTGATTACCTTATTTATTATAATTTCTAGTTCACAAGAAATATCTTCAATGGTTGAAAATAACGATATATTTTTTAAAAGTGGATCTCGTGATGAAAAATTAATAGCGTTAACATTTGATGATGGACCACATCCAAAGGAAACTCATGAAGTTTTAGATATACTAGATAAATATAATGTTAAGGGTACTTTTTTTGTAGTGGGAAAACATGCAAATTGGTATAGTGAACCATTAATAAGGGCATCCAAAGAAGGTCATGAAATAGGAAATCATACATTTTCTCATCCTGATATTAGTAACTTAAGTAGCGATGATATAAAAAGAGAAATAAAAGAATGTGAAGATACTTTAGTAAAAATAACTGGTAAAAAACCAACTTTATTTAGACCACCTTATGGAAGTTATAGTGAAGACAAATTGGGCAAAATAGCAAAAGAATGTGGATATAAAATAATATTGTGGACTACAATAGATGCAAAAGATTGGAAAAATCCACCTTCAGTTCAAATTTCTGATACTATAATTAACAAAGTTCAAAATGGTGATATAATTTTGCTTCATGATTATGGAACAGAAAATACAGTTAAAGCTTTAGATATAATAATTCCTAGTTTAATGGAAAAAGGATATAAATTTGTTACTGTATCAGAGATAATAAATTAATAAAATTAGATAATATAAGATAGTAAAAAGATAACTAAAAGGATTTGGTTAAATGTATAATAAAATTTATGAAAGAAAAGAATTTATCATTTTCCAAGTGAAAAATGGTTATATAGCTTATAACACTAAAAAATCATTTAAAGATGGTCACACCCATATGAGATGTTTTGAAAGTGCTAAAACTGCCATTGACTTAGTTATAAGAAGAAAAGTACCTAGAAGTACTGATTTATACTACCTTACTAGTCTTATTAGATTGAGTGGGGATTTATCTTATATTACAAAAATAAAAGAATTAATAAAAAACAAAGAAGAAAAAATAAATCAAAAAAATATTATAAAAATATAGTAAAAAACAAAAAAAGAGCATTTAGCTCTTTTTTTGTTTTTAAAAGATTAAAAGTTTGTGTATTTTACATATAGTAACAAATTTTTTAAACTTATCGTATATTGTATCCAGGTATATGATACGTTTTGAAAAGGGTAATAGATGTTGTAGATTTGTATTTAAATGTGAATGTGGATGTTGTTTTGAAGTGATATATGACTTAGAACGTAATTGTAGTCATAACTGTAACCATAATAACTGTAATCATAATTGTATTGATAGAAATAAGTGTTGTAAGTGTAGATAAAAAATATAAGATGATTTTAAATTATAATAGTTTTATATAGTTAGATTTTTATAACTATTACTAAATACTCTCATGATAGTAGCTTAATACTTTCATGGGAGTTTTTTATAATAATAAATATAAAAATAAGAATGAGTACTTGACTAAGTAATCAAATATTTATCTTAATTTAAAATAAAATTACATATTTTTATTTTTATATTTTAATAATATAAAAATAACATAAATTAAATATTAATAATAAAAGAAGGGTATTAACAAAAAAAGTCGAATTATGTATAATAGTATTTGACAAATGAAAAATATAATGTAAAATAGTAATGTTACGAATAATACACCAAAGGGTGATAATATGAATAATATGAGAGATTTAATAGATGAAGTTAAAAGTAGATGTGATATTGTAAGTATAATATCTCAGTACATAAGTTTAAAAAATTCAGGTAGTAGTTACAGTGGTCTATGTCCTTTTCATAGTGAAAAAACAGGATCTTTTCATGTAAATCAAAACAAGCAAATTTATAAATGTTTTGGTTGTGGAGAAGGTGGAGATGTAATCAATTTCATTATGAAAATAGAAAATTTAGACTTTATGGAAGCTGTAAAGTTACTAGCAGAACAAAATGGAATAGAGTTCAAAACTAATTTAAGTGAAGCAGATAAAATTAAGATGGAAAATATTAAGTTAATGCAAGATATTCATCTTAATGCTGCAAGGTTTTATTTTAGCAATTTAATTAGTTCTAAAAATCCAGGATATGATTATTTAAGAAAAAGAGGACTTAGTGATAAAATTATAAAGAAATTTGGATTAGGTTACTCTCCATATTCGTGGAATAGTTTGATGGAATATTTATTATCAATGGGTTATGAAAAAAATGATTTAGTTAAAAGTGGACTAATTACGCATAAAGAAAAAGATAATAAATACTTCGATAGATTTAGAAATAGAGTTATGTTTCCAATATTTGATTATAGAGGAAATGTTATAGGATTTGGAGGAAGAGTTTTAGATGATTCTCTACCAAAATACCTTAACTCACCAGATACAATACTTTTTAATAAAAGATATAATTTATATGGTTTAAATTATGCAAAAAAAAGCATAAAAAATGATACTTTAATATTAGTTGAAGGGTATATGGATTTAATTTCTTTATATGAACAAGGAATTGAAAATGTAGTAGCTACACTTGGAACGGCCTTAACAAATGAACAAGGTAAATTAATTAAAAGATATGCATCTACTGCAATAATATCATATGACTCAGATGAAGCTGGAGTTAAAGCAACTCTAAGAGCAATTGAAATATTAAGAGGACAAAATATAAATATAAAAATCTTAAACTTAAAAGATTGTAAAGATCCAGATGATTTTATTAAAAAATATAAAAAAGAAGGATTTTTAAAAGCTATAGATGATTCAGTTTCTCATATTGTATTTCAAATTAACATATTAAAAAGAAAATTTGATTTTAATAAGGATGAACACTTAATAAAATTTGCAAAAGAGGCTGCATTAATAATTAAGACCTTATCATCTCCTGTAGAAAAAGACTTTTATATTAAATATGTAAGTAAAGAATTTAATATCAGTCTAGAAGCAATGAAAGAAGAAGTTTTTGGGAAAAAATATAATGATAGAAAAAATAATTACAAAAAATTTATAAAAAACGAACAAAAACCAATTGAGAAGATTGAAAATATCAAAAATGGTGAAAAATTCGTAGAAGAAACCTTTATAAAATTATTAATGGAAAATAAAGAACTTCGTATCATTGCACTGTTAAAAATTAGTGAGGATGATTTCTTAATTAAGGACAGTAAAGAAATTTTTAATCTAATAATTAAAAATAAAGAATTGGACAAAATAACTATTGACAAAATCAAAAGTTTAAACATATCTGAAGAATATTTGAATGATTTGGATAATATACCATTAAATAGTATAAATACTTATAATTCTAAGAATGTTGATGAAATAATTAAAAATGTAAAAAGAAATAAATTTCATAAAGAAGTAGAAGCGCTACTTCAAAAGCAAAAAGAATTAGAAACAAGCCTAAATCACAGTAGCTTAGATAAAGACAGCATGAAAGAGGTAGAATTAGAAATTATGAAGATTAGTTTAAAAATAGTAGATATACAAAAGAGCTTAAAAAATTTATAAAACACGAAAGGAGGTTTGAGTGTGGCAAATAATAGAGAAGCAAATAGATTAGCAGCAAGAAATCTTATTGAAAAAGGAAAAAAACAAGGATCTCTTACATTAGATGAAATAATGGGAGCCTTTTCAAATACAGAATTAGATAAAGATAAAGTAGAAAATCTTTATGAAACTTTAGGAAATTTAGGAATAGAAATTCTAGAAAGTAAGCCTGAAAAAGTAACAATTGATTTTTCCTCAGATGATGATTTAACTTTAGATATGGATAATATAGATGATGATGTAGATGAAAAATTAAAAGGTGAAGAAGACATCGAAATGGATAAGCTAGACTTATCTTTACCAAAAGGTATAAGTATAGATGATCCAGTGAGAATGTATTTAAAGGAAATAGGAAAAATACCTTTACTTAAGCCTCATGAAGAAGTTGAGCTAGCAAAAAGAATGCTAGAAGGAGACGAAATAGCTAAACAAAAATTAGTTGAAGCCAACTTAAGACTTGTTGTAAGTATAGCTAAAAGATATGTTGGTAGAGGAATGTTATTCTTAGATTTAATCCAAGAAGGTAATCTAGGACTTATAAAAGCTGTGGAAAAATTCGACTATGTTAGAGGATTCAAATTCTCTACTTATGCAACATGGTGGATAAGACAAGCTATAACTCGTGCTATAGCAGATCAAGCGAGAACTATAAGAATACCAGTTCATATGGTTGAAACAATAAATAAATTAATAAGAGTTTCAAGACAATTATTACAAGAACTAGGAAGAGATCCTAAGCCAGAAGAAATAGCTAAAGAAATGGAAATGTCTGAAGAAAAAGTTAGAGAAATAATGAAAATAGCTCAAGATCCAGTATCTTTAGAAACTCCAATAGGTGAAGAAGAAGATTCGCATTTAGGAGATTTCATACCAGATGAAGATGCTCTAGCTCCAGCAGAAGCAGCAGCATATTCACTTCTTAAAGATCAAATAGAAGAGGTTCTTGGTTCATTAAATGAAAGAGAACAAAAAGTATTAAAATTAAGATTTGGTCTTGAAGATGGAAGAGCTAGAACTCTTGAAGAAGTTGGTAAAGAGTTTGATGTTACTCGTGAAAGAATAAGACAAATAGAAGCTAAGGCTTTAAGAAAATTAAGACATCCAAGTAGATCTAAAAAACTTAGAGATTATTTAGATTAATATATATAAATTAAAAATTCGCCAGCTTTGGCGAATTTTTAATTATATAGAAATAAAATTAGAGAAAATGTTAATACATATAAATAAGAGAATTAAAAGAATAAGAAAGGAATTAATAAAGTGAAATTAACTAACAGATTATTAAAAATAGCATCTTTAGTAGATAAAAATAAAAGACTTGCTGATATAGGTACAGATCATGGATATATACCAGTATATCTTTTAAATAAAGGAGAAATAGATTTTGCAATTTTAGCTGATATAAATAAAGGCCCTTTAGAAAATGCTAGAAGTGAAGTAAAAAGAAATAAATTAGAAAATAAAGTAGACTTAAGATTAGGTTCTGGTATAGAAGTATTAAAAAAAGGTGAAGTAGATGAAGTTATAATAGCGGGAATGGGAGGAATATTAATAGGAGAACTTCTAGAAGCTAATAAAGAAGTAGCTCATAGTGTTGAAAAATTAATATTACAGCCTATGCAAGCACAAGAGGAGTTAAGATCATATTTATTAAATAATGGATATGAAATAATAGATGAATGTTTAGAAAAAGAAGATTTTAGATTATATGAGATAATAGTAGCTAAATATACAGGGAATAATACTTCAGTTGAAGATGAGATATACTATGAAGTAGGTAAAAAATTAATAGAAAATAAAGATGAACTTTTAGTAGAATTTATTGAAAATAAAATTAAAAAATACAATAATATAATTGAAAAGCTAGGAGATAAAGAGTTAGATGCAGTTGTTGCAAAAAGAAACTTAGCTAAGATGAAAATAGAAAAACTTAAGAATTTAATTTAACAAGGGGTTGAAAAAATGAAGTTAAATGATCTAATTAAGCAGATAGAAAAGAAATATCCTCTTAGTTTAGCTTATGATTGGGACAATGTGGGATTATTAGTTGGTGACTTTGAAAGTGAAATAAAAAAAGTATTAGTTACATTAGAAGCTAATGAAAATGTAATTGATGAAGCTATAGAAAATAATGTGGATTTAATAGTAACTCATCATCCTTTTATATTTAAAAAAATAAATAAAATAAATACTAAAGATTTAAAGGGAAGACTTATTCATAAACTTATAAAAAATGATATAGCTTTATATTCTATGCATACAAACTTTGATATAGCCTTCGATGGATTAAATGATTACTTTATGGAGATTATGGGATTTAAAAATACTAAAATATTAGATGTAACAAATAGCCAAACTCTATATAAATTGGCAGTATATGTACCTAAAACTCATGAGTTAGTCCTTAGAGAGGCTCTAGGAGAAGCTGGAGCGGGTTATATAGGTAATTATAGTCACTGTACATTTAATACTGGGGGAATAGGAACATTTAAGCCAGATGAAAATACAAATCCTTTTATAGGAACAGTGGGAGAGATTGAAGAAGTTGAGGAAGTAAAAATAGAAACAATAGTACCACAAAGTATATTACAAAAAACTATAGATAAAATGATAAAAGTTCATCCTTATGAAGAAGTTGCTTATGATATTTATAAGCTTGAAAATAAAGGAGAGTCTGTGGGGCTTGGAAGATATGCTTCTTTAGATGTACAAACAAACTTACAAGCCTTATGTGAAAAAATTAAACTAAAATTAAATATGAATCATATAAGAGTTGTGGGTGATTTAAACACTAAGATTAAGAAAGTTGCAGTAGTTACTGGAGCTGGATCTGATATGGTAAGGTTAGCCAAATCTAAAAATTGTGATGTAATTATAACTGGTGATGTTAAATATCATGAAGCTCAAGATGCTCTTGATATGGGAATGACTATAGTTGACTGTGGTCATTTCGATACAGAAAATATATTTAAAGATGTTATGAAGAGATTTTTAGATAGTATTGAAGGTATTGAAATAATAAGAAGTGAGATTAATTTAAATCCATTTATAATCATATAATATAAAAAAGTTATGGAAATGGTTGACAAAATTGATTTGAAATCATACTATATTATTAATAATAAATTAAATCCTTTGATGAGGGATAGTAATCAAATTCAGGTTCAATATAGAGAGTTGGGGATGGTGGAATCTCAACAAGAAATGATTTGATGAATGGGCCTTTGAGGAGTAAACCGAAATCTTTAAGAGAGTAGATTTTACCGTGGTTTGCACGTTACAGCAAATGAGGTATGATGGTACCAATATTAAGGGGTGTATTTTTTTAATACACAAATTAGGTGGCAACGCGGAGTAAAGCTTCGTCCTATTATAATAGGACGAAGCTTTTTTAATTAATTTAAAGTGATTGACCCAAATATGTTCTAAGTAAAATAAAAAGAAAGGCAGGTGAAAATTTTGGTTTGAACTAAAGCTCTTAAGAGGTTAAAAGAGGAATTAATTTATTTAAATTTAATTAAATTTGGAGGGTATTATTATGAAAATGAATACAAGAAAATTAGTTTTAAATGCTGTGCTTTTAGGTATAGGTTTAGTTTTACACCAAATAGAACCTGCAATATTTGGTGTAAAGCCTGATATGACTTTAATAATGTTATTTACTATTATGATATTAAATAAGGATAGTTATAAAACTTGTTTAGTATGCGGAATAATTACAGGTATATTTTCAGCTATGACAACTTCATTTCCAGGTGGTCAAGTACCAAATCTTATAGATAAATTTGTTACTGCTAATTTAAGTTTTTTATTGATGATGGTTATGTACAAAGTTCCTTTTATGAAAAAATTAGCTGAAAAGAATCAAGACTTTGCTGTTTCAACTGTATTAATGGTTATAGGAACTGCAATAAGTGGATTTACTTTTTTATACTCAGCTCAAATACTAGTTGGTCTTCCAGGACAAATGTCATTAAGTATATTATATGCATCAGTTGTTCTTCCAGCCATAGTAGTTAACGTAATAGTTGGTGCTGTAGTATTTAAAGTAATTCATGTAACTATGAAGAAGGTAAGTTTACAAAGTTAATTTTATAAGCAAAATATCTCCTCTATAAGATAAAGCAGAGGAGATATTTTTTGTTTTTTGTAAAAGTTCTATCATCTTCATTATTCTTTTCAAATAAGTGATGAAAATAATTTTTTAAAAACATTTTTAGTGTATTTTAGAAAAAATTGTAAAAGATATAAGTAATAATTCATTTACTTTAAGAAAGGAGTTCATTATGAATAAAATAAAATATGTAACCTTGTGCTTAATAATGATAATAACGACAACAGTGAATATATATGCAGAAAAAGAAAATAAATATATTTTAGGTGGTAATTTAATAAGTGAATCTATAATTGATGAGGATTTACAACTTGTAGATAGTATAGATGAAAATTATGATTTAGAGCGATTTTTTAGACCATCAAATATGTCCATATTAAATGATGATAATTTAAATATTTTAAAAGAATTTTACAATACAAATCCATATAAAATGAATTTACCAACAAAACCATTTAGATCGGGTAAGGATACAGTTATTAATTATTTTAATGTACTTAGAGAAGCAGCAAATCCTATTGAAAGTAGTGAAACAAGATGTGATTCAATGACAGATACAAAAGGACCTTATCCAGTAGCATATAATTTTTTATCAAAATCTTATCAAAATAAATTGTCATATAAGGATTTTTTAGACTCATTTAAAAATATACTTCATATTAACTTAATAAAAATAAATAATGTTCCATCTGATAAAGATAAGCCTGATTTATTAAAGTATTTTGTAGAATTGGAAGTAATAGAAGGCTCAGAAGAAACTAAAGGATTATTTACATATTATTATGGATATATATATTTAGATAAAGAAGATGATGGTTACAAAATAGTGAATATGGACTATACGGGTGAAAATTATTTATGTGCACCATATCATGGATGGGCTTATGATGCTCAAACATTTGTAGAAGTAGAATATGGAAATGAGTGTTCTTTACTAGATAGTGATGTAATTGTAAATGAAGATGGTTATGAAAAGAGAGCTTATTATAAGGACAAAGACGACAATGAATATTATGTACTTTTTTATGAATTAACTAATGGTGTAGATAAAAAAATAGCCGATTATAAAAAGAATGAAGATAATGAGTGGGAAGTAATTTATATTAATCCTGAAAAATGTATAGATAAAAAGGACTCTTAATATAATAAATTTTTATAAAAAATAATAGTAATTAATAGTATATGATGAGTATAAAGAAAGTATAACTTCGAAAAAGAAAATAAAATATTATTATTTATCAATAAATATGAACATAATTACGTAAATATAAATACAATTATATTAAGGAAGTGGTAGTGGTAATATCTCAAACTAACACGTAAAACTCTTCAAAGAGCTTTCAATGTATAAAGTAATTTAAGCCGATTCAAGAGTATAAAATAAATTCTTTTGGGTAGATAAAAAATTAAGCCACTTCCTTAGTATATATGATTTTGAAAAAGTTAAATTTATAATTTTAATTTTATGTAAAATAATTCAAACTTACATATTAATTACAAAATATAATTCACAAATTTATAATTTTTTTATTAATTAAATACAAATACTATTTATATATAATAACCTTTTATGAAAGGAGATATTAAAATGAATGGTATTAAGTGTATTGAGAATTATATTGATGTAAATAAAAAGCTTAGAAAAGCTGTTATATTTGGAGCTATAACTGCTGGTGCTACTGCAGGAGCCTATGTAGGAATAAAAAAAATAACAGAGATGATTGAAGATAAAAGATTAGCTAGATATTATGAAGATGAAATAGAAGAAATATTTAAAGAAAAAGAAAGAATGAAGTTTTATGAAGATGAATTTATAAGACAGGAGGAAGAAGAAAAGGAAGAACTTAAAAAATCTGTGGATGAATTTAACTCTAGAAGACTAAAAAGAGAAGAATGTCCTCATTGTGGCAAGGAAAAAGATTAGAAAAGAATAGAAATTTAGAATAATATAGTTAGTAAATGAAACCATATAAGCCATGTAAAAGTGGCTTATTTTTAATTGACAAACATTAAAATATATAAAAATATGTTATAATAAAAGTAGAATTTCTAGTAAACATAATATGATTTTTCTTTAAGAAGAAAATTTGAAAATAAGTTAGGGGGAAGATGATAATGCTGTCAAAAATTTATAAAAATAGAGATGAGATTGACACTTCTAGATTAAGAGCTTTTGCGGAAATTAATCTAACTAACTTTAAGCATAATATAGATGTAATTAACAATATGTTAGATGATGATTGTGAAATAGTTGGTGTAGTTAAGGCCAATGCTTATGGTCATGGGGCTGTACAAGTTGCAAGTTATTTTGAAAGTATAGGTATTAAACATTTTGCAGTAGCATGTATAAGTGAAGCTATTGAACTTAGAAAGTCTAATATAAAAGGTGAAATAATAATACTAGGATACACACCTGTTTGTCAAAAGGATGAATTAATTAAATATGACCTTACACAAGCATTAATAGATAGTAAATATGCACAAGAATTAAGTGAACTACCAGGAGTAGTTAAATGCCATGTGGCACTTAATACAGGGATGAACAGAATAGGTGAAAATAGAGATAATATTGAAAATATAAAGAGTATATATAAAATGAAAAATTTAGATATAACGGGAATATTCTCTCATTTATGTAGAGCAGATAGTGAGGCTGAAGAAGATATTTTATTCACTAGAAAACAAATAGAAAACTTTGATTATATAATAGAAAAATTAAAAGAAGATAAAATAGATTTAGGAGAAGTACACTTACAAAATTCTTATGGAATAACTACATATAGAGAAATTCATAGGGATTTAGCAAGACCAGGTATTATATTATATGGTGTACCTTGTGATCCATCTGATGAAATACTATGCAAATTACCGGAAAATGAACAGTTTAGACCAACTATGTCTTTAAGATGTAAGGTTGCAATGGTTAAAGATGTACCAGCAGGAGAAAATATAGGATATGGTAATAATTTCACTACCACAACTCCTATGAAGATAGCAACTATTACTATTGGATATGCAGACGGATTTTCAAGAGCTGTATCGAAAAAGGATTTTAAAGTTTTAGTAAATGGTCAATATGGAAGAATAATAGGAAATGTTTGTATGGATCAAACTATGATAGATGTAAGTAATATAGATGATGTAAAAGAAGGGGATATAGTTACTTTATTTGGACAAGATGGAGATAATTATTTACCTGTAAATCAACTAAGTAAATTAAGCGGTACTATTACAAATGAAACTTTAAGTTGTATTGGAAGTAGAGTAGAAAGAGTATATCATTTATAAAAGATATATGGGTAAAAAGGATGAACTTAGATAAAGTTCATCCTTTTACTTATAAGGAAAAAACATTAAGATTTACTTCACAAGCTATAATGAAAATG
>CAMBXR010000023.1 GCA_945871955.1 uncultured Clostridium sp. | reverse complement strand
CATAGGCTCCTTTTTTAATTTTCGATTAGTATAGATATTAAATCCTTTGGATTATCAATTATATAATTTACACCTAAGTAATTTAATACATTTTTATCTTTACATCCCCATGAAGCTCCAATAAAATCAATTTTTGCATTTTTTGCAGCTTCAAAATCAATTTTACTATTTCCAATATATAAACACTTTTCTTTACATACTCCTAAATCATCAATAACTTTTAATACTGTATCTGGATAAGGCTTTTTTCTTATTTTAGAAGATTTACCTATTGCCAGTTGAATATATTGTGAAAAATAATGATTATTTAATTCTGTAACTTCGTTTTGAAGTTTATTTGATACAACTGCTATTTTATATTTATTTTTCTTTAAATATTCTAATAATTCTATTATTCCATCATAAGGCTTAGTTTTATTTTTTATGTTTTTAGAATAATGGGTTTTGAATAAAATCAAGCATTTTGCAAATTTATCATAAGAAGTTTTGTCTGGAAGAGAAAGTTCAATTAATCTTTCTATTTCATCTTCAGAAAAAGAACATATTTCTTCTTTAGTTTTAATTGGATAATCTAATTTTTCTAATGCATAATTAATACTATCAACTACGTTATCTAAAGAATCTAAAAGAGTAACATCTAAATCAAATATCAAAGTATTGTACTTCATCATAAATCCCCTTATATCTATTAAGTTATTATATATAATATAAGCATTTTATTATTTATATATATACTAATTTATTTCTAATAAATTTTCATATTTAAAGTAAATAATTTATCACTAGATTTAAATACTATAAAGAAAATAACAATATTATAGGAGTGAAAAATGAAAAATAAAAGAAAAGTTATTAGTATTTTATTATCTATTATAATTATAGTATTTTTTCCAATATTGTCTATTTCAAAAGATAATAAAAATTATTTTTTAGATGAATATAATAATAAGATATTTAGAGAAAATTTATCTAATATTTGCTTAACTCCAGGAGAAAATGAAAGCATGATTAATTTTTGCTGGTATAGTACTAATGAAAATGATAAGAGTATGATTAAAATATGGGACAATAAAGGAAAAGAAAAAATCTATGCTGGGCAAAGAAAAAAATTAAGAAATGGATTTATAAGTAATAAAGTTACGGTTGAGGATTTAAAAGAAAATACTGTATATTATTATTCATATAAAGTAGATGGTATATGGAGTAAACCAATTGAATATAAGACAAAAAATCCAAAAGAATTTATATTTGCAATAATGGGAGATCCTCAAATTGGTGCTTCATGGCGAGAATATAATTCCCATGAAGAGTCAATAAAAAGAGATACTTTTAAATGGAACCAGGTAATAAAAAAAGTTGTAGAAAAGTATGATAATCTAAGTTTTATAGTTTGTGTAGGCGATGAAACAAATACAAAAGAAGAAATAGATAACCAAGCTAAAATAAATATAAGTGATTTAGAGTACTGTGGTTTCTTATATCCAAGATATTTAAGATATATACCTATAGCAAATGCAATTGGAAATCATGATAAAGACAATAAGAACTTTTATAATCATTTTTATATGCCAAATACTTCATCTTTAGGAAAAACTATAGCAGGAAATGATTATTACTTTACATATGGAGATGCTATATTTTTATTTTTAAATAGTAATAATTTAAATATTAATGAACACAAAAAATTTATAGAGGATAGTTTAAAACAAAATGAAAATATAAAATGGAAAATAGCAGTATTTCATCATGATATTTATGGTTGTGGTGTACATTGTAATGATAAAGATATAAAAAAATTAAGAGACAAATTACCTAATATTTTAGAAAGTAATAATATTGATTTAGTTTTAAATGGTCATGATCATATTTATTCTAGAACTTATATGTTAAAAAACAATAAAACTAAAAAGAATTTTTCTGTAGAGAAATTTAATAACTCAAATAAAAAAATAGAAATTATAAATAATCCTAAGGGAATAACTTATATTACAGCAGGTTCATCTACAGGTAGTAAGTTTTATGAAAATACTAATAAAAATAAAAAATATATTAAATATAAGTATGATGAAAAAAATCCTATATATACTATGGTAAAAATTTCCCAGAATTATATGATTATAGAAACTTATAAGGTAGATGGTGATTCTATTATTGATAATACAATAATTATAAATAAATAGAAAAAGATACTTTATATGGATATATGGAAGTTATAAGAAAAAATCCAAGAGATTATTAAATGTTAATAATATTATAACCCAATATGGCTTGTCACTCTAACATAGTATATAATTATAAATGAAAGTAATATACTAAGGGGGTACATAATGAAAGAAAAAGTTGCAGAAGTTCTTGAAAAAGTAAGACCAGTTCTACAAAGAGATGGTGGGGATGTAGAGTTAGTTGAAGTTAGCGATGATGGAATTGTATTAGTTAGATTAAAAGGTGCATGTTCTGGATGTCCAGGAGCAACAATGACTCTAAAAGCAGTTATAGAAAATCTATTAGTTAAAGAAGTTCCAGGTGTTACTAAAGTAGTTGGAGTATAAAAATAATATTAAACTTATAAAAAAGAAGGCTTATAAAAGTCTTCTTTTTTTATTGTAATGAATGAAATACTCCATAATATGAGACAATTAAATTTAAATATTTATTAAATATATTTTAGTATAAATATTAAAAGTTCAACAAAAAATAATTCCATATAATAGATTTTAAATTAACAACTTTATGGAGGAAGACATATGAAAAATATAATTAAAATATTTCGAGATGATTTTAAAGACATATTTTCAAATAGTGCAGTTATGATAATATTAATTGGACTAGCAATTTTACCGTCATTATATGCTTGGTTTAACATAAAAGCATCATGGGATCCTTATGGGAATACATCAAATATATCAGTGGCAGTAGTTAATAATGATAAGGGAGCCACATTACTTGATAAAGATCTAAATATGGGAAATAGGTTAATAGATATTCTAAAAGATAATACTTCTTTGGGATGGAAGTTTGTTGACGAAAATGAAGCTAAAAAAGGCGTAGAAAGAGGAAAATATTATGCGTCTATAGAAATTACAGAAGATTTCTCAAAAAATATAGTTTCAGTGTTAACTAAAGATATACATAAGGCAGAAATAATTTATACAGTAAATGAGAAAATAAATGCCATTGCACCGAAAATAACAGAAAAAGGGGCATCAGCAATACAATTACAAGTAAATCAAACTGTTGTGAAGACTGCTAGTGAAGCAGTATTTGAAATTTTAAATGAGTTAGGAATAACATTAGAAGAAAATCTACCGATGTTGACAAAAATAGAAAATTCTTTAGTTGAAGTTCAGGGAAAATTTGATAAAATTGATGATATTTTAAATACAGCAAGTGATGCTTCTGATAAAGTAACAGAAATAGTAAAAGTACTTCAAGATAATATGCCTATGATTAAATCAACAGTACAAAATTCTATAGGTTTATCAGGAGATGTGAAAAATTTCTTACAAAATACAAAAACTACTATGAGTGACATTTCACCAACTATAAAAAATGATTTACAAATTATAAATAATGTATCATCATCTGTAGCTAGTGATATAGAAGATTTAATAGCATATCTACAAGGAGGCTATGAAAATGCTCCTGAAAAGTTAGATAATCTTTATAATAAAGTAAATAATTTATTATCTTTATCAAATACTTTAGGAAATTTTTTAACTAAATTAGATAAAATAACTCCAGGAACTGCTATTAAGGATACTATTGATTCTATTAATTCAATAAATAGTAGCTTACAATCAGTAAAAGTTGTGCTAGAAAACATAAAAGCTCAAATTGATAATGGGCAAACTCCTTCATTTGATAAATTAAATAATATACTTGCAGTTATCAATGATGTTAATAATATTAGTGCGAATTTATTAAATAATTTTGATGAAAAGATAGTTGCACCACTTAATAATATTTTTAATAAGGGAATATCAATATCAAGTGATGTTATAACTTTATTAGAAAATGCAGAAAATACTTTAC
The DNA here is from genome assembly GCA_945871955.1 of uncultured Clostridium sp. Taxonomy (GTDB): domain Bacteria; phylum Bacillota; class Clostridia; order Peptostreptococcales; family Peptostreptococcaceae; genus Terrisporobacter. The sequence goes on along the minus strand of CAMBXR010000023.1, from coordinate 36,703 downwards.
CTAAAGTAGAGGATACGTTAAATACAGCACTTGATTTTTCAGGGAGTGCAGATGAGGCTATAGTTTATATAAGAAAAAAGGTTCCAGAAGCTAAATCTGTACTAGATAAATTAGTATCAGCATTATCTGCAGCAAATAATAGTGAAGAAATGGGAGAGTTAATTACATTCTTAAAGAATGATATAATTACTCAAGCTAATTTCTTAAAAGAACCAGTGAAGTTAGTTACAAATTCACTATATCAAACAAAAAATTACGGTTCAGCTATGACACCATTTTATACAGTACTTAGTCTTTGGGTAGGTGTATTACTTTTAACTTCACTTTTAACAACAGAAGTACACGGTGATTATAAACCTTATGAAGTTTATTTTGGAAGAGGATTTACATTCTTAACTATAGCCTTATTGCAAGCATTAATAGTAAGTTTAGGAGATTTATATATTTTAGGCGTTACAGTTACTAATCCTGTAATATTCGTATTACTATCATTATTAACTAGCTTAGTATTTACATTTATAGTCTATTCACTAGTATCTGTTTTTGGAAATGTGGGAAAGGCTTTAGCAGTAGTTTTATTAGTAATTCAAGTTGCAGGATCTGGAGGAACTTTTCCAATACAAGTAACACCTAAGTTCTTCCAAAATGTTAATCCATTTTTACCATTTACTTATAGTATAGGGGCATTAAGAGAAGCAGTGGCAGGGATCTACCAGCCTAATTTAAATAAAGATATAGGTGTGCTTTTAATATTTTTAATTTTATCTATAATTCTAAATGTTGTATTAAAAGGTCCTATAAATAAAATATTATCTAAGTTTACACATAAAATGGGAGAAAGTAGGCTTACAGAACATTAAAAATAATTTTATAGATTTAAAGTAAAGGATAAATTGATTATAACAATTTATCCTTTACTTTTTTGTATTAAGACGATTACCATTCTTTATAGAGGTATAAAAATTATGAAAGGATAATAAGTCTTAAATGAATAAGAAAAATTGTTTAATATGTGATGAAGAAATAATATACTATAACGAAAGTAAAAAAATGAAATGTGATTATTGTAACAAAGAATTTTATTCAAATACATCATGCAAAAACAATCATTATATTTGTGACTTATGTCATAGTGAAGATGCATTTAAAATAATAAAGACATATTTAATTAATTCAGATGAAATAAATCCACTTCAAATGGCACGAAAATTAGAAAAGCATCCATCAGTTAAAATTCACGGTCCAGAGCATCACTTTTTAGTTCCAGCAGTACTTACTACTTCTTATTTAAATAAAATAGGGGATAAAGATAAAAAACAAACTTATTTAGAAGAAATTGAAAAAAGAGCAAAAAATGTTTTAGGAGGGTTTTGTGGCTTTTATGGTGCCTGTGGAAGTTGTGTAGGAGCAGGAATATTTATAAGTGTAATTTTAAATACAACGCCTTTATCAAATGAGGAATGGTCCCTTTGTAACTTAATCACATCTAAATGTTTAGAAAATATCAGCAAAATAGGTGGACCGAGATGCTGTAAAAGAGTATCAAATATTACTATAGAAACAGCTATAGATTTTTTAGAAGAGCACTTAAAAGTAAATTTGGAAAAAGATGAATCTTTTACATGTGAATTTAAAAAATATAATAAGGAATGTATAAAAAATAGATGTAAGTATTTTAGAGGAGTGATTTAAATGAGAATAGGTACTTCTATGTCAACTAAAAAACTAGATCAAGCTTGTGTAGATGAATATAATATTCCATTAATAGTTATGATGGAAAATGCAGTATTATCAGCTTTAAAACATTTAGATATAAACTTATATGACAGATATGTAGTTGTAAGTGGTGTTGGAAATAATGGTGGTGATGGGATAGGAATAGCGAGACAATTAAAAGCTAGAAATAAGAATGTGGAAATATTTATAGTTGGAAATATGGAAAAAATAACACAATGTTCAAAAACTAATTTAGAAATAATTAAAGCTATGAAAATACCATACAAGATAATACATAATAATAAAGATAATTATGAGGTTTTAGAATGTGTAAAAAATAGTATACAAAATAGTCATATAGTAGTTGATTGTATTTTTGGAACAGGATTAGAAAGAGAAATTAAAGGAATTTTTAAAGAAGTAATAGATATTATAAATGAAAATAAAAATTTAGTTTATTCCATTGATGTACCATCTGGAATAAATGCTACGACGGGTGAAGTTCTTGGTACATGTATAAAGGCTGATAAAACTATTTCCTTTGAATTTTATAAAAGGGGATTTTTAAAATATGAAACAAAAGAATATATTGGAGAGGTAGTAGTTGAGCATATTGGCATACCAGAAGATATACTCAATAAATACGATGATAAAGAATATATCACTTCAATGGATTTTGTTAAACATAAAATCAAAAATAAAAATAGATTTAGCTTTAAAAGTGACTTTGGAAAAGTAACTATATTTGCTGGATCAAAGGGATTTTCTGGTGCTGCGTTTATATCCAGTGAATCGGCTGTAAAAAGTGGTAGTGGGCTAGTAACCTTAGTATGTGATGAAGAAATCCAAAATATTGTCAGTACAAAGTTAAGTGAAGTAATGACGGCTAATTACAAAGAAGAAAATAGAATTAATAAATTAATTGAAACTTCTAATTGTATAGGATTTGGATGCGGTATGGGAGATAATAAACAGACTTTAGAAAAATTACAATATGTGCTAAATAATTCAAATTGTCCTATAGTAATTGATGCAGATGGATTAAATGTATTAAAAAATAATAGTTCTATTTTAAAAGAGTATAAAAATAGAATCGTAATAACACCTCATCTAGGAGAAATGTCTAGACTAACAGGAAAATCAATTTCTTACATAAGAGAAAATAGAATAGATGTGGCCAAGAAATTTGCTAAGGATAATAATATAATAGTTCTATTAAAAGGATATGAAACAATTATTACAGATGGTAGTATTACTTATGTAAATCCTACAGGAAATAGCTCCATGGCAAATGGTGGTATGGGTGACTGTTTGCTTGGCATGATAACTTCTTTTATTGGTCAAAATATGATGAGCGTTTTTGAAGCTGTAGTTTGTGCAACATTTATTCATGGTTATATAGGGGATGTTCTGTCTAAAAAATTATATACAGTAAATGCTACACACATAATTAATGAAATCTCTAGCACTATGAAAAAATTTAATATTGAAATTAATTTGTAACTACTCATAATACATATATTGTTATACTAGTATAAAGATAATGAATTTTCAAAAAGGGAAGAGGGATACAATGAATACTGTATGGCTAATTGTTGCAGTGGCTTTTGCTATATGTGAATTAATGACAACTAGCTTAACTTTAGTATGGTTTAGTATAGGAGCCATAGTTTTAATGGTTTTGAGTATATTTATAGAAAGTATAACAATCCAAATATTATTATTTGCAGTTATATCAATTACCTTATTAGTCATATCTACTAAGTATTTTGTAGATAAAGATAAAAGCTTTAAATATAATACAAACTTACAAGGTATAGAACAAAAAAGGGGAGTTGTTAAACAAGAAATACCTCCTTATAGAACAGGTATAGTCACTTTAACAGGTGAAGACTGGACAGCAATTTCTGAAGATAATGAGAAAATAGAAGTAGGCAAAGTAGTTAAAATAGTTAGAATAGAAGGTGTTAAGCTAGTAGTTAGACCTATAAAAGAGGAAGAATTGCAAGAAAAAATAAAACAGTAAGTTATAAAAATTAATTATAAAAAGGAGAAATATATATGATAAAACTAATGGTCATAATACTTATAGTAGTAGTACTAAGCTTAAGTTGTGTAAAAGTAATTAAACAATCAAAAGTAGGTATAATTATGAGACTAGGTAAGTTTCAAAAGAAAGCTGATACAGGTGTTCATTTTTTAATACCATTTTTAGACCAAATGGCTTATGTTATCGACTTAAGGGAAAATGTGGTAGATTTTCCACCACAACCAGTTATAACTAAAGATAATGTTACTATGCAAATAGACACAGTAGTTTATTTTCAAGTTACTGACCCTGTTAGATATGTGTTTGAAATAGCAAATCCTATATCTGCTATAGAAAATTTAACAGCAACAACTCTTAGAAATATAATAGGTGAGTTGGACTTAGATGAAACCTTAACATCTAGGGATTTAATTAATACTAAAATGAGATCTATTTTAGATGAAGCAACAGATAAATGGGGGATAAAAGTAAACAGAGTAGAACTTAAAAATATAATGCCACCTCAAGATATACAAGTTGCTATGGAAAAACAAATGAGGGCAGAAAGGGAAAGAAGAGAGGCTATACTTCAAGCAGAAGGTAACAAAGCCTCTTCAATTCTTCAAGCAGAAGGTGAAAAACAATCTGCGATTCTTAGAGCGGAAGCTAAAAAAGAATCAATGGTAAGAGAAGCAGAAGGTGAAAAGCAGTCGCGTATACTTAGAGCAGAAGGGGAAGCTGAATCAATAAGACAAATTGCTCAAGCTAAAGCAGAAGGGGAAGCTGCAATAATTAAAAATGTATTTAAAGCAATGAAAGAATCAGATATAGATGATAATATGTTAGCTCTTAAATCTATGGAAGCTCTTGAAAAAATAGCTGAAAGTGATTCAACTAAACTTGTTCTTCCATCAGAAACAGTTAACTTCTTAGGATCATTCAAAGGAATAAAAGAAATATTAAATAGTGATAAAAAATAAGATAAATAGATTAAAAAACTCCAATGAGATACTCAATTGGAGTTTTTTTTATATAAAATTATTTAGATGTCGGAAATATATGGAAATTTTTTCGGAAATAATATACAATCATTCTGAAAAATAATAATTACTAAAGTGAATATAAATTAAAAAAATAATTTATATAAAATCTAGGTAAAAACAAAATAAAAAAGGGAAAAAGGCATTTTAATAGAATTATATTAAAATGCAAAAATTTATCAGTATTTGGGGGGATTAAAAATTAAGTATTTAGACATAATCAAAAAGGAAAATTTACAAGAGTTTATAAGTGGTAACTCTCTAGACAGTTATAAATTTCTAGGAAACCACAAATGTGAGCATGAGGGAGAAAATGGTATTTCCTTTTCTGTATGGGCACCTAATGCCAAAGCTGTATATTTAGTTGGAGATTTTAATAATTGGAATGAAACATCTCATCCTTTAACAAATATCGACAACAGTGGTATATGGTCTATATTTACTACACAATTAAAAGATGGAGATATTTATAAGTATAACGTAATGGGGTGTGATGGTGTAAATAGGTTAAAATCAGATCCTTACGGAACTTTTGCTGAATTAAGACCAGAAACAGCATCTATTGTTTATGAATGTGGTGATTATAATTGGACAGATAAGAACTATATGGAAGAAAGAAGTAAAAAAGTATCTAATCAAGAACCTATGAATATTTATGAGGTACATCTTGGATCTTGGAAAAGAAAATGGGATGGAGGATTTTATTCTTTCGAAGAATTATATGAAATGATTGAATATGTGAAGGAAATGGGGTATACGCATATAGAGTTAATGCCTATAGTAGAACATCCTTTAGATATGAGTTGGGGATATCAAGGTGTTGGATATTATGCAACTAGTAGTAGATATGGTAAACCTCATGAATTTAAAGCATTTGTTGATAAGTGCCATGAAAATAATATAGGAATAATATTAGATTTTGCATATAGTCATTTCTGTAAAGATATTCATGGTTTATATAGATTTGATGGATCAGCACAATATGAATATGCAGATCCTTTAAAAGCTGAAAACTTAGGCTGGGGAACTGCTCATTTTGACCTTGGAAAACCAGAAGTTAATAGTTTCTTGCTTTCTAATGTTATGTATTGGTTTAAAGAATTTCATATTGATGGTGTTAGAGTAGATGCTGTTAGTTCAATACTGTACCTAGATTATGATATAGGTGATTGGAGACCTAATCAATATGGTGGAAGAGAAAATATAGAGGGGATAAACTTTTTAAGAAGATTCAATGAGGTAATTTATAAACATATTGAAAATCCATTAGTAATTGCAGAAGAATCTACAGCTTGGCCTATGGTTACTGCACCATCATATTTAGGTGGTTTAGGGTTTGGATATAAGTGGAATATGGGATGGATGAATGATACATTAAAATACATGGAGATGGATCCTATTTATAGACAGTATCATCATGATTTAATAACATTCTCATTTATGTATGCTTTTTCAGAGAACTTTATATTACCATTATCTCATGATGAGGTAGTTCACGGAAAGAAATCTTTACTAGACAAAATGTCTGGGGATGAGTGGCAAAGATTTGCAAGCTTAAGACTTTTATATTCTTATTACATGCTTCATCCAGGTAAAAAATTATTATTTATGGGTGGAGAATTTGCTCAAGGTCTTGAGTGGAGATATGATTATGGATTGGAATGGAATCTATTAGATAGAGAGCAACATGCGAAAACACAAGCATTTGTAAAAGACTTAAATCATTTATATAAAGGTGAAAAATCTTTATATGAAGTAGATAATTCTTATGAAGGGTTTGATTTCATAGATCCTCATAACAAAGAAGAAAGTATAATAACATTTATGAGAAAAGGTAAGGATGAAGATGAATTTATAATAGGAGTTTTAAACTTTACTCCTGTGGTTCGTTACGATTACCGTATAGGGGTTCCTTACTTAGGTGTATATGAAGAAGTATTCAATAGTGATGATGAGAAATATTGGGGATCTAATCAAACTATGAAAAATGCTGAGTTACATGCTATAGATAGTAAATGGAATAATCAACCTTATCATATAAAAATAAAAGTTCCTCCTCTAGGAGCTACATTTATAAAAATAAAAAAAGAAACAATGAAAAAAGAAGTAATAAAAAAAGAAACGACAAAAAAGAGCAAAAAGAAAAAGTCAAAAACAAAGAAATCTGATAAATCTAATCAATAAAGAAAAGTCATTTTTCTACTACAAGGGGGAAACAGAATGAAACAAGAAATGCTAGCAATGATATTAGCAGGGGGACAAGGATCTAGACTAGGAGCTTTTACAAAAAGAATAGCAAAACCAGCCGTATCATTTGGGGGAAAATACAGAATAATAGATTTTGTTTTAAGTAACTGCTCAAATTCAGGAATAGATACAGTAGGGGTGCTTACACAATATAGACCTAGAATATTAAATTCACATATAGGAACGGGAAGTCATTGGGACTTGGACAGAATAAATGGAGGAGTCTATATTCTTCAACCATATATGAGTGAAAAAGAAGGGCATTGGTACAATGGTACAGCAAATGCTATATATAAAAATATGAGTTTTATAGATGAGTATGATCCAGAATATGTATTAATATTATCAGGGGACCATATATACAAAATGGATTATAGTGAAATGTTAAATTTCCATAAAGAAAAAAATGCTAAAGTAACAATAGCAGTTATAGAAGTTCCATGGGATGAAGCAAGTCGTTTTGGAATAATGAACGCTGAAGATGATAAAAAAATATATGAATTCGAAGAAAAACCTAAAGAACCTAAAAGTAATTTAGCGTCAATGGGAGTATATATATTTAATTGGAAAACTCTAAAAGAGTATTTCTTAAGAGGAGAAAAAACTAAAGAATGCTTTGATGACTTTGGAAAAGATGTAATACCAGCAATGTTAGAAGATGGTGTAGAAATGTTTGCTTATCCATTTAAAGGATATTGGAGAGATGTAGGTACTATAGAGAGTTTATGGGAAGCAAATATGGATTTAATTAAAACTCCAGAAGCAATAGATTTAAGTGATTCATACTGGAGAATATACACAAATACAATGGACCTTCCACCTCAATATATAGGAAAAAATGCTAGTGTAAAAGAATCTTTAATAGCAGATGGATGCTCAGTACTTGGTTCAGTAGAAAATACAGTTTTATCTCATAAGGTTGATATAGGAGAAGGCAGTGTTATAAAAGATTCAGTAATAATGCCTAATGTAACGATAGGTAAAAATGTATTAATAGAAAAAGCTATGATAGCTGAAGGGGCTGTAATTAAAGATAATGCAATAATAAAAAATAATCTGAATGAAATAAACGTAGTACCTGAGTATGAAGTAGTACATGCTGAGGAATTAAAAGTTGAGGTTTAATAGGGGGACAAAATTATGAAAAAACAGTGTATGGGGTTAATTAATCTTGATAAAAAAGGAAATCCAAGTATAAATATATTAAACTATGCAAGACCATTAGCATCTACACCAATAGCGGGAAGATATAGAATAATAGATTTTGTTTTATCTAATATGGTTAACTCAGGGATAACTAATGTGGGAATTTATTCAAGAGAAAAGTATAGATCATTGACTGACCACCTAGGTAGTGGAAAAGACTGGGATTTAAGTAGAAAAAAAGGTGGGCTTTATATATTCAGTCCAGAGAATACAAAATACAATAACAGCTATGGATTTAGAAAAGGTGATGTTTATTCAATACTAGCTAATATAGATTACATAGAAAAAGGTACAGAAGAGTATATATTAATTGCTCCAGGATATATGTTATGTAGTATGGATTATAGAGATGCTATTAATTATCATAAAAAATCTAAAAATGATATAACAGTTATATACAAACATGTATCAGATGCAGATGAAGAGTTCAAAGGTTGTATGACATTAAATATGGACAGTAGCAACAGAGTATTAAATATAGGAACAAATATAGGAGTATTTCCAAGTGCTAATATATCAATGGAAACTTATATAATGAAAAGAACAGACTTTATTAAGTGTATATATAAAATAGCTAGCTTAGGAACACATTCTTATTTTGAAGATTATATAAAATCTGAATTACCAAATATACAAGTAGGAGGATTTGAATTTAAAAATTATTTAAAATGTATAAATTCTATCCAAAGTTATGCTAATGCTAGTAAAGATATGTTACATAAAGATGTATCAACAGAATTATTTAATTCTGAAAGAAAAATATTTACTAAAGATAAAAGTCAGGCACCAACTATATATATGAAAAATGCAGATGTAAGAAATTCACTTATAGCAACAGGATGTAAAATTGATGGAACAGTAGAAAACTGTACTATATTTAGAAAAGTTGAAATAGGAAAAGGTGCAGTACTTAAAAACTGTGTAATAATGCAAAACTGTAAAATAGAATCAGATGTAGTTTTAGAAAATGTTATATTTGATAAAAATGTACATATTGGAAAAGGAAAGAAATTACAAGGGGATAAAGAATACCCTATGGTTATAGAAAAATATCAAAAGCTTTAATAAAAGGGGGAAAAAATATATGAAGTTACTTTACGTAACAGCAGAGTGTTGGCCTTTTATAAAAACAGGGGGGCTAGGAGATGTTTCCTATGCCCTTCCTAAAGAACTAAAAAAAGAGGGTGTTGATGTAAGAGTTATAATGCCCAAATACTCTACAATACCATCATATTTAAAAGATCAATTTAAACCTGTAGCAGAATTTAATGTAAGAGTAGGATGGAGAAATCAATACTGTGGAATAGAAACTATGGAGTTAGATGGAGTTACATTCTACTTTATAGATAATGAGTTTTATTTTAAAAGAAGTGATCAGCCGAATATATATGGACATGGTGATGATGCAGAAAGATTTGCATTTTTCAGTTATGCAGTATTAGCAGCTATGGAAAAACTTAATTTCTATCCAGATGTATTACAAGTAAGTGACTGGCATACAGGAATGATTCCACTAATTTTAAAAGAAGATTATGGTCATCTAAAAAAATATAAAGATATAAAAACTGTGTATACTATACACAATTTACAATATCAAGGAATATTCAGTAAAGATATAATAGGAAATGTTTTTGATATATCTTGGCATTATTTCAATAATGGTGATATAGAGTTTCATGGAAACGTGAACTTTATGAAAGCTGGTATTGTGTTTGCAGATAAAGTTACTACAGTAAGTAAAACTTATGTTGGAGAGATACAGACAGAGTTTTATGGAGATGGCTTAGATGGACTATTAAGATCTAACTCACATAAATTAGAAGGGATTTTAAATGGTATAGATTATGATTTAAATAATCCAGCTACAGATAAATCTATATTTGTAAATTTTGATGCTAACTCTATAGATAAAAAATTGCAAAATAAAATGAAGTTACAAGAAATTCTAGGATTAGAAGTAAATCCTAATATTCCTTTAGTAGGGATAGTATCAAGATTAACTTCTCAAAAAGGTCTAGATTTAATTAATTATATGATGCCAGAAATAATGAGAGAAAATTTACAGATGGTTGTACTTGGAACAGGTGAATACCAGTATCAATCAATGTTTAATTATTATAATTCTAATTTTAGCAATAAATTATCTGCAAGAATTACTTTTGATACAGAATTGGCACAACAAATTTATGCGGGATGTGATATATTCCTAATGCCATCTTTATTTGAGCCTTGTGGAATAGGTCAAATGCTTGCTATGAGATATGGTGCTATACCTATAGTAAGAGAAACAGGAGGATTAAAGGATACAGTAATACCTTATAATCAATATACAGGAGAAGGTAATGGCTTTAGTTTTGCAAATTATAACGCACACGAAATGTTCTTTACTCTTCAAAGAGCAATTAGATTGTATCAAGATAAGAATATCTGGAATAATCTAATTATAAATGCAATGAAAACAGATAATAGTTGGAAGAAATCAGCTCAAGATTATATTAGAATTTTTAAAAGCTTAAAATGCTAAAGGAGCGATTTTATGATATCAATAAATAAAAGAAAATTTAAAGAACAATTTAGAAGAAAAATGAATAATTTATATACTCAAAGTATAGAAGAAGCTAATAATGAGGAAATTTTCAATGTTTTGTGCTGTGTTATTAAAGACATGATTTCAAAGGATTGGATAGGAACTAGAGTATATAAAGAAAAAGCCGTATTTTATTTTTCTATAGAATTTTTATTAGGAAGACAATTAAAATCGAACTTATTAAACTTAGGATTTGAAGATACAGTAAGACAAGGGTTAAAAGAACTAGGCATAAACTTAGATGATATTATTGAAGCTGAACCAGATCCAGCTTTAGGAAATGGAGGACTAGGAAGATTAGCAGCATGCTTCCTAGACTCTATGGCTTCTGTTGGAATAAGTGGTCATGGATATGGGATAAGATATAAATATGGTTTATTCGAACAGAAATTTATCAATAATTCTCAAGTTGAAGTACCAGATAGTTGGCTTATAAATGGATCTTATCCTTGGGAAACAGTTAGGCCTAATAGGGCAGTATTAGTAAAATACGAAGGTCATATAGAGTTAGAAAAAGATAAGCATGGAAATTTAAAAGCAGTTCATAAAGATTACATTCCTGTAATGGCAATGCCTTATGATATACCTATCATAGGTTATAAAAATGAATGTATTAATACACTTAGAATATGGAAAAGTGAAATACCTTCAAGAGATTTTGGCAAGTCATCTTTATATGCTAGAAATGAAAGTGCTAGTTATGAAGATGCACTAAAACAAAAATATTATGCAGAAGAAATTTCACAAACTTTATATCCTAATGATTCAAATTATGCAGGAAAACTATTAAGATTAAAACAAGAGTATTTCTTCGTTAGTGCAGGTATTCAAGATATATTTAGAAAATGCAGAAGATATAAAATCACACCACAGGAATTACCAGACAAAATTGCAATTCATATAAATGACACTCATCCTGCACTTTGTATTCCAGAAATGATGAGAATCTTACTAGATGAAGAAGGTTTATCTTGGGAAGAATCATGGGATATAACTACTAGAGTAATGTCTTATACAAATCACACAATATTAGCTGAGGCCATGGAAAGATGGTCAGAAGACATAATGAAAAAACTTCTTCCAAGAATGTATATGATAATGGAAGAAATTAACAGAAGATATATAGATGAGTTAAGAAGTAAAGGCTATAGTGAAGACAAAATTAAGAAAATGGCTATTATGTATGATGGTGAAATAAGAATGGCTAATTTATGTATAGTAGCTAGTTATAGTGTAAATGGAGTGGCCAAACTTCATACTAAATTATTAAAGAAAGAAGTTTTAAAAGATTTTTATAATGAAGAACCATATAAGTTTAATAATAAAACAAATGGTATAGCACATAGAAGATGGCTTATTAGTTCAAATCCAGAACTTGCCGACTTAATAACAGAACTTATAGGTGATAAGTGGATAAAAGATACTAGATACTTAAAGGATTTAGAAAAGTTTGTAGATGATGAAAAAGTATTAAATCGTTTAGAAAAAATAAAATTTAATAATAAAGTTAAGTTAGCGAGTTATATAGAAGAAACTAAGGGAATAAAAGTAGACCCTAACTCTATATTTGACGTTCAAGTAAAAAGACTTCATGCATATAAAAGACAACTTATGAATGTACTTCATATTCTTTACTTATATCATGAGATAATAGACAATGCTGATATAGAACTTGATATAGAACCTAGAACTTTTATATTCGGAGCAAAAGCAGCCCCAGGATATTATCTAGCTAAATGTATAATAAAACTAATAAATTGTGTTGCAGATTTAGTAAATAATGACCCTAGAGTAAAAGATAAAATCAAGGTTGTGTTTATAGAAAATTATGGTGTATCCTTAGCAGAAAAAATAATTCCAGCAGCAAACGTAAGTGAGCAAATATCAACTACTACAAAAGAAGCATCAGGAACTAGTAATATGAAGTTTATGATGAATGGTGCTTTAACATTAGCAACACTTGATGGAGCTAATGTAGAGATTTGTGAGCAAGTAGGTAAAGAAAATATGTTTTTATTTGGGCTTAGTGAAAAACAAGTACTAGATTACAATAAGTATGGTGGATATTCAGCTAAAGATTTATATCACTCTAATAAAGCACTAGCAAGAGTGGTAGATGATTTAGTAAATGGATTTATACCTGGTCTTGGAAAAGAAGGTAGAGAAATTTATGATGCATTAATAACTTATAATGATGAGTACTTTGTTCTTAGAGATATTGATGAATATACTGAGGCCCAACAAAGAATAAGTGACCTTTATAAGGATAAGATTAAATGGAACAAAATGTCACTAATAAACATTGCTAATTCTGGTATTTTTTCTAGTGACAGAACAATAAATGAATATATAGAAGATATTTGGTTTAAAGGGTGTGATGAGAATGATCAAAACAATATCATTTAACTCATGGAATGAATACTTTAAGGCTCCTTTTGGGGCCTTAAAGGTTAATGAGGAAGCAAATATTAGAGTTGATGTCAATGACGAAAGTGTATACAGTATTACTCTAATAATTGAAAAAGAAAATGATAATTTAAGTTGTGAACAAGTAAGAAGAGTTATATTACAAAAGGAAAATGACAAAACATATGCAGGAAAAATAGAAGCACTACTAACTCCAGGAGTATATTATTACTATTTTGAAGTTGAACTTAATAGATATGGACATAATGAAAAAATATTCTATGGCAAGTTTAAGAAAAATGGGGAAGTTTGTGAATATAATTTTGAAAACTTAAATAAATATCAACTTACAGTTTATGAGGATAGTAAAACTCCTGATTGGTTCAAAGAAGGTGTTTTATATCATATTTTTGTAGACAGATTTAATAATGGTAATAGAACTGGTAAACCAAGTAACCCAAAGAAAAATAGCTTTATATATGCCAATTGGGAAGACGATCCAATGTACATAAAAGATGCACAAGGTAATATTGAAAGATGGGATTTTTATGGTGGCAATTTAAAAGGTATAATAAATAAACTAGGATATCTAAAAAAACTAGGAGTAAGCATTATATATTTAAGTCCAGTTTTTGAATCATCTAGTAATCACAAGTACAATACTGGAGATTATAAGAAAATCGATCCAATGTTTGGTGATGAAAAAATATTTAAAGAATTAATTGAAAAAGCTGAAGCTAAAGGAATATCTATAATTCTAGATGGTGTATTTAGTCATACTGGGGCTGATAGTAAATATTTTAATAAGTTTAATAACTATGATACTAAAGGTGCATATGGAAATGTGGACTCACCTTATAGAGATTGGTTTACTTTTGACGATTCAAAACAAGGATATAAATGTTGGTGGGGAGTAGCAGATTTACCTAATGTTAATGAATTAGAGCCTTCTTATATGGACTATATAATCAGAGATAAAGACAGTGTAATAAATAAATGGTCTAAACTAGGAGTTAAAGGCTGGAGATTAGATGTAGTAGATGAATTACCAGATCAATTTGTAACTGAGTTTAAAAAAGAGCTTAGAAATGCTAATAAAGAGTCTGTTTTAGTAGGTGAAGTATGGGAAGATGCGTCTAATAAGATAAGCTATGGAGAAAGAAGAAAATACCTTTTAGGACATCAACTTGATTCAGTTATGGGGTATCCATTTAGAAGTGCAATATTATCTTTTCTAAAAGGAGAGACTCCTTCTTATGAACTAACTGATACTTATATGTCTATGAAAGAAAACTATCCACCAGAATCATTTAAAGCAAATCTTAACTTAATAGGAACACATGATGTTAAAAGGGTAAAAACTGAGTTAAATAATGATAAGGATATGGTTAAGTTGGCTGTTATAACACAAATGACTTTTGAAGGTGTTCCTTATATTTATTATGGAGATGAGGCTGGCTTAGAAGGTGGAGTAGACCCAGATAATAGAAGAACATATCCTTGGAAAAATGAAGATAATGAAATGATAGACTTTTATAGAAATGCTATTCAAACTAGACATAGAGTAAATTCTTTACTAAAAGGTGAGACTAAATTTATTTATACAATGGATGATGATGTTTTTGCTTATGAAAGAATTATAAATGATGATAAAGAAGATGATTGCTTAGTAGTTATAAATCGTAGCGAAGACTATAAAACTGTAGATTTTGATTTAGATTATGATATATTAGATGAAATAGGTATAAAATATACTCCAGGAGATTATGGAACTACTCTAGAAAAAGATAATGGAAAATTTGAAGTAGATATTGCACCAAAATCATTTATGATATTTAAAATGAAAAAATTTAAAGATAATATTTAGATATAAAGAAGTGTGTAGATTATTAAATTAGTCTACACACTTTCTTATGTGTTAAAATGGGATTTCACTCTCAGAGATTTCTCCATCAAATATTTCATCGTTAAATATTTGATTGCTGTTGAAAGTAGTATTATTAGATTCTTTTCTTTTTGTTGAAGGAATAAAGCTAAAACCATCAACGTGTACCTTGATTTTATATTTTGTCTCACCAGTATCAATAGTAAATTTATCTAGTCTAAGGCTACCCTCTATCCAAACTAATTTTCCCTTGCTCATGTATTGACAAAAAACTTCGGCTCTTTTATTCCATAATTCACAACTAATAAAATCAGTATCATATTCACCTTGAGCATTTTTATAATCTCTACTTACAGCCAATGTAAAACTTGTTACAGGTGAATTTCTTTCTCCAGCATATCTAATTACAGGGTTATCACATAATCTTCCTAATAAAATTACCTTATTCATTTAAAACCTCCAATATTTTTATAAATTCATGAATATTATTTGAAGTATAGACAAACAGAAGTTTCTATATACGAAAGTTAAAAAAATTATTGAATAAGGTGGTTGATTATGAAGAATGGTATGGGAAAAAGTGGTACAATTAAAATGATGACATAAATAAAATTTCACATTAAAAATAAAATTATATACCATATAAAAATAAGGGGTTTTATTATGAAAGATGAAATTTATAAAAGTATAATAAAAAATAGTAAAATAGCTTACTTAAAAATAAAATGTAAAAAAAATTGTCATAATAAATATACAGAAATAGAAGTGGTTGAGCAAAGTCCAGAATTTGAAAAATTCTTTAAAATACTAACAGAAAATAATATTTCAAATAAGCATATAACTGAATTAATAATAAATAATTGGATAAATAATAAATTTGAAGATTGTGAGTTTAATGATTTTGTAGAGGATATAATAAATGACGGTTATAAAAGATTAAAATACACAAGTGAGTTAAATGACAAAAAGATTATACTTGATATATATTATTTAGGTGATTATTTTATTTTAGTTTATAATTTTGACTGTAGTATAGAATATGAAAAGAAAGCAGACTTAGACGTGGAAAGTTTTAAAGAGATAGCAAAGTATTCTGATTCTATATTTATTATTAGAGACGAAAAAAAAGCAATATATGTAAGTCCTGCATTCAGAAATATTTTTGAAGAAGAACCTGATAATTTATATAAAGATATAAATAAATTAGATGAATATTTTACAAGAGCTAAATGTAATAACTCTAATATACAATATAAGTTTAATTTTGATAAATATAATGAGGGCATATCAAGAGTAAAATTAGTTAATGGAAAAGAAAAATGGATATGGTATAAATTTATACCGATAAAAGATTTAAAAGGAAATATAACAAAAATATTAGAAGTTTTAACAGATATAACTGAAAATAAAAAAGTAGAAGAAGAAAAAAACCAGATTAAGTTGGATTTTTTTGCTGATATTTCTCATGACTTAAGAACACCAGTTAATCTTATATCCAGTACAATTCAGCTTATTAAATTAAAACTAAATAAATTACCTTCACAGGATTCAAATAAAATTTCAGAATATATAAATATAATGGAAACAAATAGTCTAAGATTAATAAAGCTTATAAATAATTTAATTGATTCTACAAAAATAGATGCAGGATTTATAAGTTTTAATCCTATTAATTCCGATATAATAAGTTTTATTGAATCTGTTTGTGATTCAACTGTTGAATATGCATTGTTTAATAAAATGAATCTAATATTTGATACAGATAGTGAAGAAGAAATTGTATTATTTGATCCAGATATAATAGAAAGAGTTTTATTAAATTTACTATCCAATGCAGTTAAATTTAATAAACCTAATAAAAATATATATGTGAATATATATACTAAAAATGACAAAATAACTATTAGTGTAAAAGATGAAGGTATAGGTATACCAAAAGAAAAAATTAAATGTCTATTTACTAGATTTGAACAAGTTAATGACAAAAACAAAATAGAAAAACAAGGAAGTGGAATAGGTCTATATTTAGTTAAATCACTTGTAACACTACATGGAGGCGAAATAGAAGTTAGAAGCAAAGTCAATGAAGGTAGTGAATTTATAGTAAGTATTCCTAAGAAAGTATTGGATAATGGGAGTGAATTTTTAATAAAAAATGAAGAAAATAGATGTTATAGTACAAATATAGAGTTTTCTGATATATAAAAATAAACATATTAATAATTTTAGTTATTAATATGTTTATTTTTATTGTCATTATGCTTTATAACTAGTCTCATTAAAAAGAATACAGGAATGGTAGAAAAAATAGGAGCTATAATAGGAGCAATAGCTTTGCTCAAATTGAAAATATTAACTAAACCTATTATAATTCCTAAGTTTAATATATATTCAAATAAATAAACTAAAAAACTTAAAAAGAATTTTTTAAAAGAAAATGTCTTTTCTTTAAAGGTATATTTAGAGTTAAAAAAATAAGATGCACTAATACTAATAATACTTGTAATAGTATAAGCTACAAGATAATTAACCTTAAATACCATATATAAAGTTAAATAAAAAATCTGAGTTATAATAAAATTTACAGTACCTACAATATTAAACTTTATATATTCTATTATTTTGTCTTTGTACACATTAAACTTTTTTATAAGCTTGTCTTTAATTAACAACACTTCCTTTAAGAGTTATTTAATATTTTATACATTAGAAAAACCAAGTTTTATATTACTATTATGCTCATTGACAAAATAAATATAAATAACTATATTTATTTTATAGATAGAGTTATTATTAAGGGGGAATAGAAATGTCAGATTGTAGTTCATGTTCATCAAGTGGAACTTGTAACAAAGACAAATCAAGTTGTTCAGTAAAAAATAATCCACTAAATAAAATTAACAAAATTATAGGTGTTATGAGTGGAAAAGGTGGAGTAGGAAAATCTACAGTTTCAGCATTAATTGCAAAAAACTTAAGTAAAAGGGGATACAAAGTAGGTGTATTAGATGCAGATATAACAGGTCCTAGTATACCAAGACTTTTAGGTGTTGATAAACAAAGAGCTAGAGCATCAGAACAATTTATATATCCGGCATTAACTTCAGATTCAATAAAAGTAATGTCTTTAAATTTATTAATAGAAAATGAAGAAGAACCTGTAATTTGGAGAGGAGCAATGGTATCTAATATTGTAAAACAGTTTTATACAGACGTTTTATGGGAAGAGTTAGATTACCTTATAATAGATATGCCACCAGGAACAGGGGATGTGGCGTTAACAGTAATGCAATCTATACCAATAAATGGAATTGTGATGGTTACTGTACCTCAAGATATGGTATCAATGATAGTTGCTAAAGCTGTACATATGGTTGAAAAATTAAATATAGACATTATTGGTGTAGTTGAAAATATGAGCTATATTAAATGTCCAGACTGTGGCAAAAAAATTCAGATATTTAATGGGCAAAATAATAGAAAGTTTCTTGATGATATGAATTTAAATCTACTTGGGCAATTACCTATGAATACTGGTATAGGAAATGTATCTTTAGGAATTTATAATGATGGGGATGAAGAAGTAGAAGGATTATTTAATCCTATAATAATAAATATGATAAATTCATTGGAACAAAAAGAGAAAGAAAAAGAAATTTCAGGAGCTTTATAGATAAAATATTTAGGTAAATATTAGAAATACACAGTTCAATATATTGAACTGTGTATTCTTTTTTATATTATATAAAACATATTGACATTCCAGTTAATGGAATGTTTATTATAAAATTAAGAAGTACTATGACAACTTAAATATCAGTAAGAAATATAGGGGGGAACAACATGAAATCAAGTATGGTTGCAGCACATGCTAAATGGCCGAGAGAAAATGATATTATATTTAATTTATCAGAAAGAGCTCAAGAAGCAGAAAAATCTATAGGAAAAGATAATGTTATTAATGCTACTATTGGTGCTCTTATGGATGATGAAGGTAAACTAATCAGTATGAAAAGTGTATACGATCAATTTAAATCTCTACCTAATAATGAGATATCAGCATATGCATCAATTGCCGGACAAGAGGATTATAAAGAAGCAGTAAAGAAGGTTTGTTTCAAAGGAAATGATCCTAATGGATATATAAAAGTAGTGGCATCTCCAGGTGGAAGTGGAGCAATTAAGTTGGCTATGTGGAACTATACTAACTTAGGTGATGTTATATTGACTTCTGACTGGTATTGGAGTCCTTATGGAATTATTGGGGAAGAAGCAGGTAGAGGTGTAGCTAATTTTAAATTATTTAATGAAGAAGGAAAATTTAATATAGAATCTTTCAAAGAAAAGTTTAAAGAAATAATTGATAAACAAGGAAATATATTTACTATTATAAATTCACCAGGTCACAATCCAACAGGATATAGTGTTTCTGATGAAGAATGGGATGAAATATTAGATTTTGCTAAAGAAGTTGCAAAGGATGAAAGTAAAAAAATAGTTTTCTTTGTAGATGTAGCTTATATAGATTTTGTTAAAGATGATGTTAAGAGTAGAAAATTCTTTAAAAAATTTGGCAACTTACCAGAAAATATATTAACTATAGTTGGTTTTAGTATGTCAAAAGGATTTACAGCTTATGGAATGAGAATGGGAGCTGCCATAGGAATATCATCAAATGAAGATATTGCAGAAGAGTTTTATTACTCTTTAATGCATTCATGCAGAGCCAATTGGTCTAACTGTAACAGGGGGGCTATGTCTGTATTATCGCATTTAGTTGATGATAAAGAAAAATTTGAAGATTATGAAATAGAAAAAAATAAATATAAAAATCTACTTGTTAGTAGAGCAGAAGCTTTTGTTCAAGGGGCAAAGGATGTAAATTTAGAAATATTACCTTATAGAGATGGATTTTTTATAAGTATTCCATGTGAGAATCCGAAAGAAGTTTGCGAAGAACTTACTAAGGAAAATCTTTATTTAGTACCATTAAAGATGGGGTTAAGATTTGCAGTGTGTGCCGTATCAGAAGAAAAATGCAAAAAGGCTCCAAAAATTATAAAAGGCGTTCTTGAGAAGTTTAAATCTTAGACGTTATTTTAGTATAAAGGCATAAATTTAGTATAAAAAGAATAAGGGGGACTATTAATTATGAAAAAATTAATGACAGGCAATGAGGCCATAGCTCGTGGGGCTTATGAAGCAGGAGTAAAATATGCTTCAGCTTACCCAGGAACTCCCAGTACTGAAATACTAGAGAATATAGCTTTATACAAAGATAAGATAAAAGCCGAATGGGCGCCAAATGAAAAAGTTGCAGTAGAATCAGCAGCAGGTGCTTCAATAGCAGGAGCTAGAACTGTGGCATCTATGAAACATGTGGGTTTAAATGTTGCTGCTGATCCACTGTTTACAATTGCTTATACAGGAATAAATGGAGGATTTGTAATTATAACTGCCGATGAACCAGGTCAACATTCATCTCAAAATGAACAAGATAATAGGAACTACGCAAGATCAGCAAAAGTACCAATGCTTGAGCCATCTGATAGCCAAGAGGCAAAGGATATGTTCAAAGAAGCATTTGAAATAAGTGAAAAGTATGACACACCTGTTTTATACAGATTAACAACTAGACTCTGTCACTCAAAGAGTATAGTTGAGTGTGAAGATAGAAAAGAAGTTGGAATAAAAGAATATGTAAAAAATCCAAATAAATATGTGACAGTTCCAGCAGTTTCAAAAGTATTAAGAGTAAAAGTAGAAGAAAGAATGCACAAATTAGAAGACTTCTCCAATATGACAAATCTAAATTATATGGAAATAAATAATACCAAAATTGGTGTAATCACATCCGGAATGTGTATTAATTTCTCAAAAGAAGTATTTGGAAAAAATGCATCATATCTAAAGTTAGGATTTACTTTCCCAATGCCAGATGAAAAAATAAAAGAATTTGCTTCAAAAGTAGATAAAATTTATGTAATAGAAGAAAATGACCCATTTATAGAGGAACATGTAAAAGCACTAGGTATAGAATGTCACGGTAAAGATGTTTTTCCTGCATATGGAGAAATGACTCCAGATGTGATAAGAAAAGCTGTTTATGGTAAAACATTTGATTATATTGAAACTAACGAAGAATTATTAGTGCCAAGACCACCGACATTTTGTGCAGGATGCCCACATAGAGGATTATTTTATGAACTTGGAAGAAGAAAGGATGTAGTAGTATCAGGAGATATAGGTTGCTATACTTTAGGATTTGCACATCCGTATAATGCCATGGATTGTGTTGTTTGTATGGGAGCATCTTTGGGTTCAGGTCATGGTGCTCAGCAAGTATTTAATATGATAGAAGGAAATAAAAAAAGGGTAGTTGGAGTTCTTGGAGATTCAACATTTTTCCATACAGGAATAAATGGATTACTAGATATCATTTATAACAAAGGTAATAGTATATCAATAATCTTAGATAATAGAATAACTGGTATGACAGGACATCAACAAAATCCAGGTTCAGGTTATACCCTTCAAGGAGAAGAAACAACCCAAATAAGTATAGAAGCTGTAGTTAAGGCTTGTGGAATAAAAAATGTAAGGGTAATAAATCCAAATAAATTAGATGAAGTAAATGATGCACTAGATTGGGCTTTAGAAAATGAGGAGGCTTCTGTAATAATAACAAGATGGCCATGTGCTCTTAAAAAATTCTCACCACAAGATATAGAAGAATTTGATAAACCATTTACAACTAAGTGTAAAGTTTTAGAAGATTTATGTATAGGATGTAAAAAATGTACTAAAACAGGATGTCCAGCAATTTCATATAATAAAGATATTAAAAAATCTAATATAGATAGAAATCAATGTTTAGGATGTGAAGTTTGTGCTCAAGTATGTCCTAAACAAGCTATAGTTAAGGAGGGAGAATAATATGACTAAAAGTATTATGTTAGTAGGCGTTGGTGGTCAAGGAACTATACTTGCAAGTAAATTATTAACTCTAGGACTAATGGAAGCTGGATATGATGTAAAAATGAGCGAAATACATGGTATGAGTCAAAGAGGTGGATCTGTTTCATCTCAAGTTAGATATGGTGAAGAAAAAGTTTACTCTCCTGTTATAGAAATTGGTGGAGCGGATATGATAGTTTCTTTTGAGAAGATGGAAGCTTTAAGATATATTAGATATTTAAAACCAGAAGGAAAAATTGTTACAAATAATTTTAGAATGAATTCCGTATCTACATTAGTTGGGAAATTTGAATATAAAGAAGATGAGATAGATGCAGAATTAAAAAGATTAAATGCAACTATGGTAGATGCAGCTAAAAAAGCTGAAGAATTGGGGAATATTAAGGTAATGAATGTTATTTTACTAGGTTCTTTAGTAAAATCAATGAACTTAGAACATATTGATTGGAAGGATATAATAAAACAAAATGTAAAAGAAAAATATATAGACTTAAATTTAAAAGCCTTTGAAGAAGGTATGCAATTGATAGATCATGAGTCAAGTGCAACTGTATAGATAAAAAATATATTAAAAGGGGATTTAATTATGACTTATAGAATATTAGCTATAAATCCAGGATCAACATCTACAAAATTTGCTGTTTATGATGGTGAGACTCAAATATTATCTAAATCACTTAATCATTCTGTAGAAGAATTATCGAAATTTCATAATATAATAGATCAATTTGAAATGAGAAAAAAAGAAGTGGAAAATACTTTAAAAGAAAATAATATAGAATTAAAAAGTATAAATGCAGTAGTAGGCAGATGTGGTGGACTACCACCAGTAAAATCAGGAGCTTATATAATAAATGACGAGATGATAGATAGATTAATTCATAGACCAACCCTAGACCATGCTTCAAATTTAGGTGCCATGATTTCTTATTCCATAGCCAATGAAATAGGTGTAAATTCTTATATATATGACCCTGTTTCAGTTGATGAAAGTGAAGACATAGCAAAAGTGTCAGGTCTTAAAGGATTGGATAGAGTTTGTTTAACTCATGCTTTAAATACAAGAGCTATGGCAATAAAATATGCAAAAATGAATAATAAAAATTATAAGGATTTAAACTTAATAGTAGCTCATTTAGGTGGAGGAATAAGCCTAAATGTTCATGAAAAGGGTAAAATGGTGGATTTTGTAACAGATGAAGAAGGACCATTTTCACCAGAAAGAGCGGGAAGATTACCATCAAAAATGTTAGTAGACTTATGTCACAGTGGAAAATATTCTTATAAAGAAATGGTTAAAAATATGAGAGGTAAGGGCGGAATAGTTTCTTATTTAGATACTGTGGATGCTAGAGAAGTTGAAGAAAGAATAGCAAATGGAGATGAATATGCGAAACTAATATATGATGCTCTAGCTCTTCAAGTAGCCAAAGCAATAGGTGAACTATCAACAGTAGTTAACGGAGATGTGGATGCAATAATTATAACTGGTGGAATAGCTTACTCTAAATATATGACTAAGTCCATAAGTAAGCGAGTTAAGTTTATTGCACCAGTAGAAATATTACCAGGAGAAAATGAACTGGAGGCTTTAGCTTTTGGAGCACTTAGAGTAATGGAAGGGGAAGAAAAGGCTACCATATATAAAGAAGCAGATTTAGCAAGAACTTAGAAATAAATATTTTTATAAGTCAATTATTTAACATAATTGGATATACTCCCTTAGTTTTATATAATATATTTATAAATAAGCATGTATAAAATTAGGGGAGTTTTTATTATGAAGGATTTTTTTACTATAGGAGAGATATCTAAATTATTTGATATAAATAAAAAAACATTAAGATATTATGATGAAATAGATTTGTTTAAACCTAGTTTTGTTAATAAAGATAATAAATATAGATACTATACTCTAGACCAGTTTCAGTATTTAGAAACTATAAAATATTTAAAGGAATTAGGACTTTCCTTAGAAAAAATAAAATATCATTTAAATAATATAAATAATGAAGAGGTTATTAATTCACTGGAGGAACAAAGTAATATAATTAATCAAAAGATAAGTGAGTTGGAGCTAATTAAACATAAAATAAATAATAAAATAATTCAAATTAAAGATTCTACAAGAGATGATTTGATAGGTGTTATTAGAGAAGTGGACTTTAATGAAAGACAGGCTGTTCATCTTAGACATAGTATTAAGACGGATTATGATATAGAGCTATCCCTTAGAAAATTAACTCAAATATCAGACCATAAAATATTTCTTACTTATGGCCTGGTGGGTATATCTGTAGATAGAGAGGATTTAATTAATAGAAAATATAATGAATATAAATCTATTTTTATCATGATAGAAGAGGAAAAATACAATAAAAACTTAATTAAAATTTTTCCAAAGGGGACTTATGTTTGTCTGAGATTTAATGGTATTCATAAGGATGCACCACCATATTATGAACAGTTAATAAATTATATTAATGAACAGGGATATGAGATTTTAGATGATTCTTTGGAAATGGAATTAACAGATCCTAGTTTATCTTTAAGTGATGAAGATGTTGTGATGGAGTTGCAAATTTTAGTTAAAAAATAAAGGGGAAAAATTATGATAAATAAATTAGAGGATATATTAAATCAATTAAGGGGAAATGAAAAAGTATTATTATCTGTTGCAGCTGCTCATGATGAAGAAGTTTTATTAGCTATAAAAGAAGCTGTTGAAAAAGAGATAATAATTCCAATATTAATAGGTGATGAAAATAAGATAAAAGAAATTAGTAAAAAAATAGGATTTAATTTAGATGATATAAAGATAATTCAAAAAGATACAATTGAAGAATGTGCAAAAACTGCTGTTAAATTGGTTTCTTCAAAAAAAGCTGATTTTGTAATGAAGGGATTATTAGATACATCAGTAATATTAAAAGCTGTTTTAAATAAAGAGTGGGGACTTAGAACTGATAGCCTATTAAGTCATGTTATGGTATATGAGATACCAAGTTATAATAAATTATTAGTTACAACTGATGGTGGAATGAATATATCACCAGATTATGAACAAAAGGTAAAAATATTGAAAAATGCCATAAAAGCAACAAATCCACTTGGGCTTACAAATATAAATGTTGCATGTTTAGCAGCTAAGGAAAAAGTAAATCCTAAGATGCAAGCTACAGTAGATGCAAAAGCATTACAGGAAGCCGGTAATAGAGGAGAATTTGGTGATAATGTTATTGTAGAGGGACCTTTAGCCTTTGATTTAGCTGTATCAAAAGAAGCTGCTAAGATAAAAGGATTTGAAAGTAAAGTTGCGGGAGAAACAGATATAATGTTAATGCCAACTATTGAGGTAGGGAATGGTATAGGAAAAGCATTAACATATTTTGCAGGAGCAAAATCTGCCGGAATAATAATGGGTGCAAAAGCTCCCATAGTTTTAGTATCAAGGGCCGATAGTCATGAATCTAAATTATACTCCATAGCCTATGGAGCATTGATTGCCAAATATAATAAATAGATTTATTATAAAAAATTCGCTTCGCTTAAGCCACTGTGTGGGCGCTACACTTCATGTCGCCAACGTCTAAGTCTTCGCTATCACTTCAGACCTATCCCGTTGCTCAAAATTTACTTTTTTACTACAAATTATGCATATTGATAGTACTTAATTGTAGGAGTTTTACACAATAAAAATGATAATATAATGTCCTAGTAAGTAAAAAATCTTTCCTTTAATATATGATAAGGAAAGATTTTTTCTTTGTATAAATAAATGAGTTATTTTATAATAAAAAGAGTAAACAATATGAATACAAAAAGTATTATTTTGAAATATAAGAATAAATTAGTAATGCTATTTAAAATATATGTTAAGTTTTAAGTAATGGAGGTTTAATAATGAACAATAAAGATAAAGCCATAGGTGTTTTTGATTCTGGCTTAGGTGGAATTAGCGTATTAAAAGAACTTGTAAAATCCATGCCTAATGAAAAATTTATATATTATGGAGATTCTGCCAATGCACCATATGGAACAAAAACAAAGGAAGAAATAACTGAAAGATGTGAGAAAATAATAGAATTTTTCTTAAAAGAGGGTGTAAAAGCAGTAGTTATCGCTTGTAATACTGCCACATCTGCAGCGGCAAATGTACTTAGAGAAAAATATTCATATCTACCTATTATAGGAATGGAGCCAGCTCTAAAAGTAGCTGCCGATGGAAAAACTGATAATACAATAGTAGTAATGGCAACACCACTTACATTAAGAGAAGAAAAATTTAATAACTTAATGTCAAGATATGATAATGATAATACTGTTATAAAAATGCCATGTCCAGAACTTGTTAATATAGTTGAGAATGATTTATTAGACAACGAAGAAATTGTAGAAAATCAAATAAGAAGTTATTATAAAGATTTAGATATGAAAAAAATCAATAGCGTTGTTTTAGGATGTACTCATTTTGTATTTTATAAAGAATATATGGAAAAAATATTAAATAATAATATAGATATAGTAGATGGAAATTTAGGAACTACAAATCATCTAAAAGAAACTTTAATAGAAAGAAATGAACTTAAAGATAACAATGAAAATGGTAGTATAAAGATATTTAATTCATCAAAAGATGAAAGATTTATAAAATTATCACAAAAATTATTAAATAGATAAAAACATAGTAGCTTATTACTATGTTTTTTTTATATGTTACATAATTGTAAGGAAAAAATTGTAATTCTGTAACAATTTAGAAATATTTACATGGTATAATTGATTCTAACAAACTATGGGGAAAGAGGGAGAATATGATTATAAATAAAAGAATTAGATTGGGGATGTGTTTACTAATTGCTCTTATAATATCCTTATTTATAACTGGATTTGAAAATGAAGATACTTATGGAGATACAAAATTTAAAGATAATGTAGTATTTTATGCACAACACCAAGATGATGAAACGCTTTGGGCATCAGCAGCAATTATTGAGGCTATAAATGAAGTAGGTGCAGATAATGTATATATAGTACAAGTATCATATGGTACAGGAATAAAAATATTTAAAAATGAAAAAACTTTTGAAAATATGAGCCAAGAAGAGAAATATGAGTATAGAGAAAGAGAATTTCTTGAGGCAGTAGAAAATCTAGGTATAAAAAGAAAAAATGTAATTTTATTACCTAGAATAAATAAAAGTAATTCTACAAGTTTTGATTTAATGGAACAAGTCGCATTAAAATTTGAAAATGAATTAAATAGTGTAACTCATGTAGCTCACACATATAAATTAGACTGGCATTTACAACATTTGAAAAATGGGTCAGTAATTCAGTCTTTATATAATGCAGGAAAAGTTAAAGATGTGAAATATTTTGTAAAGCCAGAATATAAAAAAGATATTCCTGAAAGTGAAAGAATTTTTTACAAAGTAGTAAATGAAAAAGATAAAGAGAAGATAAGAAAGGCTTGTGAATCATATAAATTAATAGATAAAAATAAAAAAAGAGAAGGTATAGGTTATAAATCTGATCATAGATCTTTTGAAAATCTTATGAAAAATTATGATTCTATACTTCATACTGCAAATATTTAAGATAAAAATTTTAATATAAATATGTACTTTAATTTAAATAATTTATAAAGAATCTAAAAAGTGGAATATAATTATTAGTATAAGAAATAAAAGTTAAAAAGAGGTGGTTGTATGTTTAAGCATAAAGAATACAATTCTTGGGTAGTAGTTGTGCTTACTTATATGTTTATGACCATAGGTATTTTATTAGCAGCTCTAGCGTTGGAGGTGTTTTTAATTCCAAATAGAATTATAGATGGTGGAATTACAGGTATATCTATAATTCTCAGTTTTTTAACTAATATAAACTTGAGTATTTTTATAGTAATAATAAATATTCCATTTTTATTATTAGGATTTAAACACTTAGGTAAAAACTTTTTAATTCAATCATCTGTTGCCATGGTTCTATTTTCTTTATTATTAGAAGCTTTTAAACAAGTTGATGTAGTAACTAGTGATATACTACTTGCTACAGTATTTGGTGGACTATTGCTAGGAATAGGGGTAGGCTTTGTTATTAGATATGGAGCTTGCTTAGATGGAGTGGAGACTATTGCCATATTAATCAATAAGAAAACTTCTTTTTCCGTAGGCCAAGTAATATTATTAGTTAATTTAGTTATTTATATGGTTGCAGGTATTTTATTTGGATGGGATAGGGCTCTTTATTCCATAATGACATATTTTATAACTTATAAAATTATAGATATAGTATCGGAGGGCTTGGACCAAGCCAAGGCAGCTCTTATTATTACAAATAATGGTGAAGAAATTGCAAATAGTATATATAAAAAGCTAGGAAGAACTGTTACCTTTATTGAAGGGGAAGGTCTGATAAGTGGCAAGAAAGTAGTTTTATATGTAGTAGTTACGAGAATAGAAGTTAGAGAGCTTAAGAAAATAGTTGGAGATGATGATGTATCTGCCTTTATGACTATAACTGATGTGGCAGAAATAGTAGGACAGCATATTAAAGACAAAGAAAGTTTTGATTTTAATAAATAATCAAAAAAGCATAGAGTAAATAGAATTATTAACTTATAATATTTTTACTTATTCTATGCTTTTAATTATGTAATTTACCAAATAGGTAAATCCTTTGGATTTCTTAATTTTTTATGTTTGAATGTTGGAATGCCTAACTCGTCAGCAAGTTTTTTTATTTGATTTTTATAGCCTGACTTTAAATTATCGTGGATTACTATTCCATCAATATTGCCAATTATGGAATTAACACATTTTTTTAATAAATCATATTTTTCATCTTTATCATATTCTCCTTGAACAAGCCATTGATTAGGAAGAACATGACCTACAGAAATTTTGTAATTCTTATCGAGAATTATATTGGAGAAAGTTTCTTCAAAATGCATACCTCCTGTACAAAGAAGAACTTTTATGTCATCGTCATCGGAAAAGACATCTTGTAGAGACGTAGCTAAAGTTTTTACAGCAGTTTCATTAGACCAACTATCAAGGCTACTACCTATTTCAATATCAAATAGAGGCACTTCATATTTATCTATTAAATTAATATTGCCACCTCTTATAGTTCCTGTCCAATGAGTACCTTCAGTCATTACCTTAAAATCATCCAGATTGTTTTTTACTCTATTATTTTCCATGGAAACTAATAAATTTCTTAAATAAAGTGGATTAGAAGGGGCATAAATCCCTCCAACTACATCGCCAGTGGAATGTACTGTAAGGATTTTATCTGGAGCTTTTTCTCCACCATGCCAATTTACAACTCCAGCCACATCATAATCAGCAAATAACTTATTTAAAAGAGGAATATACTTATCATAGTCATAGCTTAACACTTTATCAGTTTCTACATAAGAAAATAAGTTGTTGTTTTCATCTACATATTCGTAAATATTTCTATTATCAAATTTATGTTTAATTAATACAAGAGGATAATTATTTTTTAAATAGTCTAGAACCCTGGGAGCAACTTCATCTTTTTCGTAATCTATGCAGAAAAAATAAACTGCTTTTTTATTATAATTCATCGTACTTACCTTCCTTCGTTATTTCATCATATCCTATAGGGTCAGTATTGCCTTCTGTGCTAAAAATTAAAACTACAGAATCATAATTTAAATTCATATATTTTCTTACTTTTTCAAATTCTTTTCTTTCCATTAATAAAGCCAGTAATCCAAGACCTACAGCACCAGATTCCCCAGAAATTATTTTTTTATCATCACCTAAAGGGTTTGCCATTAATCTCATTCCCTTAGCAGTAACATCGTCAGGACAAGCTGCATAGAAAGAAGCAAAATCTCTTAAGATTGGCCAAGTAGCAGTATTTGGTTCACCACAATTTAGACCAGCCATTATAGTGTGTAAATCTCCAGTAACTGCATGAGGTTTTCCGTCATTGGCTAAAGTAGATTTATAAATACAAGCCACATTTTTTGGCTCCACTATTGTGGTAATAGGAGGATTACCTTTGTATTTATTTGCAAAATAACCTAAGACACCTCCAGCCATAGAACCTACACCAGCTTGTAAAAATAAATGAGTAGGTTTTTCTATACCATATTCCTGAAGTTGATCATATGTTTCATTTGCCATAGTTGTATATCCTTGAGTAATATAATTAGGTACATCTTCATATCCATCCCAAGCTGTATCTTGAACTAAATACCAGTTATTTTCCTCTGCCATTTTGGCAGCTTTTCTTACAGCGTCATCATAATTTAAATCAGTAATTGTAACTTCATAAGCACCTACCTGACGAATGGCCTCAGCTCTAATTTCTATGCTTCCCTTAGGCATAAGTACAATTGATTTGCAACCAAGCTTTGATGCAGCAAAGGCAACTCCTTTACCATGATTTCCATCTGTGGCAGTTATAAAAACCATATCTTTTAATTTTTCTTTAATTTTAGGGTTTTGCAAATCTTCAAAAGTTGTTTTACTATCATCCATATGCAATTTTTCACATACAATTTTAAAGATTGCATAAATACCACCTAGTGATTTAAATGAATTTAGATTAAATCTATAAGATTCATCTTTGACGTAAATTCCTTTAATATTAAGTTTTTTTGCTAGATTATTAAGAGAAATAAGAGGTGTTACTTGATAATTACTAATAGATGAGTGAAAATTTCTTACTTTATTTGATACTTCTTCGTTTAAAAATTTTGGTAAATTCTGATTGTTCACAGGTGTTGATATTATACTAATTCCCAATTGCTCTTCAAAATTAATCATATAATATTCCTCCAAACATATAGATCTAAAAACTATTACAAAATAATTATAGCAAAAAAATATATAGCTTTAACAAGTAGCAGTTTATTTACCAAAATAAAGAAAAAATATAATATAATAATTATATCAACAAGTAGCAAGGATGTGAAAATACAAATGAAAAATTCTATAATGGCAACTTTTTTTATGGGTACTGTAGGGGCGATGCTTATACTAAGTGGAGTGATATTTTTTATTTATTGCTTTTCTTATGAAGTAAAAAATAAGAAAAAGCTATATAAAGAATCTAAAATTGTGTCTGCTATATGCATAGTAATAGGTATAATAATGCTTATTTTGTCAGTGTTGTATTTTAATAAGAATATAATTATATAAAATTTACGGGGGGATTATATAATGTCATTAATGAGCAATATACTTTTATTTTTTGTGATTTTAGGAGCTGTGAATATAATCATTCTTTTAATAATAAAAAGCAAGGCTAAATCAATGAAATCTAAAGAATCTACAAAAACTAAAATACATGATATAAGAGTATTAAATTATGATGATGAAGATTTAATTTGTATGGTAGATAATAATTTAGAGTTGGAATATGGATATGGATGCAGTGATAAAGCTGTCTATGAAAATATGAAAAAATCTCATAGAAATATTTATACTTTGCTTTGGTTTGAAACGGAAATGGAAAATGGAGGACTAGGGGAATATTTATTTAATTTAAGTAATATAACAATGGATTATATTGTAGAAGCTTTTAAAGATATAGGGGCCTTTGATTTGCTAGAAAAATATAATCAGTTTATAAAAGAAAATAATATTGAAGAAGCTATAAGTCAAATAAATAAAAGGGATGTGGAAGAGTATTCAATATTTATGAGTCAATTTGATTTTTTAGAGTTTGATAGTTTATATAAAACTATAGACTTAAGATCCTTAATGGCCAATTATATTAGAAAAAATATTATGGATTTTTCTGATCTAAATGAAAAAGAATTGAAAATACTAAAAGAAATTGAAGAAGAAAATGTAATTAATAATAACTAATTATATATAAGTGCCACCTAATTTAGGTGGTATTTTAGAAGTATAAGACAAAATAATTATGCTAAAGGAGAAGTTATGAGTAAAAATATAGATTTAACGGAAGGTAATATTGTTGAAAAACTGGTAAAACTAGCTTTACCTATAATGGGAACAGCTTTTATACAAATTGCCTACAGCCTTATCGATATGATATGGGTTGGAAGAATTGGAAGTAAAGCTGTAGCATCAGTGGGAACAGCAGGATTTTATCCTTGGCTTGCCATGGCATTTATTATGATATCAAAAGTTGGGGGAGAAATTAAAGTTGCCCAAAGTGTTGGGGAGAAGAATGAAAAAGATACAAAATATTATATTAAATCTGCTATAGAGATTAATATGATTTTATCTTTTTTATATAGTTTGACTTTAATTTTTCTGAGAGGACCTCTTGTTGGATTTTTTAAATTAGGAGATGTTGAAGTTATTAATATGTCAGAGCAATATTTACTTATTGTGGGCTTAGGCATGATGTTTTATTTTATAAATCCTGTGTTTACTTCTATATTTGTGGGGCTAGGTAATAGTAAGTCACCTTTTAAAATAAATACTATAGGTTTAGTGACTAATATTATTTTAGATCCTGTATTAATATTTGGAATAGGGCCATTCCCTAAAATGGGAGTAACAGGAGCTGCTATAGCCACAATTACATCACATATAATAGTGTCTTTATGTTTTATTTATTTAATTATGAAGGATAAAGCAAATCATTTTAAAATTAAATTATTTAGGGAAGTTGATTTTTCATATTATAAAACTCTATTTGTACTTGGTACACCAGTGGCACTTCAAAATGGCTTATTTACTGTTTTTTCCATGATGATGGGAGTTATAGTGGCATCTTTTGGACCGGTTGCCATAGCAGTTCAAAAGGTAGGCTCTCAGATAGAGTCTATATCATGGAATAGTTGTGATGGTTTTGCTTCTGCCTTATCCAGCTTTGTTGGTCAAAATTATGGTGCTAAGAAAATAGATAGAATAAATAAAAGCAGTAAATATGCACTTATCGGTGTATCTATATGGGGAAGTTTGACTACAGTAATTTTAGTATTTTTAGGAGAACCTATATTTAGGGCATTTATAAATGAGCAAGAAGCTATTTTAAAAGGGACAGATTATTTAAAAATTCTTGGATACTCACAATTGTTTATGTGTTTTGAGATAATTGTAGCTGGTATATTTAAAGGACTAGGTAGGACTTATATCCCCTCAATTATAATCGCACTTTTAACGGGGCTTAGAATTCCTTTGGCAATTTTTCTTTCTAAACCAGAGATACTTGGGTTAAATGGAATTTGGTGGAGTATTACTTTAAGTAGTATAGCAAAAGGAATTTTACTTGTTAGCATTTTAGTAGTTCTTAGAAAAACTCACAAACTATATAAAGTTGATATATAATAAATTTTAGACAATAAATAAAAAACACATTGCTGAAAATAGCAATGTGTTTTTGTATATTATAAACGAGTATCCCAAGAGCTACAGAATGCATCTACAGAACTAACACCTTTAAATTCAGATTTACCCATTATTTTTTCTATAGTTAAATCTAAAGTAGCATCATTGTCAGAGTATGCGTTTATATAAGTTGGTACCATTGGTACGTCAGCTAAGTGGAATGGATTAAATACAGATACACAAACTGTTGGTAATTCAGTTACATACCATGGAATATCTGGACCCATTGGCATAGCCCAAGTTATACGTCTTACGTTACTTTGAGAGAATCCAGCAACATGAACGAATAACATAACAGCATCAAATTTATCAACGAACTCTTTTACTGGAGTAGATGCTAATAATTGTTTACCATTTAATCCAGCAGCAGGATCGAATAAAGTAACTTCAAATCCTTGAGCTTCTAATTTAGCTTTAACTCTTGCTTTTAATGTATCACTCTCTAATTGATTAGGAGTAAATCCAGCTTGCTCTACAGTGTAAAGCATTATTCTCTTATGAGTTTGTGGAGTTATTGGTAATTGATCTCTAGTATTTTTAACTAAAGTTATAGCTTTGTCAGCTATGTCTTTAGCAACTTCTTTATGTTCTTCACAACCTATAACAGAAAGACCTTCTTCAGATGGAACTAAAGTACCTTCAGCTTTTTTAGTGTGTAATTTTAACATAGCTTTAAATGCTAATACACGAGTTACAGCTTCGTTTAATCTTTCTTCAGTTAATATACCATTAGCTAAACCATCTTTTATAGATTGAACATCTTCATCTTTATCTCTGTAGTAAAGAATCATGTCACAACCAGCAGCTATAGTGTAAGGCATTATTTCAGATCTTCTCATTGCAGAAGTTAAACCAACCATATGAGTTGCGTCAGTTATAACTAATCCATTGAATCCTAATTCATCTCTTAATAAATCTTGTAATAATTCTGGTGCTAAAGTAGCAGGCATTATTTCATTATCTTTTATTCCTGGTCTTAATTTTCTAGACATTTCAGGAAGTCTTATATGCCCTATCATTACAGATTCAACACCAGCGTCTATCATACCTCTGTAAACTTTACCGAAGTTTTCTTCCCATTCTTCAACGCTCATATCGTTGTTAGTAGTTACTATATGTTGATCTCTATCATCTAAACCATCACCTGGGAAGTGTTTCATACAGCAAGCTAAACCTGCATCATTTGCACCTCTTAAATATTCTTTTGACATATCAAGAACTTGTTCAGCTTCACTTGAGAAACATCTACTTGAAACAACACAGTTTCTCCAGTTTTTGTTTATATCAACTATTGGAGCAAAAGTCCAGTTACAACCTATAGCAGCTGCTTCTTTACAACCGTAGTACCCCATTTTGTAAGCATTTTCTTTATCTTGAGTAGCACCTATAGTAACGTGATGTCCAAAGTGAGTTCCACCTTTAACACCACCATCTCCACCAGCTTCTATATTAGCAGCTATTAGAGCAGGTATTTTACTAGTTTCTTGTATTACTTTATTTTGGTGATGAAGCTCAGCTGGAGACATGTTGTTATATCTGAATCCGCCCATACCATATTTTTCTATTCTTTCTTTTACTTCATCTTCAGTATTGTTCCATAGCATATCTACGAAAACTTGTCCTATTTTTTCATCTAAAGTTAAGTTAGATAAAGTGTCTTCTACCCATTTTATGTCTTCATCAGATAAATAAAATGGTTTTGCTTTTAAATCAATTCTCATAATTTAATATTCCCCTTATTATATTTTTGAGTTTAAATTTGTCTAGGAATACCTATTCCTTGTTATAATTATATCAATGTAAACAATTATATTATAGAATAAATATGAATAGTTTTAGCACAAATACAACCTATTTTATACTAGTACACTTACATACTTGATTGATATTTTGTTTATATATATTTATAATAAAAGGTGTTATTAGTTTGATTTTATTTGGTGGGGGGAATATATTGTGATTTATGAAAAAATAGATTTAATATCCGAAATGTTAGATGCAACATTGAACCTAAAATGCTTTTATATAAAATATTTAGATGATAGTGTAGAGGAGTTAAAGAAAATAATACCACCGATTTTTACAATTAGTGAAAAAGATTTCAATAGATTTTTAAATTCACTATTAGATACTAAGCAAAATCATGTATATTTTATAGAAGATTTTATGTTTGGTAACTATATAATTATTTGTTTAGATGAAAAGGAAAAGAACTATTTATTTATAGGACCATATTTACTTACAAATAATCATGATCACTTATTAAAAGATTTTAAAAATTATAATATATCTGATGTAGAATTAGATTTAATAAAAAAATACTATATTTCTATGCCGTTTATTGGACGAAGTAAAATAACATCTATTATTTCTGTAATAAAAAATAATATTTATGATGAAGACATTAATCTTAAGTTTATTTATAAAAGTAATATAAAAAGAGCAGATTTTATTAAAGATAATTCTCAAAGATTATCCTTTGAATCTATAAATCATAAATTTCTGGAAGAGCGTACTATTCTTGAAAATAAGCTTTTAGTTTCTGTACAATCTGGAAGTAAAGTAAATTCAATAAGATTTTTAGATAAGATTTTAGATTTATATTTTATAGATGATAATATATATAGTTTAAGAAATTGTAAAAATAAGCTTATTTATTATAATACCTTACTTTCTAAGATAGTCCAAAATAATGGAGTGTCTAATACATATACAGAAAATTTGTTTCAAATGTATATGAATAAAATAGAAGCTGCAAACTCTATTAATGACACTAAAAATATTTTTCATAATATGGTGATTGACT
Source organism: uncultured Clostridium sp. (assembly GCA_945871955.1). Lineage (GTDB taxonomy): Bacteria > Bacillota > Clostridia > Peptostreptococcales > Peptostreptococcaceae > Terrisporobacter. Next base: position 449 of record CAMBXR010000023.1, on the reverse strand, counting down.
ACTGTTTTGCAATTAGTGAATTTAATATAAAGCATTTTTCATCTTTAGTTGGAAAAGTTATTAATTACATAAATTCAAATTTGCAGAACAATCTATCTGTAAATGAGATTGCAAGTTTATTTTTTGTTTCACCAACATATTTATCTAGAGTATTTAAAAAGGAAACAGGGCTTTCTGTTATAGAATATATTAATAAATTAAAAATAAAACACTCTACATTTTTACTTAGAGATACATCATTACCTATTCAAGATATAGGAAGAATTATTGGTGTAAATGATGTGAACTATTTTTCTAGATTATTTAAAAAATATATGTCTCAAACGCCAACTCAGTATAGGAAAAATTTTAAATAAAAAATAGTAGCCTAAACTTAAGAGATTAGGACTACTATTTTTTTTAATCAATCATGGCTATAGCTCTTATTGGAGCGCCATCAGAGTTTTCTA
>CAMBXR010000022.1 GCA_945871955.1 uncultured Clostridium sp. | reverse complement strand
TAAAAAATACTATTTCTCTAAAACTACTGGTAGAATGTTAACTGGTCTTCGAAAAGCCAATGATAATTATACTTATTATTTCTTAAGTAGTGGGGATGTATTTAAAGGTGGTCTTAAAGAAATCAACAATAAAAAATACTATTTCTCTAAAACTACTGGTAGAATGTTAACTGGTCTTCGAAAAACAACTGATGGATCTACTTACTATTTCCTAAGTGATGGAGATGTACTTAAGGATAACTTTGAAATCATAGACAATAAACTTTACTACTTTGATAAAGATGGTGTTATGGCAAAAGGATATAAAAATATCAATAATAACAGATATTACTTTGATTACTCAAGTGGCGCTGCTATTTCAGGATTAAAAGTAGTTAATAATAAGCTTTATTATTTTGATGATAAGGACTATAATGCTATTTCAGGATTTAAAACTCTAGGCAATGATACATATTATTTCCATAATAAATATTCTTATGCTCTTAGTGGTTTACAATCTTTTGATGATAAATTATATTATTTCAATACTAACAATTATAAAATGTTAAAAAATGATAATATAACTTATGCAAATATTAACTTTGCTTTCGATAATAATGGTATTTGTACTGATATGAGTATAGTTCCTGAATATAAAGATGATATAAGAACTAATTTAATATTCAATGGTTTTACAAAGCTAGGAGTAACTTATGGTACAAGTGCTGGACAATATAGATGTAATACTTTTGCAGCTTATTGTTATGATTCTGTAGGTATTAATAGTTTAAATGGACTTAAGTCTAATAAACAAGCTCAGTATGTTTTAGAAAATAATAAAAAAATCGATTTCAAAAATATTAAACCTGGAGATTTAATTTTATATAATAATGAAAATTGCAACTCAGTTAAAAATGGTGAAACTTGTAATAGAGTAGAATTGGTTGATGGTATAAAATATCATGTTCACCATATTGCCATATATATAGGCGATGGAAAAATGATAGAATCGACTAGCTCAATTTCAGAAGGTGTTGGACGCGTTAAAATTTCTGACTTCAATCCTAATACAACTAGTTTACTTTATTATCCAGTTCTATATGGAAATATTATAGATTAATAAAATTTAATATGTTTCCAATTGAGGAAACTACTGACTCAAATAAAAAATATTATCATTTAAAGGGATAATCCATAAAAATATGTGATTATCCTTTTTTGATTAGGTTATACACTTCTTCTTTTGTAGTATCTTTACTGTCAAAAACTTTCTTTATTTCAACTGGTAATTTTCCCAGGACATATATTTTATCCGACAATAAAAGTGCCTCATCTATATCATGAGTTACAAATAATACAGTTCTTTTTTCTTTTTCTATGATTTTTCTAAAATTATTCATTATTATTTCTTTATTAATTACATCTATTGATTTAAAAGGTTCATCCATTATAATAATTTTTGATGGATAAATAAAAGCCCTTGCAATATTTACCCTTTGTCTAAGGCCTCCACTTAGCATTTGAGGGTAGTAATTTTTATATTCTTTTATTCCAACTAAACTCAAGTATTTATTACATAAGTCATCGCATTTCTTTTTATTGTACAATTTTTTTACTACTAAAGTAATATTTTCACCTACTGTTAGCCAATCAATCAATCTATCATCTTGAAATATATAGCTTACTCCATATTTTTCAATTGTTTCAAATTTCTCATCATCATTTTTTATAATCCCACTAATAATATTTAAAAGTGTGCTCTTCCCACATCCAGATTTACCAATAATACAGTTCACCTGATTTTCATAAAAATCTATATTAAAATCTTCAAAAATAACTTTATTATTGAATTGTTTATTTATATTCTTTATTGAAATTATATTTTCTTTGTTTACCTTCTCCATAAAAAAATTCTCCTTAGTAGTAATTTTTCCATAAGATTTAATATAGATGAGATTATTACAATAATTATTATCCAAGCAAAAATTGCAGTAGTGTTGAAGTTTACTTTTTCATTTTGAATCATGGCTCCTATTCCATATAAAGGTTGTCCATAAACTTCCCCTGCAATTACAATTTTAAATCCCAAAGAAATTGTGGATGATAATATTGATATTAATGAAAATTTTATTGCTGGAAAATATATTTTTAATATTTTATCTCTTCTTCTAATTTTATATAAATATGCCATTTCTAAAATTCCCTTATCAATACTTTTCATGGATCCTAAAATAGCATCATATAAAACTGGAAAAACCATAATAAACACCACTATGTAAGGTGCGCTTTCTTTATTAAACCATATTAAAGTTAAAACTATTAAAACCATATTTGGAATGGAACGTGCTAAAGATATTATTGGTGTTAGAAAATTTTTGAATATATCAATGCTATAAGAAATTACCCCCAAAATAAATGCTGCTAACAAAGCCATAAAAAAACTTAATATGCATCTTGATATGGTAGATAGCACATCTATAATAAATCTATCCTCCAAAATAATTTCCTTCATACTTAAACAGACTTGTTCTAAGGTAGGTAAATAAATATCATTATTTATTTTTAAAGCTATTATTTCCCATAAAAATAACAGGATAACACATGAAAGTGCTACCTGTATTTTATTTTTATATTGATATGTTTTTATTTTTCTATTTGTAGTAAATTGATTCATCTGGAACTGTTCCCCCTACAGCTTCATTATTATAATCATATAATATATTAAAATATTCTTCGTAGTTCTTTTTAAATTTATCAATTGATATAAATTTTAAATTACATCTTTTTATAGCTCTTGATAAAACTTGCGGTTTTATTGGTATATTCAGTTCTTCTCCATAAGCCCCTGCTTGTAGAGGATTATTATTCACAAAATCTATACCTTCTTTTAATTTTAATAAAAATTTATCCACATATTCTTTATTTTCTGTGGCAAAATCTTTTTTTACTATTACACTAAACTGAGGATAACCTCCTAATATACTAAAAGCTTCCTCATAAGCTTTATTTGTGGAAGATAAAATTTTTAGTCCACTATGCTTGTATAATAATGTGGCAAGGGAAGTTTCTGGAACTATACCTGTTCTCACCTTACCTAAAGCTAACTCGGTAACTAGCTCTGGTGCAGTATTTGTATATTTATAGTTTACTAAAGATTCATCCACATTATTTTCTTTTAGTATTGCTTTTACTGTAGTATCTATCATAGAGTTTTTCTGAATTAAGGCAACTTCCTTGTTAATCAAAGTAGAATTAAATCCTGTAATACTTGGATCTGATGTAACCAAATAATAAGATCCTTGTCCTATACTTGCTGCAATTTGATAAGATGAATTTTTATTATAAATCTTAGCTGCCATATCTGTCGGTACCAAAGCTATATCAAATTCTTTATTATTTAAAGATTTCTCTAAATTTTTCTCATTACCTTCTATTGTATATATAGTTTTATATCCCTTTTCTATTTGGTTCTCTTTTTTAACAAGTTTGCATATGGAAATTCCATCAAGACTATTTCCACTTATTATTTTTACACCCTTAGATGAAGAGATTATATTACATCCTATTGTGTTTACTCCTAAAATTATAGTAAGTATTAATGTTACGATTTTTTTCAAAATATCACTCCTAAAAATACATTAAGCCTTATTTTCATATTACTACACCTGATAATTTTATTCAATAAGGCTTAATATAATCAATATCTTTAGTTATTCTTCAACGCTTTTATCAGCTTCTGGGCATAATGCTTCTAATTTAGAATACAAGTCACTACTTTTATTAATCCCCCATCTCGTTTTATATGGAGCATATTTACATTGAATCATATCCATAGTTACTGTAATCTTTAGATTTTTTCCTTGATATTTATTTGCATCTGTATCATCTGTTCCACCTAAAAATTTAATTCCTTTAACTAGTTCCATTGCACTGTCTTTAGTTTCTACAGAATCCATATAATATAAATAAGTTCCATCATTATACCAATAATCATTTGTTTCAGTAGTAAAAACATCCTTTACTATATCATTAGCATATATAAATTTAATATTTGATACTTTAAGATCAGTTTTTGTATCATTATTATACCAAGCAGGTTCTATTTTAACTCTAAGCAAACTTGGTGTAGTAGCGCTAGGTTTAATATTAATTGTTTCATCTACTGTATCACCTGGTACAATTCCAGCTGTGTTAGCCTCTACAGTATTTTTTATAGTACCTTCTATATTTCCATCCACAGTTAATGTATGTGTTACTTTTTTTTCAGACACTTTATCTTGTTTGAAAAAGTATCCAAATCCAAATGCTCCAAGTGGTATTAATATACATGCCAAGACTATAGCAACTCTCCTAGTTTTCTTTTTATTTTTCATTTTTATTTACCCCCTTATATTTTCCCAACTCATTTAAAATTTAATTCAATTACATCATTACCTTCTAAAATCTGATTTTCTTCACTTTTATTCTTAAAGTAATCTTCCAACTCCATATTATCCATATCCCACTGATACTTATATGCAAAGTTATTTACTTGCACTGCTTCCATTACTATATCTACTGTCATATCTACATCCCCCAACATTCTCTTGTCCTCATCACTCAAATTAATCTCTATACTTTTAACCATGGGCTTTTGTGTAGAATCTCCTACCTTTAGTGGCTTAGTATAATAAATATAATTATCATCACCAACATACCAAAAATCTTTATCTCCATAATTTATTTTCATAGATGAATTACTAAGAATTGTGCCATCATTATCTTCATTCTTAGGATAAACAAAAACAAACCCTCTAAGATAGACATCACAACTACCCTCATTTTTAAAATTAAGATTCACATCCCCTAAATCATCATTTTTTTCAGTCTTAATATCTATCTTTAGTGCTTGATTTCTATAAATAAATGTTTTTATAGCATAGAAAACATCCTCACCATAAATAAGAGCAGAGCAAAAAAATATATTTATAAATAAAATCAAGAAAAATACTCTTATCTTTCTTTTTCTTTTCCTCTTTATTCTTATATTTTTTATTCTTCTTCCCATATTTATCACCTATTTATAATAATTTCATCTATCTTCCTTTGTGTAAAATAATTATTGTACTTTTTACTTGCATTTATTGTTATGGATTTTGTATTATATCCTGACAAGTTTTTAAGAGTAAATGTCTGGCTGATTTCTGGTTTATAAGACGATGAGTTGATTAATGAAAGTTTATACTCTTTATCATAATCTAAGTTACATATAGTATAAGACCTATTATTTTTGACTTTTATATTTGAAAAGTTATCTTCTCCCGATAATTTAATATAAAAATAATCTTCTTTATCACTGTTCACAGTTACTGTTAGTCTGCCTCCTATAGGCTTAACATTCAACCTTTTAGTATTTTCATATTTATAAAATGTATAGTCATTTAAATAATTAAATTCAAAAGAATAGTTGTAATTTATTCTTTCTGTAGCAGCATTATTTTCTGTCACAGTGTATCTTAATTTATCACTGCTTATTACTAGTTTGTCTCCTTTATTAAGCTTAGATAAATCGCTAATACTCTTTGGTGTATCATCATCGTTTATATACACCTGGATGCTCTCTGTAATATTTTCATTTTTATATGTAGATGAGTTTTTATCTATATGAAAAGATTCTGTATCATTTTTATTGTTACCGTTTATTTTTTCTATTAAATCTATATTTAAATTTAGATTACTATAATCATAATATTCACTACTATTTATAATTTCTATGTCAAATAAAATCTCTTCATTATATGAAAATTTATAATCAGAATTTATGTAAATTTTAGTATCATCTTTTATTATATAGGGCTTGATATTAACATCAAATTGAGGATTTCTAATTAGGTATAAATTTATTTTACTTATACCACCTCCATAAGAAGATATATCTTCTCCATATCTTCCAACTTGTCCTACTAATAAAGATATTGTATATTGACTAGTAGTTGATGTTATATATTTAGATATATCACCCTCCATTTTATAATAATTGTTACTAACATCCCCTCCTAAAATATTACAGTCTATATGATTACCATGGGTATGCTGTGATATATGCTTGTCCAATTCTTTATTGCAGTATTTTTCATTTCCAACAAGATTAGTATAACGATAATTCACAAGATTTTTATCTATTTTAAACTTATAATAATCTGACATTGATCTATAGTTTATATGAGTAAGTTTTTTATTAATAAAAACATTCAAAAAATCATTAAAAGGACATATAAGTTTAAATTCTTCATCATTATTAGTTTCTATTCCAATTACAGGTTGTATCATATTTGTTTTGATTAACTTAATTTCTTCACTACTTAAATTAAATTTACCCTCTATCATTCTCCACTCTACAGGCGCTTCAGCTTGAGATGTATTATCTAAAACTTCTACATAACATGGCCATGTTATAATTTCATTTCCTAGTAAATCTTCTTCCCAAACAGTACTTATATCACTTCCAATCCAAGTTTTTATAGTTGTATAATCAAAGGAATAAATAGGTTCACTAGAGCGAGCTTTTGTTCTTAATATTTTATTTCCTTTAATTACACTGCTAACTTCACTACTGATTTCCTGTGTCCTAATAGAATTTAATGTATTTACAGTTCTCATATTGTATGCAGTATCATATAAGTTTGTAAAAATTTCTATATTATCTATATCATCTCCCATATTAATATTTTGAATATTAGTAAACGCCTCGCTGTTAAGTTTTCTCTCGTCACCTCCTACTTCATTAACTTCTCTTGTTTTAGTCCAATTACCAATCTCAACTCTATCCACCCCCGCAGGAAGAGCATAAATTTTTTTAATATAAACTAAGTTAATCGTTAATAAACATAGGACTATTATATTCATCTTTAGTAACCTCTTGATTATTACCACCTCCTAAATATCGGCGTGCATGGTGCTAATATGTTCATGGAGCAGCGATAAAGATTTTATGGCTAGCACCACACACATATTAATTTATATTTAGAATTTATAAATTATATGACTAATTATATTTATTTTTTTACATAAATTTAATGAATAAATTAAAAAGTGTTGCAATCAAAAAATATTTGAATTACAACACTTAATTTTTAGTAATATTCTATATCCATAATTTTATAAAATATATACATTACAAATTATGATTTTGCCTTAATATAGTCTATAGGTCGATATGCTTGTCCTTTTTTATAAGGTAAAACTGATTCTACTTTTATTCCGCCAATTGGATATGGATTTCTACTAGCCGAATTAATTATCTTTCCTTTTCCCATGTACATTACTACATGTCTTGTGGTAAAAATAAGATCTCCAGGCTGAAGGTTTTTCATATCAATTTTATAATTTTGTAATACTTCTTTCTGTTCGGCTGTAGAATAACCTATATTTACTCCTGTAACAGTTTTATATGTCCAGTATGTAAGTCCTGAACAATCAAAACCTTGTTTACCTATATAATCTTTTTTATCTAATGGATAATAACTTTCTCCATAGTATCCAATTAGTTCTTCAAACCTTTCCTCAGTTATTATTTCTCCTTTTCCACCCCAGGTATATTCCTGCCCTTCTTTTTCCTTTGCTAAGGAAATTACTTCATTTACTATTTTCAAATCTTCTTCACTCATATTTTTAATTTCTTCAGCATATTTTTTCTCCATTTGATGATTATATTCTTTAATCAAAAACTTATATCCAAATATCCCTATAATAACTATAAGTATTACTGTTAAAATTACTCTTAAAAATTTTTTTATATTAATTATCTCCCTTCAGATTTATATATAAGTTAAAAATAATATAGATTCTTAATTTTATTATTACAACTTATTTAATTTTTCACAACAAAAAAGTGACCTAAAACTAAGCCACTTTTTTATACATATATATACTTATTTATTTGGAATTACTAACTCGCCATTTATTATTTTTTGTTCTTGATCATTAACATAATCTATTATCTCTTGTGGAACATTTTTATTTGTTGATGGAGCAAGCCCTACACCTTTTTCATTTAAACCAAATACTAAAGTTTTTCCACCTTCAAAAGTACCATTGTTTAAATTTTCAACTACGTTATATACACCTTCATTAACTTTTTTCATTGCTGAAGTTAATATATTATCAGGTGCTATATCATTTTGGTCTCTATCAACACCTATAGCAAATTTTCCAGTTTCTTTAGCACATTCAAGTACACCTACACCACTATCTCCTGCACATGCAAATATTATATCTGCATCATTGCTGTACATTTGACTTGCTATAGATTTTCCTTTTGCTTGATCTGCAAATGAGTTAACATATTGAGCCAAAACTTTTGCATCTGGATTAGCAGCTTTAACACCAGCTTCATATCCATTTTGGAACTTTCTTACAACTACGTTGTCCATTCCTCCAACAAAACCTACTATATTAGTTTTTGTCATTTTTCCTGCAACTAAACCAACAATATATCCTGATTCAGACTCATTAAATGATATACAAGTAACATTTTCAGGTGTCTCATTACCATAGTCAACATCAACTATAGCAAATTTTTGTTCTGGATAATTTTTAGCTGTTTCTAGTAATGCTTGTTGCATTGGGAATCCTGTTGCAAGTATTAAATCATTATTACCATCTACTGCTTGCTCTAGGTTAGTAATATAATCAGCTTCTTGTTTTGATTCTATATAACTTATATTTATTCCTAAATCTTTTTCTGCTTTTTGAAGTCCTTCCCAAGCACTTTGGTTAAAACTTCCGTCAGTTACTCCACCTACGCTAGTAACCATTGTTATTTTTAATGCATCATCATTTGCTGCATTATCTTTATTTCCCCCACATCCTACTAATGAAAATGCAGTTGTCATAAGTACTGTAATTAAACATACAATTTTTTTCAATGCTTTTTTCCCTCCTATATGATATAATTCTTTTCTATCGACTTAGATATAATATCAAAAAGTAATTACTAGATATTATGACATATGCCATATTTTTTAAAAATTTTTGAGGAAATTAACATGATTAAATTAAATAACAAGAATAAATTAAGTTATTATATGAACAAATTCGAAATTAATAAAATATTTACCAAAAATATTGAAGACCATATAGAGCTTCATTACTTTAAAAAGGGCTCTCATATTTGTATTAAAGGCGAGACTTTAGATTATTTTTATTTTTTCGTTAAAGGTAGAGCTAAGGTTTATATCTCCACACCTAATGGAAAATCTCTATTGATTAGATTTTATTCTCCCCTTCAAGTTATTGGTGATGTGGAGATTACTTGTGATAATAATGCTAATTGCAATATACAAGCTATTGAAGATTGCCTATGTATAGGTATTCCTTTATATAAAATTTTAGAAATTTCTAAATATGATGCTAAATTTCTAAATTTTGTATGTAAGCATTTAAGTTATAAACTAACTTCCACATCAGCATCTACTTCTTTAAACGTACTTTACCCATTAGAAAATAGACTTGCAAGCTATCTTCTTGCTCTTTATCCTAATGATTTAAAACCGGAAAATAAAGTACTTACAGATAATTTTACTCAGTTGGCTGAGCTTCTTGGAGCTGATTATAGACATTTTTTACGAGTTGTTGATAAACTTTGTTCAAAAAATATTATAAAAAAAGAGAAAAGGTCTTTAGTAATATTAGATAGAGATGCTTTAAGTGAGCTTGCTGTTGATTTATACAACTAAAAAATTGACTTCACCCATTGCTCCTTTAAGTAGTTAAAAATTAAAAAAGGTGTTATCTAAAATAAATACAATTTATTTTAGATAACACCTTTTATTTTATAAACTCAATACTTTTTAGTATCCTTTAGTATCTTGTTTTATACCTGTAGCTATTGCTATAGATGCTGATGCACCTATTCTAGTAGCACCATTTTCAACCATAGTCATTGCATCTTCTTTAGTTCTAACTCCACCAGATGCTTTAACTCCCATTTCAGGTCCTACAGTTTTTCTCATTAGAGCTATATCATGAGCTGTAGCTCCACCTGTAGAGAATCCTGTTGAAGTTTTTACAAAATCAGCTCCAGCTTCTTTTGATAATTTACAAGCTATTTCTTTTTCTTCATCAGTTAATAAGCAAGTTTCTATTATAACTTTTACTAAAGCTTTTCCTTTTGCTGCATCAACTACTGCTTGTATATCATTTTTAACATATTCTAAATCTCTATCTTTTAATTTACCTATATTTATAACCATATCTACTTCAGTAGCACCATTTTCTATAGTGTTTTTTGTTTCGAATGCTTTAACTTCTGAAGTAGTTGCACCTAGAGGGAATCCTATTACTGTACATACATCAACATCACAGTCTTTTAATTCTTCGCTTGCTAATTTTACCATTGATGGATTTACACAAACTGAAGCAAAGTTATATTCTTTTGCTTCTGCACATAACTTAACTATTTCTTCATTTGTTGCATCTGCTTTTAATAAAGTATGGTCTATTATATTTGCTAATTCTTTGTTATTCATATTTTTTCTCCTTTAGTTTTTGAGTAATCGATTACTCACATTTATACGTTGATTTTCTCATATTTATTTTTGTCTGTCAATTATATTTTTATGTAATTTTCTTCATATTTACAATAATAATTAACTTTGATATTATAACCTTATAAAATTATCTTCTCTTAAACAACTTAATTGTTTTAATTTAAGAGTGTGATTAATATTTAGAGGAGAACTTATGAAAAATAATAAAAAAATCTCTATAAAGGAAATAGCAGAACTTAGTGGTGTATCAGTTGCTACAGTTTCTAGAGTTATAAATAATAATGGTCGTTTCTCTGAAGAAACTCGTAAGAAAGTTTTAGATATTATAGAAAAATATGATTATACAACTAACATGGCTGCAAAAAGTCTAAGAGTCAGTAAGTCAAACACTATTGGTGTAATAGTTCCAGACATAAATAACTTATTTTTTGCAGAACTTGTTTTAGAAATAGAAAATTTCTTTTTTAAACATGGTTACTCAGTTTTCATATGTAATACTGGTCAAAATGAAGTAAAAGAAAAAGAATATTTTAAAAGTTTGGATTCAAAATTAGTAGATGGAATTATATGTATATCAAGTAATTTTGTTAATCCTTCACAAATCCTAAAAAGAAATATTCCTGTTGTATATCTTAATAATACAGATATGAAAGAATACTATTGTGTAGAATGTAATCACTATGATGGTGGTTTTCGTGCTACAGAAGAGTTGATAAAAAAAGGATGTAAACGTATAGTTTTACTTACAAATAATAAAAGAGCTTCTTCTGTTAACAATAAAATCAAAGGATATAAAGATGCTCTAAACAAATATAATATACCTCTTATATCTGAATTAATTTTAAGGTTGGATTTAAAGGAAGGAGTTTTTGAGGATTCTCTAAAAGCTATTAATAATTTAATTGAAAATAATATGAATTTTGATGGTATATTTGCCACAAATGATATAAGGGCCCATAGCGCCTTAGTAGCTTTACAACAACACAATATTGATGTTCCATTAAAAGTAAAAATTGTAGGATACGATGATACATCTGTTTCAAAGTATGCAAATCCTCCAATATCTACAATTTATCAAGATAAAAAACAACTGGCAGATAAGAGTTCTAATTTACTTCTAAATCTTATCGATAAGAAAAATATAGATGATGATAAACATATAATCATCCCTATAAAATTAATAGAAAGAAAAACTACTTAATGTAAAAAATAGCAGTTTAACCAATAGGCTTAACTGCTATTTTTATTATCTATCTTTTATTTCTTTTTTTACTTTTTGAGTTAGAATTTCTATTATCTCTCGTACTATTTCTATTATTTCTTCTATCAGAATTTTTATTACTTCTTCCACCCTTAGAATTTCTGTCGTTTGATTTACCACCTTTTTTATTCTTATCAAACTGTCTATTTAATGCCCCCCTAGCATCTCTAGGTTTTATTAAACATCTTGGACCAAATCCTATTAAATCTTCTCTACCTGCTTCAACTAATGCAGCATGTACTAAATCATAGTTTCTTGGTGCAGAGTATTGAAGTAAAGCTCTTTGCATTGCTTTTTCATGTTTAGATTTTGGTACATAAACTTCCTTCATAGTTCTTGGATCTAATCCTGTATAGAACATTGTAGTTGACAGTGTTCCTGGTGTTGGATAGAAGTCTTGAACTTGCTCCGGTTGATATTTAATATCTCTTAAATATTCAGCAAGTTCTATTGCACTATTTAATGTAGATCCTGGATGTGAAGACATTAAGTATGGTATTAAGTATTGTTTTAATCCCATTTGTTCATTCATTGCAAAGAATTTTTGTCTAAATCTATCGTAAGTATCTCCAGCTGGTTTTTGCATATAGTAAAGTACTTCTTCTGCTACGTGTTCTGGAGCAACTTTTAACTGTCCACTTACATGGTGTTTAATTAATTCTCTCATAAATGTATTGTCTTTATCAGCCATTACATAGTCATATCTTATACCAGAACGTACGAAAGCTTTCTTAACTCCTGGAATTTGTCTAACTTTTCTAAGAAGACTTACATAATCAGTATGGTCTACATTTAAGTTTTTACATGGTGATGGATCTAGACATTGTCTATGTTTACATCCACCTTTACCTTCTGTTATTTGTTTTTTACAAGCTTCTTGTCTAAAGTTTGCAGTAGGTCCACCTACGTCATGAATATATCCTTTGAAGTCTGGTAATTGAGTTATTTCTCTTGCTTCTTCTAATATAGACTCATGACTTCTACTTTGTACTGCTCTACCTTGATGGAAAGTTATTGCACAAAATGAACAACTTCCAAAACATCCTCTAGAACTTACTATTGAGAATTTAACTTCATTTAAAGCTGGTATTCCACCTTTAGCTTCATAAGATGGATGATAATTTTTAGTATATGGTAGTGCATATACTTCATCTAATTCTTCTCTACTTAATGGTGGTTCTGGTTTATTTTGAACCATAAATTTATTTCCATGAGGTTGAACTACAGCTTTTCCTCTAAATGGATCTTGCTCTGCCTCTTGTATTTTAAAAGCCTCTGCAAATTTTACTTTATCTTTTTTGATTTCTTCAAATGAAGGTGTTAAGACATAGTCTACATACACTTCATCTAAACTATCCGCCATATAACAAGTTCCATCTATAAAGCTTATATATTTAGGGTCGAATCCATCATTTAAAGCATCTGCAACTTTAACTATTTGTCTTTCACTCATTCCATAAACAAGTAAATCTGCACCACTATCTACTAATATAGATTTTCTTACTTGATCACTCCAATAATCATAGTGAGCAAATCTTCTAAGTGATGCCTCTATTCCACCTATTACTACTGGAATATCTCCATAAGCTTCTCTTATTTTATTACAATAAACTATAGTAGCTCTATCTGGTCTATGACCCATCTCCCCACCTGGTGAATAAAGGTCTTTTTCTCTTTGTCTTTTGCTAACAGAGTAATGGTTAACCATAGGGTCCATATTACCTCCATTAACTAAGAATCCAAGTCTTGGTCTTCCAAGTTTCATAAAATCTTCTGTTGTTTTCCAGTTAGGTTGAGCAATTATCCCTACTTTATATCCAGCATGTTCTAATACTCTAGATATAATGGCTGTCCCAAAACTGTGATGGTCAACATAAGCATCTCCTGTAACAAGTACAAAATCACACTCATCCCATCCTCTTTCAATCATATCTTCTTTACAAATTGGTAAAAATTTATTTTCCATTCTATCACCTGCTCAATCTATATAAAATCTTTTCTTTGTAAAATATATTTTTCTTTAATTATTAACTCTGATTAAATATTATATCACAAAGAGTTACAATATTTTTAATGTAATTGAATTTTGTATATTCATAATTCATATTTATAAATGTTAAATTTGTATATTTTTGTTAAATTTTTTTTACATATATAATCTATTCTTAACACAAATTTATACCCAAATCATAATACAATTAACTAAAGAATTACTTTATCTGATTCTTAATAGATATCATCCTAATTTTTAGTAATATAATAAAATCCCTAGAAAATAATATATTATAAGACAAACAGAAAAAGAGCTAAGGCGGCTTAGCTCTTTTTCTATTTATTATAATTTTTTTATTTATTCTATCTTTAAACAAAAACACTTAGACCAATTACAATAATTGTTGTTACAGCTATTGGAATCACCACTGATGTGACAAATATATCCTTGTATGACTGTTTATGAGTAAGACCACAAATAGCAAGGGTGGTAATAACTGCTCCGTTATGTGGTAATGTATCAAGTCCCCCACATGCTAGAGATGCAATTCTATGTAAAATCTCTGGTGAAATATTTAAAGCACTAGCCATTTGTAAATAAGTAGGCGCTAAAGCATCTAAAGTAATTGTTAAACCTCCTGATGCTGATGCTGTAAGACCACAAATTAAGTTTACTGATAAAGCTTCTGAAATAATTGGATTTGAAGAAATATTAAACACAAAGTTTTGTATCACTGAAAATACTGCCAATGATTTTATAACACTCCCATAGCCAACTATTGCTGAAGAATTTAATAAAGGTCTAAATGAGTTACTCACACCTTCATCTAAAACTACTTTTAAATTTTTTATCTTTTTATAATTAGTTATCACTAAAAATAAATCAGCTATTACTATGGATATAATTACACTCCATGTTCCTGAAACATTACTCAAAGTTGTATTAAAGTTTTCTAAATATGTACCATCAACTAAAACATAATATATTTTTGAGAAAAATAAATTTGATGCAAATATTATTAATATAGGAAAAACTGATATAAATATATTTGGTAGTTTTTCTATACTTATTTCTTCACTTTCTTTTTCTGTATGATTGCCATATCCTTCTCCATTTAATTTTGCTTTCTTTGCTTGATTTGTTAAATAAAACATTCCTAAACCTAACATAAGTAAACTTGCAATTATTCCGATAAGTGGAGCTGCAAAAGCATCTGTTCCAAAGTATTTCATCGGTATAACATTTTGAATTTCTGGAGAACCAGGTGCTGCTGTCATGGTAAATGTAAATGATCCTAATGCAATACACCCAGGTATAAGTCTTTTTGGTATATCTGCTTCTTTAAATAAGGTTCTTGCTATTGGATATGTAATAAAAGCTACTACAAATAAAGAAACTCCTCCATAAGTTAGTAAGGCTCCTGATAAAACTATGGACAGTATAGCTTTATCCTTTCCTAATTTTTCTGTTATAAAGTGAGATATTGATTTTGCATAATTTGCTTTTTCCATTAATATGGCAAATAAAGCTCCTGTCATAAATAAAGGGAAATAGCTTTTTACAAAGTTTGCAAATCCCGACATATATACTTCTGTGTAATTTGCCATAATATGACTGTCAAAACCTGTAGTTACTATTAATGTTAATATAGCTACTATAGGTGCTGTTATTATTGTTGAATATCCCTTATATGCTAAAAACATAATAAGTCCAAGTGATAAAATTAATCCTATGATGCTGAACATTTTTATTTAGTATCGTAATAACAATACTACTCCTTTCATTTTTTATAACTTATAAATTCCCACTTTTTCTTATATTTAATCTATATTATTCTTATTTTTTATTATTTAGCTAAATATTAATAACTATTTTTACTTTATTTGTTAATTCATAGTAATTTACTACTATAATTTACTTATAAATATTAAATTTATAGGAGGATAGTATATGAAAAAAAGTTATCATTTTTATGCAATTATAACTATAATATTTTGGGCTTTAGCTTTTGTGTTCACTCGACTTGGACTGCAATATTTTGATGTATATTCTTTGAGTTTCTTAAG
This sequence comes from uncultured Clostridium sp., assembly GCA_945871955.1. Lineage (GTDB taxonomy): Bacteria > Bacillota > Clostridia > Peptostreptococcales > Peptostreptococcaceae > Terrisporobacter. The sequence continues at coordinate 27,147 of CAMBXR010000022.1, read as the reverse complement.
ATATTTAGTTGCATCAATAACATTACTAGTAATTATTTGCTTTATAAAAATAAATAGACCTAAAAAAGAAGATTTATTTTCATTTATACTCTCTGGTGCCTTAGGATTTTTTCTTTATGTAATTTTATTTAATAAAGGAACTGCTCTTGTAAGTGCTGCTACAAGTAGTATTATCATTGCTACTGTACCTGTTTTTACAGCTTTACTTGCTACTTTCTTTTATAAGGAAAAACTTAAGATATATCAATGGATTGCCATAGGAATTGAGTTTATGGGAATTTTAGTTCTAACTTTGATGAATGGTTCATTTTCTATTAATGAAGGTGTATTATGGCTCTTAATAGCCGCTTTATGTCTAGCTTCTTACAATGTCCTTCAAAGAAAATTAACTAAAACATATTCAGCACTTCAAGCAAGTACTTATAGTATTTTCTTTGCTACAATTATGCTATGTATATTCCTTCCTGGATCAATAAATAAAGCTATACATGCTCCATTAATACAAATGCTATACGTTTTAATTCTAGGAGTATTTTCAAGCGCTATTGCTTATATAGCTTGGGCAAAGGCAATTTCCTTAGCTGAGAAAACTACTTATGTGAGCAACTATATGTTTGTTACTCCATTTTTGACAACTATCTTAGGATTTATTATGATAAATGAAATTCCTGATAAAGCTACTATTTTAGGTGGAATAATCATTTTATCTGGATTGTTTATATTTAACAAAGAAAGTTTCTTGGAGCCTTTCAAAAACAAAAAACTATCTTCTGGTGAATGTGCAAACTGTACTGATGATGATATTTAATAAATTAAAAAGGGGGTGGTATATTTACCCCCTTTTTATAGTTACTTATTTTTAATAAAACTAATTAAAGCAAATCTATTTTAGAATCTTTTTCTGTAATCTTTCTAACTGGTTTACAAGGAACACCATAAGCAAGATATCCATCTGGTATATCTCTAGTAACTACACTTCCTGCTCCAATTACCACATTATTTCCTATATGAACACCATCAATAACCACCATATTTGCCGCAATCTATACATTGTTCCCTATATGAATACCCTCAGCATATTCAGAACTAGAAACATGTCCATCTGGAAACTTCATAGCCACTCTCTCATTGTATATCAATGGGTGATTTGTAGCCATTAGAGATACATTAGGTCCAAACATAACATTATCACCAATTTCTATCTTCCCATCATCCATCACTGTCAGATTAAAGTTTGCAAAGAAGTTTTCGCCTATTTTTCCTATAAACTCTTTTATTATAGGAAGTCTCTTTTCATCATACTCATCCATAGAATTGTACTTTTGACAAAGAATATGAGCTTTATGTTTAATGTCTCTCAGCTCCTTTTTACGATTATCAAATAGTTTACCTGCAAAAATCCTTTCTTCTTCCACTGTTATCCCCCCAATTTTTAACTAAAAATAAAAACTAGAGATATAAATTTAATCTCTAGTTATATTATAGTAATTTAACTCAATTCATGTAAAAATAATCCACATCTTACTTTTGGTTCAAACCAAGTAGATTTTGCTGGCATTATTTTATTTTCATCAGCCACAGAAATTAATTCCTTTATATCCGTTGGATACATTAAGAAACCAACTTCCATATCTTCATTTACTCTTTTTTCTATTTCTTTTGGGCCTCTAATTCCACCAATAAAATCTATTCTCTTATCACTTCTTGGATTTTTTACTCCTAAAATTTCATCTAAAATATAATTTTGTAGTATAGAAATGTCTAAAGTATTTACAACATCTTTATCTTCTAAGTATTCTTTTCCAAACTCTATTTCATACCATTTGTTATCTAAAAACATACCTACAAATCCCTTTTTATTAGGCTTATAATTCCTTTTTACTTCTCTAACTATAAATTTTTCATTTACTTTATTTAAAAATTCCTCTTTCGTAAAGCCATTTAAATCTTTTACAACTCTATTATAGTCCATAACATTTAAATTAGTATCTGGTGCTATCATTGCAGTATAATAATTAAACTCTTCATCTCCCCTATAGTTTGGATTCTTTCTTCTTTCTTCTAATGCTATATTTTCAGCAGCTGCACATCTATGATGACCATCAGCAATATATAAATTATCAACTTTTTCAAATTCATTTACTAAATCATCAATATCTCTTTGTTTATTAACTTTCCAAATAGTATGAATAACATCATCATCAGTTTTAAAATCATATATTGGATTCATAAAGCAAACATAATAGTCTATAATTTTATTTATTTCTTCTTTATTTTTATAAGTTAAGAGCACTGTTCCTGTATTTGCATTACAATATTTAATATGATTAGTTCTATCTAATTCTTTATCTGGCTTAGTATATTCATGTTTTTTTACTACACCGTTTATATTATCATCTACTGCTACACATGCAACTATTCCTGTTTGAGCTCTTCCATTAGCTATTTCTCTATAAATATAAATTGCATCTTCATTATCTTTTATAAATATATTATTTTTCTTAAATTTATCTAGATTTTCTTTAGCTTTTTCATATACTTTTTCATCATGTTCATTTATTTCATCATCAAGATCTATTTCAGCTCTATCTATATGCAAGAAAGAATATTTATTTCCATGTGCTATTTTCTTAGCTTCCTCTCTATTCATAACATCATAAGGTAGTTCTGCTACCATTTTTACATATTCATTTGCAGGTCTAACTGCTTTAAAAGGTTTAATTATTGCCATTTTTATTCCTCCCCAATATTATACTTTTCTTATAACGCTATTTGCATTTTTTCATCAATTATTTCTTCTTCAATTAAGAAGTTATAAATTATTTTTACAATTTCTCTACCTATTCTTTCTTGAGCTTCTACTGTTGAAGCACCAAGATGAGGTGTTGGTGATACCATAGGATGATTTACAAGTTCTAAGTTTATATTTGGCTCTTTTTCATAAACATCTAAAGCAGCCGCCTCAACCTTTCCACTATCTAAAGCTTTTATTAAAGCTTTCTCACAAACTAGGCCACCTCTAGCATGATTGATGAAATATACTCTATCTTTCATCATTGCAAATTCCTTATCTCCTATTAAATATCCTTGGCCTCTTTCTAGTGGTATATGAATAGTCAAGAAATCTGCATTTTTTAAAACTTCTTCAAAACTACAAAAAGTATAATTTTTATATCCTATCATTTCACCTAATATATCGTAATAAATTACTTTCATTCCTAAATCATAAGCCATTTTTGCTACAGTTTTTCCAATTCTACCAAGTCCAATAATTCCTAGAGTTTTTCCATAAATCTCAGTTCCTACATACTGTTTTTTATTCCACTGACCATCTCTCATAGTTACATTTGAAATATTTATAAATCTTGATAGAGTTATTATTTGACCTATTGTAAGTTCTGCCACAGATCTTGTGCTAGCATTAGGAGTATTTAGTACCTTTATCCCTTTTTTATTTGCATATTTTACATCTATATTATCAAGTCCTACTCCACTTCTAATTATTAATTTTAAAGTATTACCTTCACATGCTTTATCTATAATCTCTTTAGTTATCACATTTTTTGAACGAATAACTAATATATCCTTATCTTTTAATTTTTCTCCAAGTTCCAACCCATCGTAAAATTTATGTTCAATATCTATATTTAAATTTCTTAAATTATTAATAGCATTTTCATTCATTCCATCTGTTATTAATATCTTACACATATTTTTACCTCCAAAATTCACTTGAATTATAGCTTTACCGCTTTATTTTTTAAATTTTTGTATTATAAATAATGCAAATTGAATACAATAAACCTAATATCCTAAAATATCATTGATATTAGCTAATAATTCATTTACATCTTCTACTGTATAATCTCCCATATGAGAAATTCTAAATGTTTTCTCCTTAAGATCTCCATATCCATTGGCTATCAAAAAGCCTCTTTGTTGTAATTTTTCATTGAGATTAGATACACTGATTCCTTGTGTATTTTCAATAACGGTAAGGGTATTAGATAAATAATTTACATCGGTAAAAATTTTGAAGTGTTCACAAGCCCATAATCGGACTAATTTGGCCATTTCTTCATGACGTTTAAAACGATTGTCTAGGCCTTCTTTTAGAATTTTGTCAAGTTGGAAATTTAAAGCGAACATATGTGAAAGGGAAGGTGTTGAAGGGTATTGGAAATTTTTCTTTTCAATATACTCATACATTGAGAGTAAATCGAAATAATAACCCCGATTAGGTATTTTTTTTGCTCTCTCTTTTGCCTTTTCTGAGAAAGTACAAAGAGACATTCCTGGTGGTAATCCTATAGCTTTTTGTACTGAGGTTAAGCAAATATCTATATTAGATTTATCTACCTCTATTTTCATTCCACCTGCTGAACTAACTGTATCTACACAATATATAATATCATCATATTTTTTAATTACTTCTCCAATTTCTTTGATTGGATTTGCAATTCCAGTTGAGGTCTCATTATGAGTTACCATGACCGTATCATATTTATTCGTAGATAATACCTTATCAACCATTTCTGGCTCAATAGCTTTTCCTAATTCGACTTTAAATAAATCCGCTGGAACACCATTTGATATACCCATTTTGTACCATCTGTCACCAAAGGAACCACAGGACAGTACTGCTGCTCTTTTTAAAGTACAACATCTAATGGAGCCTTCCATTAGGCCGCTACCGGAGGATGTTGATAATAGTATATTATTTTTAGTAAAGAATAGTTTTTGAAGTTTCTCAGTTATTTCTTTTTGTAAATCTGATGCTTCTTTTCCTCTATGGCTAATAACTTGTGTAGCCATTTGCGCTAATACATCTTCACTTACATCTATTGGTCCTGGCACGAATAATTTCTTACTCATAATTTTACCTCCTTTCTTAAATTTAATAATTATTATAACCATATATTAAAAAAATAATATTATAAATTATTTATATTATATTTTATAAAATTTATGATTACTTTAATTAATATTTATATTATGCATTTTAACAAAATTTGTCAACAAAAAATTAATATTTAACAATCTTGCATTATATTAAATAATATTATTTTCTACCTACTTAGACTTTTTAATCTTATTTTTTTTATTTTCAATTATATCATTTATGGCTTTTGATGATAATTCATAAATCACACTAACAAGAGGCATTCCAAGTATCATACCAACAATTCCAAATAAATTTCCTCCAACAACAATAGCCAATAATATCCATAAAGGAGAAAGACCTAGAGAATTTCCCACAACCATAGGATATACAAACTTTCCATCTAGCTGCTGTATTGTAAATACTAAAACTAAAAATAACAATACTAAATTTGGTTGCACCATAAGAATTATAAAGGCTGATATAACAATTCCCACATAAGTCCCAAATATAGGTATAAAGTTTAGTATTGGTATTAATATACTTATTAGCAATGCAAAAGGTATTTTAACTAAAGAGAAAACTATAAAAAATACGGTTCCCAGTATCAATCCATCTATTGATTGACCTAATATAAATCTAGAAAATTTATTATTAGTCAATTTTAAAATATATATTATCTTTTCATATCTTTCTTCATTAAATAAAGCATATATAAGTTTTTTAAATTGATAAATTAATTTTTCTTTACTAAGTAGTATATACATGGATATTACTATTCCTAAAAATAAATTCATAAAAAAATTAGTAATTCCTATTGTAAAATTAAATAAATTAGATATGAACATATTTATAAAGTTTTCAATATACGTTAATGATTTTTTTATCATTGCTTGTATATCAAAAACTGTATTGTCCAGCATATCAAAATCTTTTAATTTTATTATTATCTGATTTTGAAGTCCACTAATATATGATGGTATGTCATTTGTTAAAGCCCTTAAACTATCAGCTAATTGTGGCACAATATAACTAATAAATATCCAACTTAAAACCACTATAATTATAAGTGTATATACTAATGATATAACTCTAGACATTTTTTTTAGATTTTCATATTTTTCACACAAAGGCTTTACTGCTTTTTCTTCTATAACTTTCATTGGTAAATTTATTAGAAATGCAATTATCCCACCAATTATAAATGGTTTAAATGCAGATATAAATTTATTTATTAAATTAGGTATTACAGCTGGTTTTAGAATTAATAAAAGAAAAATCATTATATATGTAGAAATTATAAGTTGATTTTTCAGTTTCATATCCTTTAATTTATTCATAGCTTCCTCCTTAAATTTTTACATTTCATTTCTACTTATATTTTGTAATTTTAAATGCAATTATATATCTTCTATAAATAAATTGTATATCTATTATACTTAAAATTGTTGTATTTATAAAAAAAAGTGTCAACATTAGTATTGACACTTTTTTCATATTATTTATTGGTTATCTTTTTCATTCTCATTAGATTCAACTTTATTCAATGAAATTCCTTCTTCAAATTTAACCTCTTCTTTATTATTTTCTTCAAGTTCAGTTAAAATTTCTTCTGCAATTTCCTTTTCTTCAGAATCTTTCTCAACTTCTTCAACAGGCTTTCCATTTAATATTGCCATAAATTCTTCACCTGTTATAGTTTCTTTTTCTAATAGATAGTTAGAAAGTTCATGCAGTTTATCTATATTTTCTTCTAGTATTTGTCTAGCTTTATTATGAGCTGATTTTATTATACTTAAAACTTCTCTATCTATCTTAGCTGATGCTTCTGGTGAACACATTAGTGATGCATCTCCACCTAAATATTGGTTAGTAACAGTTTCAAGAGCCATCATATCAAACTCTTCACTCATACCATAACGTGTAACCATAGCTCTAGCTATTCTTGTTGCCTGTTCTATATCATTAGATGCTCCTGTTGTAAATGAATTAAATATTATTTCTTCAGCAGCACGACCACCTGTAAATGTTGCTATTTTGTTAAAGGCTTCTTCCTTAGACATAAGTACTCTTTCGCCTTCTTCTACTTGCATAGTATATCCTAGCGCTCCAGATGTACGAGGTATAATCGTAATCTTATGAACTGGTGCAGATTCTGTTTGTTTTGCTGCAACTAATGCATGACCTATTTCATGGTAAGCTACTATTTTCTTTTCTCTTGGTGAAATTACAGCAGTTTTTCTTTGATATCCTGCAATTATTACTTCAACACTTTCTTCTAAATCAGCTTGAGTAGCTTTATCTCTTCCCAGTCTAACAGCTCTAAGAGCTGCTTCATTTACTATATTAGCAAGTTCTGCACCACTAGCTCCAGCAGTTGCTCTTGCTATTTCATTAAAGTCCACATCATCTGCCATTTTAACTTTTTTAGCATGAACCTTAAGTATATCTTCACGACCTTTTAAATCTGGAAGTTCAACTGGTACTCTTCTATCAAAACGTCCTGGTCTAAGTAAAGCTTTATCTAGAGATTCTGGTCTATTAGTTGCTGCAAGTATTACAACACCTTTTTTACCATCAAATCCATCCATTTCAGTAAGTAACTGATTAAGAGTTTGCTCTCTTTCATCATTACCACCCATTCCGCCACCATCACGTTTTTTACCTATAGTATCTATTTCATCTATAAATACGATACATGGGGCTTTTTCTTGAGCTTGTTTAAATAAATCCCTAACTTTTGCAGCACCCATACCAACAAACATTTCAACAAACTCAGATCCTGAGATTGAGAAAAATGGTACTTTAGCTTCTCCTGCAACTGCTTTGGCAAGTAATGTTTTACCTGTACCTGGAGGTCCAACAAGTAAAGCTCCTTTTGGCATTGTAGCTCCTATTTCTTCGTACTTTTTAGGATTATGTAAAAAGTCGACGATTTCAGTTAAAGATTCCTTAGCTTCATCTTGTCCTGCTACATCTTCAAAAGTTTTACCTGTTTGTGCTTCTACATATATTTTGGCATTACTTTTACCAAATTGCATAGGGCCACCTCTACCACCCATTCTTTGAGTAACTTTTCTCATCATAAAGTTTAAGAAAGCTATCATTAATATTGTTGGTAATATCCAGAAAAGAATTAAATCTACAATAGGTGACTCTTCTTTAGGTATTTTTTGACCAAATTTAACACCAGATTTATATAAACGATCCACTAACTCTGGGTCATTTACTTGACCAGTTATATAAACTTTCCCCTTCTCATCCTTTGTATTAAAAGTAATTTGTTTTGAGTTTTCAATATCTACTTGATTTACCTTTCCTTCATCAACCATTGTAAGGAATGTTCCATAGTCTATTTCTTCTACTTTTCCACTCATCTGACCTAAAGCTGGAAATATAAAAGAATTAAGCACTACTAGTAAAAGAAGTATTATCCCATAATAATATAACCATGATTTTTTTTGAGGTTTTTTCTCTTTCATATAGATATCTCCTATAATAATTATTCTATATTTGTTACTATATATATCCATCATATATAGCTCTAACATTAAATATAATGTTATAAAGTTATAAAATGACTTATATAAAATAGTAAAATTAATACAGTATTTTGTCAATGTTTATGATACTATATTTTTATCTTTATATTGATTTTGTGTATTTTTAATGTTTTTTATAATTGAATATTATATAGTTTCAGTATGAATTTATCATGAAGTATTAATATATTTTTATAAAGGAGGAGTTATATGTTAGATTTTACTAAAGAGTTTAAAGAAGTAAAAGCTTTTTCTGCTATATTATGGTATATTTTCACTATATTCATAGTTACATTTATAGCTTTACTTTCTGGTAATATAGATTTATTAAATAATGATAATTTATTATCATTATTATCTACTACTTTATTTATAATAATACTTTTATATAAATTTAGAATTAATAAAAATAAATTATTATTATTGATTAAAGACTACTTCCAAAAAGTAAATATAAAAGAATTAGGTAGTGTTGTAGCTACTCAACTATGCTTATCAATGGGCATTAGTTTATTATCAATAGGTGTTGTCTACTTTTTATTTCCAAATATACTAAATAGCCTTCTATCTAGCTCTTCTATATCACCAACTTCTACTTATGGAGAATTATTTATAGCCATGATAATTACTGTTATTGGTGCTCCTATTTCAGAGGAGTTGCTTTTTAGATCCATAATTTTCAAAAGAATCAGTAGAAAATCTAATATTTATATAGGAATGATAATATCATCTTTAATATTTGGATTATTACATATAGAATTAGCTGTTATTGGTGCTTTTATATTCGGCATCGCTTGTTGTATCTTATATATAAAATATAAAAATATATTAATCCCTATGACTGTACATTTTTTCAATAATTTAGTTGCTTTTTTACCTCAATTGGATATGAGTTCTACTTCAGATACATCTCCTATTACATCATCTGATGCTACAATATCGTTAGTTTTTGGCAGTATCTTATTTATAATAGGTATGTACTTTTTCATTAAATTCATTATGAAAAACAAAAAATATCTGAAACAAGGATTTTCACCTAGAGATAATGATAAGTTTATTATAAAAAATATGAAGTAATATAAGAGCTATATCCCATAAGAGATATAGCTTTTTTATAACAAATATATCTTGTTGAATATATAAATAAAATTGAGAGTGTAAATTGATTTGTGCTTTAGAGTAATTTCGCTCCTCTATAGCAATGTTGTTTACTTATAATATTTCTAATAATTTATTAAATATTCATAATATGGATATTTAATTGTGAAATGGTAAAACTAAATCTAGGTAGGTATAAGGAATTGATCTCAACTCCTCATACTCCAACAAAATCTGAATATAGATTTTTAAAATTTATATTCTACCATCAAAGAATATAGATAATTGGTTATATATACTATCCCAATTTCTATATCTCATGGTCCACTTTTTCATTATGTTTTGACTTGCTAAATAAAGCATTTTTAGCAGAGATTCATCTGATGGAAAAGTGGATTTTGTTTTAGTAACCTTTCTAAATTGTCTATTAACGCCCTCAATTATATTAGTAGTATACATAATTGTTCTTATTTCTTGTGGAAAATTAAAGAATGGTGAAATTAAATCCCAGTTATCTTTCCAAATTCTTATTGCTGTAGGATATTTTTTACCCCATTTTTCTTCCACAACATCTAGAGCCGATAAGGCTTCAGACTCATTTACTGCCTTGTAAACTAATTTAAAGTCTTTCATTAACTCTTTAGAATCTTTATATGATACATATTTGAATGTATTTCTTAATTGATGTATGATGCATCTTTGTACAACAGATTCAGGGTAGCTGGCGCTAATTGCTTCCTTAAATCCTGGTAAACCATCAACACTAAATATTAAAACATCCTTTACACCTCTATTTTTTAAATCTGTAAGTACTGAATACCAAAACTTGGATGTCTCACTTTCGCCTATCCACAGTCCTAAAATATCTTTAAAACCATCTTTATTAACACCTAAAATTACATATACAGCCTTATTTTTTATTTTAGAATCTTCTTTTACTTTGTAATGAATGGCATCCATAAATACAAATGGATAAACAGGTTCAAGTGGTCTATTTTGCCATAATCTTGCTTGTTCAATAACAGCATCTGTTATATGACTTACATATTCAGCAGATATTTCTATTCCGTACAAATCTTTAATTTGATCATGTATATCCCTAGTTGACATTCCTCTTGCATAAAGTGAAATAATTTTTTCTTCTAAGCCTGAGATATTCTTTGTATGCTTAGGTATAACTTTCGGATCATATTCACTGTTTCTATCCCTTGGAATATCTAATTCAATATTGCCAAACTGTGATTTTACAGTTTTTTTACTGTAACCATTTCTTCTATTATCAGTATTTTTATTTTGGCTATCGCCTTTTTCATAACCAAGTTCGAGCGATAGCTCTTTCTCTAGCATTTCTTGAATTACATCTTTAAACATATCTTTTAGATATTCTCCTATATCCTTAGGTGTACTAAATTCTCCATCTGCTATTATTTGTCTTATTAATTCTTTGCTTAATTTGCTCATAAAAAATACTCCTTCCTGGCATTGATTTAATATTTTTATCATTGCCATAAAGGAGTATTTATTTCATCATAAGCACAAATTATTTTATGTTCTCATAAAATTAGTTTTTATAAATTAAAAAATTCTATTATCTCATCCTCATGATAATTAATAACTAATTCCTTAGGAAAATCTAATTCCTCTAATAACTTCTCGGCATCATCAAATATCCCTACTTGGTAACATATATGTGCATCACTACCTAATATAATTCTAACCTTATACTTTTTACATAAATCAAGTAATTTTTTATAATTCTCATGTGCATTTGGTCTAAATGATTCTGGATTTAAAGAGGAGTTATTTACTTCTAGTAAAATATTTTTCTCTTTAGCTTTTTTTACTATTTTTTCATAATCAAGCTCATATCTTCCATCATCTGGATGACCTATTATTTTAACTAGTGGTTTATCCATAGCATTTAAAGTTGCTCTAGTATTTTCCTCTTTCGTTCCTGGATTTAAACATACTGTGTGAAGACTTGCTATTAAATAATCTAAATTATTAGTATATTTATCAAGTACAATATCAATATTACCATCATAATCTATTATATTGGCTTCCATTCCTTTTAAGATTCTAACTCCATCAACTTCCTTAGGCAGTACTTTTAAATTTTGGAAATAAAATAAATGCGGACCACCAGGCATATTAATACCATGATCAGATATTCCATAATATTTTAATCCATTAATTTTTGCATATTCTATATTTTCCTTTATTGTACTATAAGCATGACCACTTGATAGTGCATGTGTGTGTAAGTCTATTATCGCTTTCATTTATTATGCTCCTTACTAATTTAATATATTTTAAAAGCCATAGAGCTTTTGCAATATGGCTTAAAATCATTTAATATTATTTGTTGTTTAATTTTCCTTTTAATAAATCACCTATAGTAGATCCTAATTCTTCTTCTGTATTTAAGAATTCGCTGTAATCTTCTTCTGGCTCTTTATTAACGTCTTTTATTGAAACAGACATTCTTTTGTGTGAAGGATCTAAAGTTAATACTCTAACTGTTACTTCATCTCCAGGGTTAACTACACTACTTACATTAGTAACTCTTTCTTCTTTTAAGTGAGATATTGGTAAAAATGCTTCTACACCTTCTTTTATTTCAACAAAAGCACCTCTATCTATTATTCTAACAACTTTACCAGTTATTATATCATCAACATTTACTTCTTTAGCTACAGCTTCCCATGGATCGTTGTTTATATCTTTTAAAGCTAGTCCTATTCTTTGAGAATCTTTATCTACATCTATTACATATACATCTACTTCTTGACCTTCAGAAAGTACATCTTCTACTGATTCTACTCTCTTCCAAGATAAGTTGTTTATATGAGCTAAACCTTCAACTCCACCTAAGTCTATGAAAGCTCCGTAGCTTACTATGTTAGTTACTTTACCATGTCTTTTTTGCCCAACTTCTAAAGAGTCTACTAAAGCTTCTTTTTCTGCTTTTATTCTAGCTTTTTCTGCTGCTCTTTCATCTCTTATTCTTTGTCTTTCTGCTTCTCTTTCAGCTTGAATTCTTTCTCTTCTAGCTTGTCTTTCTTTATCTAATCTCTCTTGTAATACTTCTCTATGAGAACCTACTATTTTATTATTTTTCTCATTGTATTCTATTATATAAACTTCTAAGTTTGCATCTTGATATTCTTTTGTATCATTTACAAATTTAGTATCTAATTGAGATATTGGTATAAATATTTCTACAGATTTATATGCAGCAAATACTCCTCTTTGTATAGTTTTAACAACATTTGCTGTTACTATTTTATGATCAGCATGAGCCTTTTCTAACTCTTTTTTATCATTTATCATATCTAATTTTAATTTAGATAATTTTAAAGTACCGTCTTTTTCAGATACTTTAGTTATAATAGCTGATATTTCATCTCCTACTTTATAAACATCTGCAATTTCTGTGTTTTTTGGTATATTTAATTCATTTGCAGAAATTACTCCATCAAAACCTATATTAAGACCTACAGTTATTTCATCATTATTTATTTTAGTTATAGTTCCTGTTATAGTTTCTCCAACTTTTATTGAGTTAAGTAGTTGTTCTTGTTGATCTAAAAGTTCTTGCATAGATAGTTCTTTAGTCATTGTTTTACATCCTTTCACCTAATTATCTTATCTTATATTATACCATTAAAATTTCAAATACTTACAGATTTATACAATATTTTATATGTATTTTTTAATTATTATAATTTCACCTTATAATAACATATTATATTTATTTAAAATTTTTATAACACTACATCTACAGGTCTATTTAGTTTTATATTATCTATGTTAACTATTGAGTCATAGGCTAAAATTTCAACTCCATTTTCTTTAGCTTCTTTTAATACATCTCCAAATTCCTTATGCATATCTATATTAGGAGTAAAGTAAAGTACATCTTCCATTTGAATAACCATTATTATATAAGCTAAATACCCTTCTTGCCTAGCTTTTATTAATTCTCTAACATGTTTTACTCCTCTTTCAGTTTTTGCATCAGGGAATTTTACCACATTGTCTATTTCTAATGTACATCCTTTTATTTCAATAAATGCTTTTTTAGTTTTTCCCTCTAAATAAATATCAAACCTAGAGTTTCCATAAGTTTTTTCAGGTTTTATTAAAGTTATTTCTTCATCAAATCCAGGAAGAATTAAAGATTTATTTTCTAATGCTTCATATACCATTTTATTTGTAACTTGTGAGTCCATATTAATAAGTCTGTCTTTCTTCATCACATTAATTAATGAATACTTTGTTTTCCTAGAAGGATTGTCACTTTCCTCTAAATATACTGTGCATCCTGGAACTAATAATTCTTTGCAACGACCAGTATTTTTTACATGTATTTTTTCAACTTCACCATTTATATCACAATAAGCCACAAATCTATTAGGTCTTTCAATAAATTTAGCTTTGACCATTTTATTATATTTCATTTTATTCTCCTATTTTTATAATGCTTTTCTATTTAAAGATATTATACCCATTATCTTATCATTAAAATTTAATTTATCTAAATCTACTATATAATTGATAATTTTTTACAATTAAAAAAGAGCTATTAAAGCCCTTTTTTATTCTATAAACCTGCAAATCCAAATAGTATTCCTATTATAGCAGAAGATACTATAAAGAAAACAGGATGAAGTTTTTTAGTTTGTTTAACATGATTTGTTAGTATATAGATTGTTACAGCTAAAATTAAAGATTTCCAATTAAATAAATCTAATATATTTTTTGTGCTTTTAAATAAATCTATTTGAATTAAAGTTATAGTAACAACAGTCATTCCTGCAGCAGCTATAAGTCCAGTAGATGCTGGACGAAGACCATAAAATGCTGCATCTACATATTTATTTTCTCTAAAAGATTTTAAAAAGTAGCATATTATTACTATTATTATAATTGAAGGCGTTATAAGAGCTAAAGTAGCTATTATACCTCCCCATATACCTGCTGTAGTAAATCCTACATATGTAGCCATATTTACACCAATCGGTCCTGGTGTAGATTCTGAAACAGCTATCATATCTGCAAGTTGAGCAGATGTAAACCATCCCGTCTTATCAGCCATATCATAAAGGAAAGGAAGTGTAGCCATTCCTCCACCTACTGAGAATAAGCCTGTCTTAAAAAATTCAAAAAATAATTGAAGATAAATCATTAAGACTTCACCTCCATATTTTTTATTATTATACCTACTATGGCAGTAATTACTACAAATACTATTGGTGATAATTTTGTTAATACAGATCCTAAAAATACACAAATAAATACAATTAGTGTAGCCTTATCAATTACTGAACTTTTCCATAATTTCATAACAGCATTAAATATAAGAACACATACACAAACTCTTACTCCAGCAAAGGCGTTTTTTACTACAGCTAAATCTGAAAAGTTGCTAATAAATGCAGCTATTAGTGTAATTATTATAAGAGACGGAGTTACTACTCCAAGTGTGGCTACAATTCCTCCCATAACACCTTTATTTTTTTGACCTATAAATGTAGCCGTATTTACAGCTATTACCCCTGGAGTACATTGTCCTATTGCATAATAATCCATAAGTTCTTCATCACTTGCCCAATTGTTTTTTTCAACTATTTCTCTTTGTAAAATTGGAAGCATAGCATATCCACCACCAAAAGTAAGCACACCTACTTTTGCAAATGCTATAAACAAGTTAAATAATTCCTTCATCTATTTCCTCCTTATTTATATAAACTGCTTTCTTTTTGAAGAAGATAATATATTCATTTCTTCTCTATATTTTGCTACAGTTCTTCTCGCTAATGTTATTCCCTCTTCTTTTAATAATTTACAAATTTTATCATCACTTAAAGGCTTTAATTTATTTTCGTTATCTATAAGCTCTTTTATCATATTTTTAACCTTCCTACTTGATGTTCCTTTTTCTTCTTCACTTTCAATAGCTTTACTAAAAAAGTATTTAAATTCAAATAGACCATAAGGAGTTAACATATACTTATTATTAATTCCTCTGCTAATAGTTGATTCATGATATCCTAAATCTAGGGCTATATCTTTTAATTTCATTGGCTTAATATATTTTTTACCTTTATTAAAAAAATCTTTTTGTTTTTTTACTATAACATCAGCAATTTTTAATATAGTACTTTTTCTAGTTTCTATATTCTTTAAAAGATTTAAAGCATAATTCAATTTCTTTTTTATAAATTCCCTAGATTTCTCATCTAAATTATTGCTATTTAGTATATTTTTATAATAATTATTTATAGATATATGAAAATTATCTCTATCATTCATATAAACAATAAATTCATCATTAATTTTTCTTACTATTACATCAGGTTGCACATATATAGTTTTTTCATTACTATATATTCTTCCTGGCTTAGGATTAAATTGTTTAATTTTTTCAATATATTTTAAGCACTTCTCCATATTGATATTGTATTTCTTACTAAGAAGTTTAATTTTGTTTTGTCCGATTAAATTTAAATCTTCTACTATGATAGATTTTAGTATATCATCTTTAATATTCTCATTTTCCATTTGAATTAACAAACATTCACTTAAATCTCTAGCGCCTATACCTATAGGCTCTAGTTGTTGTATATATTTCAAGCATTTATAAAAATATTTTTCATCTATATTTAATTCCTGTATAATATAATTTTCATCACAACTTAAATATCCATCTATATCTAAACAGTCTACTATGTATTCACAAATTTTTATTTCTTTCTTATTTAGTTTTAAAAATACCAACTGAGATTTAATGTAATCATATAAATTGATTTCATACTTAATTATATTTTCTAATGTTATCTCATTATCTAAGTCATAGTGTTTTATATTATAGTTTTTAATATTCTTCTTTATAAAAGTTCCCCAATCTATACTTTCTGTTCTTTCTAGCTCTAAAACAGGATTTTCTTGTGCATCTTTTTTTATTTGTTCTTCTAGCTCTAAATTACTCATATTTAATATGTCTAGGGATTGTTTTAACTGAGTTGTCATAACTAATTTTTGAGATTGGACTATATCTAGTCTATTATTCAATTTCATATGATTTATCCCCTTTTATCTTTAACAGTAATAATAATTTTATTATTTGTAAATTTAAATATCTAAATCCATTATAATGAATATACTTTATCACTTCAATAAATATGTTTGGTTATAATTTAAAAGATTAAAACTTAAAAAGAGGCTGATTTTACTCAACCTCTTTTACATTATCATTTTTATATAACTATGCTGCAAGTTTATTGCTTTCTTCTTGTTTTGGATTTTTTATAGCTCCAGCTATCATACTAGCTCCAGTATAAACTAAAACAGCCATTACAACCCATTTTAATGTTTCTATTGGCAATGATTTAACTATAAATGCAGCTACAAATACACCAACTGCTCCACATAACCCTAATATTAAAGAGGCTTTTCTTGGATAAGCACCTTCTTTTATAAATTTAACTGAAGATACTGGTTGTAGCATTGCACAAGATCCCATCATTATTGGGAATACAACTTGTGGAGATAATCCTAAGAAGTAGCAAAGTGCCATACATGGTGCGAATAATCCAACACCTGCTGTCATCAGTGCTCCTAGAATTGCATTTCCTATAACACCTATTACTAAATTAATTCCTGTAAGCCCTATGGCATCTCCTCCGCCTTGGATATAGCCCATTTTACTACAGAACATTAATACTGCCGTTACTAAAAGCGCTAACCCCATAACTAATTGCACTTTACTTTCATCTAATTTAGATATTATTCCAGCTCCTATATACGATCCAACTGCTGCTGCTATTAACATTGCAAATAGAGTAACTGGGTCTACTTTTATAACCGTTGTAAATATAAATGCTTCACACATAACTGGCAAACAACAACCAACATTTAAAAGGCCTGGTAGTTCTCTATCTTTTATTCCGATCTTAAAAAATTTATTTGCCGATACTATAATCGCAAATGAACCAATACCTAATGTATCAAAGAAATTCGCCAGTCCACCAAGGACCCCTATTTTTACCGGAGAAATATCATCTAATTTTCCTTGATTTTTTACTTGCTTATAATCTTTAAAGAATGTATAACCATACACACCCAATAAAGAAACTAATATTGCTCTTAGTGCCATTAACATAACTTTATTCCTCCCTTATATTTTATTTTTTATTATAATATATATTTATATATTTCTACAATATTTTTTTGTATATCAAATATTTACATATTTAATATAATAGTATTTTAAAAATCATTCAATCTACTAACTATTTTAAATTAAAAAAACCTTCCTTAAGTTTCCTCAAGGAAGGTTTATATATCAAATATAAATTAGCAAGCTTCTTTTATTTCTTCCACTTTGTTAGTTTTTTCTTTTGATAAGAAGTAAGTAGCTATACCGTAGAACACAGCTCCACCTACTATATTACCTAAAGTTACGAATACTGTACTGTATAATGCTTGACTTGCAGTTATTACACCAACTGATCCTGGTGATAATAAAGTTGTTATGAATACAGTCATATTTGCTATACAGTGTTCGAATCCACTAGTTACAAATGCATATAAACATATTAATGCCATAAATAATTGAGCCATTTCATTTTTTAATTTATAAGCTGATAAAACTGCACCACAAACTAATATGTTACATAATATACCTTTAGCGAATAATTGTAATGCTGTTCCACTTACTTTAGCTGTAGCTACATAAGCAAAGTATTCTATAGAAGTTCCTTTGTCTGTTAATCCAGTAGCTACAAATAATATAGATATTAATAATGCACCTAAGAAGTTTCCTATATAACTAAATGTTAATATACTAAACCAATTTTTCATAGTTGTTTTCTTATCTAAAGCACCAACTGTCATAACCATAGTATTACTTGTAAATAACTCATATCCTAATACTAATATTAAACTAAGTGCAAATGAGAATGATAAACCTACTGCTATCTTAGTGAATGGAGAATGTTCTGCATGTAACATTCCACCTACTGAATAAACTAATATACATCCCATACCAACTAATAATCCTGCAAACATAGCTGATACTATATACTTTAATTTACTTTCATTTAATAATGCAACTTTAGCTTGAGCTTTTTTAGCTAATAATTGTATCGTTTGTTCGTTCATTATTTCATCTCCTATTCTTTTTATTAAAATATAATTGCGATCATTTGTATTTTGTATACAACATTTTATATTTTAACATATATATTACATTTTAAAAACAAAAAACTTCTCATTTAAATTGGAAAATTATTCTTATTTAAATATAATATTTATATAATCCTTACAGTTAGGACATTTATCTCCATGAATATGAATCTGAGTTGAGTAAATATCCCTTGTAATCAGGTTATAGCCACAATTAGGGCAATATGTATTATTATCTACTCCGGCAATATTTCCTACATAAACATAATTCAAATATTTGCTAGCTTCTTCTTTTGCTTTCATTATATTTTCCACTATTGTGGGAGGATTTTTCATTTTATATGTAGGAAAATATCTACTTAGATGAAGAGGAATATTTTTATCTATATCAGCTATAAATTTTGCAATTTCAACTATTTCTTCCACTGAATCATTTTCATCACTTACCATTAAAGTAGTTATCTCCACATGAGTTGATGTACTCGCTATTTTTATAGTTTCTAATACTGGTTGTATATTAGCTTTACATATATCATTGTAATATCTATTTGTAAAGCCTTTTAAATCGATATTCATAGCATCAATAAAGGGTAGTATTTTTTCTAAAGGCTCTTTATTTACATATCCATTGGTAACTAAAACCACACTAATATTTTTATCATATTCTTTTATTCTCTTTGCCACATCATAAATATACTCATACCACATAAAAGGCTCATTGTAAGTAAATGCTATACCCACGTTATTAGGAATATTTATAATTAAATTTATTAGTTTATCTATTTCTATAAATTCTGTAGCTGGCTTATTTTGTGATATTTCATAATTTTGACAAAAGCTACATTTCATATTACAACCAAAAGTCCCCACAGATAAAATATCTTTTCCCGGTTTAAAATGATATAAGGGTTTCTTCTCTATAGGATCCACATTTGCTGAAGTTACTTCTCCATAATTTATAGCAACAGGTATATTATTTTTTACAGTTCTAACAGAACATGCACCAAATTTATTTTCACCTAATAAACAGTTATGGGGACAAAGTTTGCATCTTATATGATTTTCATCCATATTATAGAATCTTAGTTTTTCATCCATTTATTCACCTTCTTTATATCTTGTCACTTGGAATCTTTCTATTTCATATTCCTCATTAGGATTTATTCCCGCCTTTTCACAAGCAATTTTCAGTTGATAATCTACTGTATCCACGCCTTCTAAGTTTGGAAGTAGTAGTCCTCTTCTATGTCCTTGCGTAACTATTACGCCATATTCTTTAGGATCTAACTCTTCTTTTGTTGTTTTATGAGGTCTAGTAAGTACATCTACAGATATTTCTATATCATTTAATTCATCTTCAGTTAGCCTTGGAAATCTTGGATCATGTGTTGCTGCTTGTACTGAATTTTTTATTATTTCTTCTGCTATAGAATCTGTTGTAGGCAGATAAGTACCTATACACCCTCTTAGATTATTAAATTTTTTTAAAGATACAAAAACGCCACCTTTTTCTTTACTCAATTTTTCTGGTATATCAATAGGTTTTGACATAAGATGGCCACTACTATAATAATGATTTAAACTTTCTCTGGCCAACTTTACATAAGGATTAGAACTTAATATCTTTTTATTTAGATTTTCCTTTTTCATATTTATTAATGATTCTAAACTGCCATCATTTTTTAAATCATTATCAAAAGACATAACTCCATATCCTACACCAAAGGGACCTTCGTAAGATAATAATTTTCCTTTAACTTCTTCTCCCTCCATTGCCCCAAGCATAATAAATACAGATCTTAATCCACATTCTCCAGCACATTCAACCATGTATTTATCCATATTAAAAACACTTAGTACATCACCTTTTTGTAAACTTTCTAATAAAGCCTTATCAAACTTTTCTCCTTCTGGAGAATACTCATAAGGACCTTCTTCACTTAGTCTATGTGATAAATCACCACTGGCTACAAATACTATTTTTTTATTTAAATTTTTAGCACTTTCTCTTATAGCCATTCCAAACTTATATAATTCAATATCACTAAGCGCTGCATATGTAACATGAACTATTTTATAATCTGTATAATATTTATTTATAAAATACATAGGAATCATAGCACCATGATCTAATTCATAATCTCGATTAAATCTTCTAAGAATATTAGAATCTATACCCGCTGCTGGAATATTTTCCTTTTGACAAATACTAATTAACTCTTCATTAAATTCTTTGTCTATTCTTCCTTCAATATAAGTATCAAAGTCTCTAAATTGACTAAAATCACCTTTAATATGTTCTTCATTGGAAATTGCTATGGCATCTGAAAACATAGTTCCATGAGGAGTTATAATTACAACTGTCTCTGGCTTTAATTTTCCTATTTCCTCTCCAACTTTATTACAAGCATCTATAGTATTTTGAATTGCTTTTTCTTGCCCCTTCCCCACTGTTGGTATTATTAGTGGTGGATGTGGCATCAAATAATATCTTAATATATTTTCCAAAATCTACACCTCACTTATATATTTTACTTATACTGTTATTTTGTCTATTTTTTTGAGTAATATTTTTCTATACATAAAAAAACCTTATTATAGATTTTTAGAAATTATCCTCAGATACCTTCTTTTTTTCTATAATAAGGTCAAAAACTTTTTTTATTTAATCTTATCTAGTAATTCTGTTGTATATTTTGCAGTATAATTAAGTTGTTTTTCTTCACTTATAGTAGCTTTATTATCTCCATTTTGTAATCCATAATCTCCAAATTGGCTATGATTTCCACCTTTTATTTCAATAAATTCTGCATCATCTGGTAAATTTTCTTTAGATTCATCTAAGTTTTCTTTATTTATTACACCATCTTTACTTCCATAAATAGATACTACTTCAATATTTGAATCTTTTAATTCATCACCACTTGGATAAGATGCATAAAGTGCTAATGCTTTGATATTTTTATGAGTACTTGCATATTTTGATGCCATAACTCCACCAAGAGAATGACCTCCTATTGACCAACTATCAATATTATCAAAGTCTTTTATAATTTCATCTGCTTTATTTGGAGAAAGTACAGCTAAATTTAATGGCATTTTTGCAATTACAACTTGATAACCTTCCTCAGCTATTTTTCTACAAATAGGTGCATATGCTTCTGCCTTTACTCCTCCTCCTGGATAAAATATAAATCCCTTAGTAACTTCTTTATTTTTTGGAGTAAATGATATATAATCTCCATTTTCAACACTTATATTATCATCAATAGTTAAAGCTTCTTGTGCTAATTGGCATGCTGCATATGACTTTGATAACCATACTCCACTTCCCACACCAATAACACCTAGAACTATAACTAAAAATAGGGTAATTTTTTTCTTCATTAATCCCACCTCAATTTATTTTACATATAATATTTAATGTTAGCCACCTAAATACTATACCACAAAAAAAGCTATAAGACTTTTAAAATCTCATAGCTTTTTTTGTTATTTTATAGCATTAGCTATTTCATCTATCATTTGATTAGTTGATTCTATACCACCAGTCATTGTGTACCAAATAACTGAGTTTAAGTAAATTATATTGTTATTTTTAGCAACTTCTGTTTTGTTCATTATTTCATTATCGAATAATGTTTTTGCACTATCTCCTTTTCCTGTAACTGCTCCTCTGTCCACAACGAATAAATAGTCTGATTTATTTTCTAAGAAATATTCAAATGTTATTTGTTGTCCGTGAGTAGATTCTTCTATATTATTATCTATTTGTGCAAATCCTAAATCACTGTATATCATTCCATATCTAGAAGCTTGTGAGAATAAACTTATTCCACCTTCGTTAGCCATAACTACTGAAGCTGATAGAGATTTATCTGCTACTGATTTTTTAACATCTGCAACTTTTACTTCTATTTCACTTAAAGCTTTTTTAGCTTCATCTTCTTTATCAAATAAATTTCCAAGATCAGTTAAAACTGTTGAGAATGAATCCATGTAGTTTTCTCCATCTGTAGCTAAGTAAACTGTTGGCGCTATTTCTTTAAATGAGTCTATATCTTCTGCTTGTCTTCCACCTATTATTATTAAATCTGGATTTAAAGCCTCTATAGCTTCAAAGTTTGTTTCTTTTAAACTCCCCACATTTGCATATTTATCATCTGCATAAGCTGATAATATCTCTGGTAATTTTCCATCCTTAGGAAGTCCTACTATTTCAACCCCTAAGTTTTTTAATATATCTGCCACACCGTAATCAAATACTACTACTCTTTCTGGATTTTTACTTAACTCAACTTTTTCTCCATTTGCATCTGTTACTGTTACAGTTGTTTTACTTTCACCTTCTGTACCAGTAGTTTTCTCTCTTTTCATACCTATTGAGAATACCCCTATAATTGCTACTAATATTACACTGATTATTGCTGCTACTTTTTTATTCATTTTATTTTCTCCTTTTTTTTAATATAGATAATCATTATCATTTAATATTTAAATTTTTAAGCCACTGCTATATATAAAATATATAATTCTACTAGTGGCTTAAGTTAATCATTCTAGAAATAAATGCTTATTTTATTTCCATCAATTTCTTCAACTTTAAATTCCATTTCATAAATATTTTCTAAAGTTTCTTTATTTATTATTTCATCTACAGTTCCCTCTTTTGCTATAACTCCATTTTTCAAACAGATTATATAGTCTGAATAACAAGATGTAAAGTTGATATCATGCATAACAAGTATTATTGTTTTGCCTAACTCATCACAAAGTTTTCTAAGAACTTTCATCATTTGAACTGAGTTGTTCATATCTAAGTTATTAAGTGGTTCATCTAGGAATATGTATTCTGTTCCTTGAGCTATAACCATAGCTATATAAGCACGCTGTCTTTGTCCACCACTTAACTCATCTAGATATTTATCTTGTATATCAGTAAGTCTCATATATTCAATGGCTTCTTCAACATACTTAATATCTTCTTCTTTTAATTTACCCTCACAGTATGGAAATCTACCAAAACTTACAAGTTCCCTTATTGTAAGTCTAATATTTATATTATTAGACTGTTTTAATATGGCAATCTTTTGAGATAATTCTTTTTTATCCCAACTTTCTAATTCTTTTCCCTCTATGAAAACTTGTCCATTATCTCTTTTCATAAGTCTTGTTATCATAGAAAGAGCAGTACTTTTTCCAGCTCCGTTTGGACCTATAAAAGAAGTTATTTTTCCTTTTTGTATTTTAAGAGATACATCATGTACCACTTTTTTATCATTATATTGTTTACTTAAATTTCTTACTTCTATCATATTCTGCTCTCCTTATAAAGTAGATACATAAAGTAAATTCCACCAATCATATTGATTACTACACTTACTGGTGTTGTTAAATGTAATACTCTTTCCATCATTAATTGGCCAAATACTAAAGTAAATATACTTACTAATATTGATACTATTATTAAATAACTATGCTTATATGTTTTCATCATTTCACGAGTGATGTTTGCTACTAAAATTCCTAAGAATGTTACTGGTCCAACTAAAGCCGTTGATACAGCTATAAGAACAGATATTATTACTAATGATTTTTTCATTAATTTATCATAATCTACTCCTAAGTTTATAGCTTGGTCTTTTCCTAAACTCATTACATCAAAGTATTTCACATCATCAACTACAAACGGCACTATTAAAAGTATTACTATTATAGATAGTATTAATATATCCACATTTACATTGCTAAAGCTGGCAAATAATTTATTTTGAAGTACTAAGTACTCATTTGGATCTATTACCATTTGCATAAATGAAGATAAACTACTAAAGAATGTACCACATATCATTCCCACTAATAATACAAACATTATATTTGCATTTTCCCTTTTAAATACTAGGTTGTATAATGCCATTGATCCTATAACCATAAATACTACACATATTAAAAAGTTAAGTTTTTGGTTTACTGCAAATGCACTTGTTGAACCAAAGGCAAATATTATTACTGTCTGTATTGCCACATATAAAGAGTCTATTCCCATTACACTAGGCGTTAATATTCTATTATTTGTTATTGTTTGGAAGATTATCGTTGAAAAACCAATGCATCCTCCTGTAATTACTATAGCTATCAATCTTGGTATTCTTTTTGATAGAGCATATTCCATACTACCTGAGTTAATTTCAAGAGTTAAAAATAATGCACATGATACTAAAATCAATGCTGTTAAAATTATTATTGGTATATTTAAATTTTGTTCTTTATTTCTTGCTTGTTTGCTTACTTTATTAAAAACTTGTTGTTCAATATTAGCTTGCATATGAATTCCTCCTTAATATTAAATAAAGGAACATTGCACTTCCTATAACTCCAACTGTAAGTCCTACAGAAAGTTCATATGGATAAATCATTATTCTAGCAACTATATCGCATATTAAAACAAATATTGCTCCAAATAAAGCTGTATCCCATATATTTTCATGAACATTGTCACCTTTATATAAAGAAACTATATTAGGTACAATTAATCCTATATAAGGAATTTGTCCCGCTATTATTACTACACATACTGTAACTATAGAAACTATAACAAGACCTAGATTAACTATTTTTTTATAATCAAGTCCTAAGTTAGTTGCAAAATCTTCTCCCATACCTGCAACTGTAAATTTATGAGCAAATACAACTGCTAAAATCATAAATGGTATTGCTAGATATAATAATTCATAATTCCCTTTTAATATCATTGAGAAGTTTCCTTGCATCCAAGAACCTACATTTTGCATTATGTCAAATTCATATCCTATATATGTAGTTATTGATCCTATTATATTTCCAAACATTATCCCAACTAATGGTACAAATATTATACTCTTTACCTTTAAATTTCTTAAAAAAGTCATAAACATTAATGTTCCAGCTAAAGCAAATATAAAGGACACCATTGCCTTTTGCATTATAGTAGCTTGTGGTATAAGAATCATTGCTACAACTATTCCCAACTTAGCTGAATCTATAGTTGCCCCTGTTGTTGGAGAAACAAATTTATTTTGACTTATCTGTTGCATAATTAAACCACATATACTCATAGCACTTCCTGCCATTAATATACTAATTAATCTTGGAAGTCTACTTATAGCCATTAAATGTAGTGCTTCTTTATTTCCACTTAAGATATCTATTATATTTATACTCTTAGCACCTAGGAAAATAGATACTATGGATAATATAATTAACATGACGATTAAATGTCTTTTCTTCATATTTTTCTCCTATATTTAACCCAACTTTTGAAAGTATTTTTCATTAACTATTGAAAACAATTATCACTTTCTTTTTATATAATAAACTATATGATAATTATTTTCAATATTTTTTTTATAAATATTTCCACATAATTTTATTACTTTATATATTTTTTATAAATATTTTTAGATATTTTTATTATTATATATATTTTGTAGATATTTCCAAACAAAAATCCCCTAACTAGTAAGGTTAGAGTATTTCATATTTTTAAATTTATTTAATCGTTTAGAATTTCAATTTTTTCTATTTTATAATTATCATTTTCAATAGTCATAATAGCAAAATTTATAGGTAAGCTAAATCTTCTTTTCCCACAGCTTCCAGGATTTAACCAAAGCATTTCTTCTATTTTTTCACAAAAGTATTTATGAGAGTGACCAAAAATAATTGCATCAACAGGCTTTAGATTTGACGAAATATCTTTTTTGTTATGAACCATATAAAATCTAATATTTCCTATTGTAAAATATAGTTCTTTTGGTAACTTTTCTGCCCATTCGCCTTTATCATTATTACCTGTCACCACATATAAAGGAGCTATACTTTCTAATTTTTTCAAAGTTTCTTCTGTATTAATATCACCACCATGAATTATATAGTCACATTTTTTCAAATAGTTAACTACTTCTTCTCTTAATAATCCATGTGTATCTGATATAATCCCCACCATATATTTTTCTTTCAATTCATTTTCCACCTTCTATTTTTTCATTTTCTTTTACTGCATCTTGTTCTTTGTAATAACCTTTTAAATTATCACTCGCTTCTTTTATACTACTTACCCTCCTTTTATATTATTAGTGATTATAATGTGTATTTTATTACAATATATTATAAATTTAACAACAAAAGGTAGAGACATCTGCCTCTACCTTTAGGTTCGGATTATATTAATTTTCTGAACTAAGTTGTGAAATCCCTATTGATGTAACACCTATCCCTAGTAGCGTTATAGCAGTATTTGTATCTATAGTTTTCATGATTGATAATACTACCGTTGCTACCCCCATAGCTAATCCTATGGATTTGAAAATGTTATTGATTAGTTTTTTATTCATAATTCTTCCCCCTCGTATAATAATGTATATAAATTAGGCTTCACATCTAGCCTTTAAATGT
>CAMBXR010000021.1 GCA_945871955.1 uncultured Clostridium sp. | reverse complement strand
ACGGTATTGCTACCAACGGATTTTGAGTCCGTCGCGTCTGCCATTCCACCAATCCGGCAAATTTAATTTATACTAAATTATAGCAAAAGGGTTATTTAGAATCAAGCATAAAAAAATATTTAATTATAATAAAAAATAAAAATGCTTTAAAAAGAAGAGAGAATATAAGTGAAGTTATGATGATTTTATTATTAAATACCTTAATATAATTCGATTATTATGGTATTATTAAATAATGATATATAGGTATATAATAAGATGTATAAATATATAATACTTAAAATATAGGAGTGATAAACTTGGATAAAAGATTAATAATTATAGATGGAAATTCCATAATAAATAGAGCATTTTATGCATTACCAGATATGACTAATAGTGAAGGATTACATACTAATGCCGTATATGGTTTTACTAGAATGTTATTTAAAATAATAGATGACTATAAGCCAACTCATATAAGTGTTGCCTTTGATAAAAAAGCCCCAACATTTAGACATAAGGAGTACGCTGACTACAAAGCAGGAAGAAAGAAAATGCCTGATGAACTTGGTCAACAATTACAACCATTAAAAGAATTATTAGATACTTTTAATATACATAGAATGGAAATGGCAGGATATGAAGCGGATGACTTAATCGGTACAGTTGCGAAAATGGGAGAAGATAACGACTTTGAAGTTTACATAGTTACTGGAGATAAAGATGCTATACAACTTGCATCAAATAAAACAACTACATTAATCACTAAAAAAGGTGTGGGAGAAGTAGAAGAATACAACTATGATTCAGTTGTAGAAAGATATGAAATGACTCCGACACAATTTATAGATTTAAAAGGATTAATGGGAGATAAATCAGATAATATACCAGGTGTTCCAGGTATAGGAGAAAAAACAGGTATAAAACTTATAAAAGAATTTTCTTCAATAGAAAATATAATAGAAAACATAGACCAATTAAAAGGAAGTGTTAAAAAGAAAATAGAAGAAAATAAAGAACAAGCAATATTTAGTAAAAAACTTGCTACAATTATAAGAGATGTGCCAATAGAAATAAGTTTAGATGAATTATCATATGGAGATTACGATAAAAAAGCAGTAATAGAAGAATTTAAAAAATTTGGATTTACTACATTAATAAAACAAGTTTTAGCTATGGATGATATAGAAGGAGAATCTACTGTAGAAGAAAAGATAGAACTTAAAATATCTCACTTAGATAATGTTTTAGAGTTTAAAAAAGAAGTAGAAAAAACTAATAAATTATTTATAAAAACTGTAAGTGAAGTAGGAAATATACTAGAGCAAAACTTAATGTATGTTTTCTTAAGTGTAGATGGAGAAAATATTTATTATATAAATGATGAAGAATTAGAATTAATAAAAGATATAATTTCCAATGAAGAAATCAAAAAAATAGGTTACAATTTAAAAGATGACTATTTAGCTTTCAAACCATATAATATGGAAATAAATAATATGTTCTTTGATATAGCAATAGGTGAATATTTAATAGATTCAAAATCGTCAACATCTTATGAATGTAGCGATATAGCTATGAAATATTTAACTAAAAAAATAAAATCTCAAGAAGAATTACTAGGAAAAGGTGCTAAAGCTAAAAAGTTTAGTGACTTAAGTTTAGAAGAACTTTCTACATATTTTGGAGAAATATTAAACACAGTTTATAATGTATATCCAATGATGGAAAAAACATTTAAAGATATGGATATGGAATACTTATTCTACGATGTGGAAATGCCTTTAGTTGAAGTGTTAGGATCTATGGAATACTGTGGTATGGCAGTGGACAAAAATCAACTTAACGAATTGGGAAATAAATTTAAAGAAATAATCTCAAATTTAGAAGAAGAAATCTTCTCACTAGCTGGAGAAAAGTTTAATATAAACTCACCAAAACAGCTAGGTGTTATATTATTTGAAAGACTTGAACTACCAGTAATTAAAAAAACTAAGACTGGGTACTCAACTAGTGCAGATGTATTAGAAAAACTTAGGGATAAACATGAGATAATAGATAAAATTACTGAATATAGACAAATAGTTAAGTTAAATTCAACTTATGTAGAAGGATTATTAGGAATAATAAACCCTATAAGTGGAAGAATTCACTCTTCATTTAATCAAACTATAACAACTACAGGAAGAATATCTTCAACAGAGCCAAACTTACAAAACATACCTGTTAAAACAGAAATGGGTAGAGAGATAAGAAAAGTATTTATTGCAGATGAACATTCAAAATTAGTAGATGCGGATTATTCTCAAGTTGAACTTAGAGTATTAGCTCATATGAGTGGAGATGAACATATGATAGAAGCTTTCCAAAATGATATAGATATTCACTCAAAAACTGCATCTCAAATATTTGGTGTTGATGTGAATGATGTATCTTCTAAACAAAGAAGTGAAGCTAAAGCTATAAACTTTGGTATAGTTTATGGTAAAACTGATTTTGGTTTATCTCAGGACTTAAATATACCAGTGCCACAGGCTAAAGCTTATATAGAAAGCTATTTTGCAAATTATGATAAAATCAAAGTATTTATGGATGATGCTATAAAAAATGCAACAGACAATGGATATGCACTGACTATATTTAATAGAAGAAGATATATACCAGAGATAAATTCAAGTAATTTTATGGTAAGAAACCAAGGAAAGAGATTTGCTATGAATGCTCCTATACAAGGAAGTGCAGCTGATATTATAAAAATAGCTATGGTAAATGTATTTACTAGATTAAAAGATGAAAACCTTAAATCTAGATTAATACTACAAGTACACGATGAGCTTATAGTTGAAGCAGTAGAAGAAGAACTAGATAAAGTTTGTAATATAGTAAAAGAAGAAATGGAATCAGCAGTTAACTTACAAGTACATTTAGATGTGGATTTAAATGTGGGAGATTCATGGTTTGAAACAAAGTAGGTGTTAATATGCTTGTTGTAGGATTAACTGGAAATATAGGTTGCGGAAAAAGTAGTTTATCAAACATATTTATAAATGAAGGCATTAATATTGTAGATGCAGATATCATTGCACGACAAATATATGATGATGAAAAATTGTTAAATAAAGTTTATGAAACCTTTGGAACTGATATAAAAAATGAGGATGGTTCTTTAAACAGAAAAGCCTTAGGTAGAATAGTTTTTAGTGATGATGAAAAATTAATTCAACTTAATAAGTTAACTCATCCAATAATAAGACAAAGAGTTAGTGACCAAATAGATGAGTACAAAAGACAAAATAAAGAAATAGTAATATTAGATGCAGCATTGCTTGTGGAATCTGATTATTTAAACTTTATTGATAAATTATTAGTAGTAACTTGTGAAGAAAATACACAAATAGAAAGAATTAAAAAAAGAGATAATTGTTCTACTGAGGAAGCTTTAAGTAGAATTAAATCTCAGATGAACCAAGAAGAAAAAGTAAAATATGCAGATTATATAATAGATAATTCAGGTACAATAGACGAATTAAAAAATAAGGCTTTTATATTTATAAATTATATAAAGGAGAAGTGGCGTGAGTAAGAAAAGTATTTTAATTATATCTGTTATTATAATCTTAGGCGGAGCAATTTATTTTGAGGGGGGAAGAATATCAAAATTATTCTTTCCTAAAAAATACTCTGTATATGTACAAAAATATTCAGAGGAATATAACTTAGATGAAAATTTAGTTTATAGTATTATAAAAGCAGAAAGTAAGTTTAAAGAAAAAGCCCTATCTAGAAGAGGCGCAAAAGGTCTTATGCAAATTGCCGATATAACTAGAGATTGGGCAATAGAAGAATTAGAGTTAGGTGACGATATAGATATTTATGATCCAGAAACTAATATAAGAGTAGGGTGTTGGTATTTGAACACTTTATATAAAGAGTTCGGGAAAACAGATTTGGTAATAGCAGCTTATAATGGTGGTTCTGGAAATGTGAAGAAATGGCTATCAGATGAAGAGTATAGCAAAGATGGAGAAAGTTTATATGTAATACCTTTCTCAGAGACTGATAAATATGTAACAAAAGTTAAAAAAAATTATGAACAATATAAAAGGTTATACAGCAAGGAAGGAAGGAAGTAATGAATAAAAAATTAACAAAACTTCTAGCCATTGTTTTAACAATAGTTCTAGGTCTTGTAGGATGTACTAAAAAAAGTGAAAAAGAAGATAATGAAGCAATAAATGAATATAATATTCAAGAATCTAAATATATTCATTTGACTATGTTATTTCCACAAACCATAAATCCAATACTAAATACAGATAAATCTGTAGGTTATATTATGAATTTAATATATGATGGATTATTTGAAATGGATGACAATTATAACGTAGAGCAAAGATTAGTTGAAAAGTATACAATATCTCCAGACGGTAAAAGTATAAATATTAAACTAAATTCAGATGCTACTTGGCATAATAATAAAGAAGTGACATCAAGTGATGTAAGCTATACTATAGATTTAATAAAGAAAAATGATAAAAGTCCTTATGCTAGCTTAATTGAGAATATAAAATCAATAGATATAATAAATAGTAAGAACTTTATAATTGGACTAAAAGAAATTGATCCTTTTATAATAGATAAATTAACGTTCCCTATTATTTCTAAGGACAAACTAAGTAATTTAAGTGCTTCAGAAATAAGTGAATATAAAAATAATTTTGTAGGGAATGGTCCTTATAAAATTAAAAAATATGAAGACAGACAATATATGATATTGGAAAGAAATGAAGGTTATTTCGGAGACTTACCAGAAAACAGAAAAGAAATCTACGTAAAGATGGTACCAGATAAAGAATCTCAAACAGAGATGGTACTTTCTTTAGATAGTGATATTACTAAAATAACATTAGCTGATTTAAGTAAATTTGAAGAAAAGAAGGAATTTAACATAACTAAATATGAAGGTAGAGATTATGAAATGGTTATGTTTAATTATGATAATGACTTCCTAAAAAATATAAACTTTAGAAAAGCTATAATATCTGCTATAGATAGAGAAAAACTTTTAAAAGAAGCATATGTAGGAAATGCAACTGTATCTCATTTCCCTCTTAATACAAATAGCAAATATTATAATAATGATATAAAAGAATTACCTTATGATAATGAAAAAGCAATTGAGTATTTGGTTAGTGGATTAAAATCAGTTAATCAATCCTTAGAAGATAAAAAACAAGCTGAGGAAAATAAGCAAAACTCTGAAAATTTAGAGGGGATAATAGAAGATAATTCAACTAATAATAAAACTAATTCAGATCTTAGTAAAAAAGAAATAAAAGAAATTCTTAATGGAATTGAATTAAATATTGTAGTTTCTGCTAATAATACTGAAAGAGTAAAGGTGGCACAAACTATTAATGAAAATTTATCATCTATAGGAATCAAGAGTGTAGTAAAGGAATTAGATGGTGAAGAACTAATTAAAGCTATTAATTCTAAAGAATATGATTTGGCTATAGTTGGATATTCTATGTCAAGTATTCCAGATGCTAGAGATATATTAAAAGCATGCGATATAAAAGACAAAAAATTAGAAGCATATATTACATCTTTAGGTAATTGTACATCACAAAGTGAAACTAAAAAAATATATGATCAAATTCAAAAATATGTAGTTGAACAAGGGTCATTTATATCTTTAGGTATATTAGATAATTTTGTTGTATCTAATAAAAGACTTAAAGGTAGTATTCATCCAAATGATTTTGATATATATAAAGGAATTTCAAATTTACAAATGAGTAAATAAATTATAGGAGGGGTAACTAGATGAAAAGAAAATTATCTATTGAAGGAATGAAATGCAGTCATTGTGTTGGTAATTTAAGAGATGTTCTTACAGAGGATATTACAGGGGTAGAAGTATTAGAAATTAGTTTAGAAGGTAAATATGCCCTTGTAGATATGGAAGATAGTGTTGATATTGAAAGAGTTAAAGAACTAATAGAAGACTTAGGTTTTGAATTAGTAAGTGTTGAATAATAAAATCATAATAAAAATACCTAGAGAATTTCTCTAGGTATTTTTATTATGATTAAAAAAAGACTTCTATTTTATGGGGGAAATAGAAGTCTAAATGGGGAGATTGAGTATGTTTGATTTTATGATAATATTTTTTCCAAAAGAAATTAATTTATACATTAAATTAAAAGAATTTAATAATTTTTAAGAAAAATCATATAATGAAGTAAATCACAATTAGAAAATATTCGGTAAATTCACCAATTTAAAATTATCTGAATATAATAAGTAAGGATAAGATTGTTGATAACAAGGGGGAGGTATCATGGAATCTAGATATTATAAAGATGATTTGAAAAATATGATACTTGATATGGCCCACAAAGAAATAGAAAATTTTGTATCTCAAAAAGGCGCACAAAAATACTTTGAGGGAAACATAGATAAAGTTATAAATGATTATATAAAAAAAATAAATAAAGAACCAAGTGTTAATAGAACTTATTTAAAGGTATTAAAAAATGGTGCATATCAAGAAAATGTAATCTCAGTAGGGAAAATAATTAGAAGTCAGGAATTATTTAAATCAAAGGGAGAATTGATAAAGTTTGCAAACTATTTAGGAGTAAGTGTAAATCCTAAGAGTTCTTATGGTCAGATACTAAAAAGAATATCTATGCATATTTATAATAATAGAAGTCAATACTCGAAAAAATATGTTTTTTATAAAAGAAATAGCGGAGAACAAGAATATGTATTAGAACCTGAAAAAATTAAAAAGAATCTAATTGAAAGTTATAAATCAAAAACTAGAGAAGATATGAAGTCTATAGCAAAACTCCTTGATATAAATGTGATGGAAGAAGATAGTGCTGAAGATATAAGGAAAAAAGTCATTAATTATATAATTAAAGAGAAGGTAGTAAAGAGAAATCATTAAGTTAAAGGCGCTGTTGGCGTCTTTAATTTTTGAATAATAACATATAATAATATATGTTAAAGGAGATGATGAAATATTAAATTAAAAAAAGTATTTTTATTGTTATTAATTGTAATTTCTAGTATTTTAATAAGTAATATTAATACAAATGAAGGAATTTTAGATAAGGATATCAAAATAATAAGTTATAATATACATAGTGGTGTTGATAAAGATAAGTTTCCTACACTTTTTGATACTATAGATTTTTTAAAAAACTGTGATGCAGATATAATTTGTTTACAAGAAGTGAATGAATCTTCAAAAGTAGGATTTCAAGTTAGCAGTTTAAAGGAAGAGTTGGGAATGAACTCTCATTTCGGAGCTAATGTAGTAAATCTTAACTCAAACTATGGATTAGTTACATATTCAAAATATAAAATAATAAAACAAAATCATGTTTATTTAAGTAGTTCTAAGGAGCAAAGAGGTATACTACATACTGTTATAGATGTTAGAGGTCAAAGAGTAAATATAATAAATGTTCATCTAGGAGCTGATAAAGATGAGCAGAAATTGCAACTAAAAGAATTACAAGATTTTATTGATGGTCTTGGAGATGAAACTTATATTATTGCAGGGGATTTTAATGTTGAAGATGTAACTTTAAGTGGAAATAGTATAGATGTAGCAAAGGAATTAGACAAGTCTAATACTTTGACCTTTGCTTTGGGTATAGAAAGAATAGACTATATTTTTGTATCTCCAGATATAGAGCCTATAAATTATAGAGTTATAATAAAAAATATGTCTGATCATTATCCAATTATTGCAAAATTAAGGATATAATAATAAAATAATGTAATGATATACAAAAGTATATTTTTATATTTAGCTATATAAAGTAAGATTTATACAACGGGAGGAAATTATATGAAATTTACATTTTGTCACAATAATTTTAATGTTCTTAATTTAGAAAAAAGTTTAGAATTTTATGAAAAAGCATTAGGTCTAAAAGAAGTTAGCCGTATGAATGCACAAGATGGAAGTTTTACATTAGTGTACTTAGGAGATGGATCAACATCTCATCAACTAGAATTAACGTGGCTAAGAGATTGGGATAGACCATACAATTTAGGAGATAATGAATTCCATTTAGCTTTAGAAGTTGAAGACTTTGATAAAGCTTATGAGTTACATAAAGAAATGGGATGTATATGCTTTGAAAATAAGGCAATGGGCATATATTTTATAGCAGATCCAGATAACTACTGGATAGAAATTTTACCAAAGAAAAAATAAAAATATTTGGGGGTATACTGTGAAAATAAAGGTAATGTCAAGTATAGGAATTGGCGCATTAGCTTTATCTTTAGGACAGTCAACTGTGTATGCGCAGGAAAAGGGAATAGTTACAGCAACTGCATTAAATGTAAGAAGTGGGCCTGGATTAAATCATAATGTAAAAGGTTGTTTATATAAGGGGAATGCAGTATCAATATTAGAAACAAATAATGGTTGGTATAAAATACAACTATCAAATGGAACAACTGGGTGGGTTTCATCAACTTATATATCACAAACTAATACTTACGGAAAAACAACTGCTAATCTAAATGTAAGAAGTGGAGCAGGAATTAATCACTCTATAAAAACAGTTCTTAAAAAAGGGGAAGTAGTTAGTATAACGAAAAGTTCCAACTCATGGTATGAAATTAAAACATCTTCTAATATTACAGGATGGGTTAGTAGTAAATATATTACTATTATAAATGAATCATCAAGTGGTAATACAAATAATAATCCTAATAGTAGCGCAGGTAATAACACCAATGCTAATGATAAAACTGAAGCTATAATAAATCTTGCAATGGCTCAGTTAGGTAAACCTTATGTTTGGGGTGCTAATGGGCCAAATTCTTTTGACTGCTCAGGATTTACAAGATATGTATATCTAAATGCTGCAGGAATATCACTTCCTAGAGTGTCTTATGAGCAGGCTAAATCAGGAAGAGTAGTTTCAACAAGTGCTCTAAAAAAAGGAGATTTATTATATTTTGCTACAGTAACGCCAGGGAGAACTTCTCATGTAGGTATATATATTGGTGATAATCAATTTATACATGCAAGTGGTTCTCAAAAAAATCCAGATAAAGTAAAAATAAATTCTTTATCAGGATATTATGGAAGAGTATTATTAGGAGCAAGAAGACTCTATTAAAATAAAAAGCTATGAAATTAGAAATTATATCTAACTTCATAGCTTTTTTAATATAAATTATTTATAAATAATTTGATTCATAAATTGGACATCTCTTAAATATATATTATAAAAAAACTATTTAGGAGGGGACAACTTATGAGCAAAAGAAAATTTTACAGAAATTTCAATAAGAGAAAAAAATTTAATGGGACAAGGGTTGTTACAGTTGTATTATGTCTAGGTATAGTGGGAACATATTCATATATCAACCTAAAAGATAATGATTTTATGAGTAAATTGGGTAATGTCAATGTTGTAAGCTCAATAAAGAACGCATCTGTTTGGGATGGCATTAGAAAATTATTTGATAAGAGTAATGTTATCACCTCATCTAATATTGAATCGGAATTAAAAGAAATAGAAAAAGAAGATAAAGAAAATAATGAAGAGAATACACAAGTGGCAAGTGTAAGTAATATGGTAGTTTATACAATTCAAGTTGCATCTTTGGAAGATAAAAGTGACCTAAAAAAAATAGAAGAAGTTATGAATGAATATAAAATTCCATCATCAAGTATGACTATTGATAATTCACAAAAAATTCAAGTTTACTCTTCATTTGATGAATATAAAGTAAAAGCTAATTTAGAAAAGACTAGAACTTATTTTTCAGATGCTTTTTTAACTAAAATAGAAGTACCAATGTTATCTTTAGAATATACAAATAGTTATTCTTATATGAAAGAGATTGCTGATGGTCTTAATGATTTGATTAAAAATTATCAAAAAGAAAGCCAATATTGGGACGAAGGTAAAAATGATTTGCAAAATTATAATAAAATTTTGACAAGTAGAAAAACAATATTGGAAAATTTGAAGAAAAGTACACAAAAAATTGATTATTACAAGATGGATAAGTTTAAAAATAATTTAATTTCTTATATAGATGAAGTACAAAATAATATCTTAACTTCATCAAAAAATGCAAATGAAAATAAAGGTTATATAAGTGAATCCTTGTTATTATCATCAGTTCAACAATATTATTTATTTGTACAATCAATGAAATAAGAAATTATTAAAAGGTTGTTTAAACAACCTTTTTTAATTTTCAATGATTTAAAGGTACAAGGGGAGAAGTTGTTGTTCATATGAAGTGTAGGTTTAAAGAAGTGGATTTGAAGATTGAATTTTTAGATGAAAAATTATTTTTTTTGAAAGTTGTTATATCAATAACGGTTTAAAATAAGTGAATAATCCACAAAAAAGGATATTTTTTTAACAATTAGTAATATTTGGTAATTTTATAGTATACTATATATAATAGCATAAAAGTAAAAAACAGTTTGGGGAGGTAAGAAGATGAAACTCTTAACATTTAAAGGAGGTATACACCCTCCATACAATAAAGAGTATACAAACCAAGTAGCTTTAAGAAAAGCAGAGGCTCCAAAAGTAGTTTATATACCTCTACAACAACATATAGGTGCTCCAGCTAAACCTATAGTTAAAGTAGGAGATATAGTGAAAAAAGGACAAAAAATAGGAGAACCTCAAGGATTTGTATCGACTTATATACATTCATCTGTTTCGGGGAAAGTTATTGCAATTGAATCACATGAAATTCCAGGGGGAAAAGGACAATGCATAGTGATTGAAAATGATTTTAAAGAAGAATTAGATGAAAGTATACAACCTAAAGGAGATTTAGAAACGCTAGATTCAAAGGATATAATAAAATATATCCAAGAAGCAGGAATAGTTGGAATGGGTGGGGCAACATTTCCAACACATGTTAAATTATCACCACCGCCAGATACAAGTATTGATGTAGTTATCTTAAATGGGGCGGAATGCGAACCATATCTTACAGCAGATCACAGACTAATGATAGAAAATCCAGAAGATGTTGTCTTTGGTATCAGAGTAATAATGAAAGCATTAAACGTAAAAAAAGGATACATAGCAATTGAAGTAAATAAACCAGATGCAATAGAAGCTGTGACTAATGCAGCTAAAGGCTATGACGAAGTTGAAGTAGTAGGACTACAAGTTAAATATCCACAAGGGGCAGAAAAACAATTAATATATGCATGTACAGGAAGAGAAGTTCCTTCTGGTGCACTTCCAGCAGCTGCAGGAGCAGTAGTAGACAATGTAGGAACAGCAGCTCAAATCGCAAAAACTATCAAAACAGGATTACCATTAATAGAAAGAATAACAACAGTTACAGGTAGTTGTATAAAAGA
Source organism: uncultured Clostridium sp. (assembly GCA_945871955.1). Lineage (GTDB taxonomy): Bacteria > Bacillota > Clostridia > Peptostreptococcales > Peptostreptococcaceae > Terrisporobacter. The sequence continues at coordinate 31,624 of CAMBXR010000021.1, read as the reverse complement.
ACCAGCAAACTTAATAACAAAAGTAGGTACATTAGTTTCTGAAATAATAGAACAATGTGGAGGATTCAAGGACGACGTACAAGTAGGTAAATTCATAATGGGTGGACCTATGATGGGTATGACACAATATACAACTAATATAGTCACAAATAAAGGTTCTTCAGGAATACTATGTATATCTGAAGAAGAAGCAAGAATTGATGAACCAAGTAATTGCTTGAGATGTGGAAGATGTACTCAAGTATGTCCAGCATTTTTGCAACCATTATACATAAGTGCGTATTCATTAAAAGGTGATTTTAAAAAATCAGAAGAACATAGAGCACTTGATTGTATAGAATGTGGTTCATGTTCATTTATATGTCCAGCAAGAAGACCTTTAGTAGAGTCTATAAGAAATGCAAAAAGACAAATTCAAGCAGCAAGAAGAAAACAGCAACAATTAGCTAAACAAAATAGTTAGGGGGAAAAAATATGGATAGTAAACTTATAGTATCATCATCACCTCATATTAGAAGCAATGAAGATACTTCTTATATAATGAAGCAAGTAGTATGGGCTCTTGTGCCAGCAGCACTTGCAGCACTTTACTATTTTAGATTGAGTGCTTTATATGTGATGTTTTTCTGTATACTGGGCACAGTAGGATCAGAATTTATATATCAAAAAATTACTAAACAAAAAAGTACTATAGGAGATTTTTCATCAGTAGTAACAGGATTATTACTTGCATTTAATGTGCCAGCAGCTCTTCCTTGGTGGATGTGTATACTTGGTGGTGTGTTTGCAATTATAGTAGTAAAAATGGTATTTGGTGGAATTGGTAATAACTTTGTTAATCCAGCTCTTGCTGGTAGAGCATTTTTATTAGCATCGTTTCCTGTTGCTATGACTAATTGGACTAAAACAGGAGTTAACTGGGTAAGTGGTGGAAGTATAGATGCAGTAACAACTGCAACACCTCTTAGTTTCTTAAAATCAGGAGTAGCAGGACTTGATCCATTAAAAGAAAGTGGAGTATCTTTAATAGATATGGCTCTTGGTAATATAGGTGGATGTATAGGTGAAACATGTGCAATATTAATACTTTTAGGTGGATTATATTTAATCTGGAGAGGAATAATTTCATACGTTATGCCACTATGTTATTTAGGAACAATATTTATACTAAGTTTCTTATTAGGAGGATTAAGTTTTGAATTTGCTATGTTCCAAATACTAGCAGGTGGAGTAATGCTTGGTGGATTTTTTATGTTAACTGACTATACTACTTCACCAATGACTGTAAAAGGTCAAATTATATATGCGGTTTTAGCAGGTGTAATAGCAACTGTTATCAGATTGTATGGTGGATATCCAGAAGGATGTTCATATTCAATATTACTTGCTAATGTTGCAGCTCCATTAATAGATAAATTTGTTAATAACAGAGTATTTGGGGAGGTGCCTAAGAGTGAATAGCATATTAAAATTAGGATTAAACTTATTTGTTATTTGTGCAGTTGCGGCAGGTCTTTTAGCAGGTACAAATCAAATGACAGCTCCTTTAATAGCGCAAAGAAATGAACAAGCAAATAATGAAGCTAGAAAAGCTGTATTATCGGATGCTAAAGAATTTAAATTATTAGATTCTAGTAAATATAAGGCTGCTTCTGATGTGGAAGTTGTGGAAGTATATGAAGGATTAAATGGTTCTGAGGTATCTGGATATACTATAAAAGTTCTTCCAAAAGGATATGGTGGAGAGATAGAGCTTATGGTGGGAATAAAAACTGATGGAACTATATCAGGAGTTAATATAGGAAATATGTCTGAAACACCAGGTCTTGGAGCGAGATCTAAAGAAGAAGCATTTTATGGGCAATATGCAAATAAACCTGCAACAGAACTTACTGTTGTAAAGGGTGGAAATGCAGGTGAAACTGAAATACAAGCAATATCAGGTGCTACAATAACATCAAAAGCAGTAACAAGTGGGGTTAATACTGCTGTAGATGTATATGATAGTATCAGTAAATAGAATAGGGGGATAATCATATGAGTCTAGGTAAAGTATTTAAAAATGGTATTATCAATGATAACCCAACCTTTGTTCAAGTAATAGGTATGTGTCCAACTCTAGCTGTAACAAGTTCTGCTATAAATGGTATGGGTATGGGACTTTCAACTGCAGTAGTTTTAACTTGTTCAAACTTAGTTATTTCATTACTTAGAAAAGTAATACCAGATAAAATAAGAATACCGGCATTTATAGTAGTTATAGCAACATTTGTTACTATAGTACAAATGGCTTTAAAAGCTTATGTTCCAGCATTAGATGCAGCACTTGGATTATATATTCCGTTAATAGTTGTTAACTGTATAATACTTGCTCGTGCTGAAAGTTTTGCATCTAAAAATGGACCGGCAGCATCAGCAGTAGATGGGATAGGAATGGGTATTGGATTTACTATAGCTCTTACTGTACTAGGAACAGTTAGAGAATTATTAGGAGCAGGATCAATATTTGGTTTTAGTATATTTGGAGCTTCATATCAACCAGCATTATTATTCATACTACCTCCAGGTGCTTTCTTAACATTAGGATTCTTAATGGCTATATTTAATAAAACAATAAATAAAAAATCTAGTGATAAGGTAGAAGAAGAAGCTTAATAAGGAGGGAGTTATATGAGTTATTATATATTATTGTTTTTGAGTATCGTTCTTGTTAACAACGTTATAACATCACAATTCTTAGGAATATGTCCATTTTTAGGTGTTTCTAAAAAGGTTGATACAGCTGTTGGAATGGGGGTAGCAGTTACTTTTGTTTTAGCACTAGCATCATTAATTACATATTTCATACAAAAAATATTAGTTGCAACACAAACTGAATATTTACAAACAATAGCTTTTATACTAGTAATTGCTTCTATAGTTCAGTTCGTTGAAATGGTTATTAAAAAAATGAGTCCATCTTTGTACCAAGCATTAGGTGTTTATTTACCACTTATAACAACAAACTGTGCAGTACTTGGTATAGCTTTAGTTAATGTACAAAATGGCTATAATTTAATAGCTACATTGATAAATGGTGTAGGTGCAGGTGTTGGTTTTACATTGGCAATTGTATTATTTGCAGGAATAAGAGAAAGATTAGAATTGGCAGATATACCTGAAGCATTTCAAGGATATCCTATAACATTAATTGCAGCAGCTTTGATGTCAATAGCTTTCTTAGGGTTCACAGGATTAATACAATTATAAAATAGGGGGTGATTTTGTGAGTATATTAAAAGCAATTATACTTTTAGGTGGATTAGGATTATTGTTTGGTGCAATACTTGCTTATGCGTCTAAAAAATTTGCTGTTGAAGTAGATGAGAGAGAAGAAAAAATACTTGCAGTACTTCCTGGAGCAAACTGTGGTGGTTGTGGATTTCCTGGGTGTGGAGGTATGGCAGCTGCAATAGTAAAAGGAGATGCTCCTGTAAATGGATGTCCAGTTGGTGGAGCTGCAGTTGCAGCTAAAGTAGCTGAAATCATGGGAGTATCTGCAGGAAGTGAAGAAAAAATGGTGGCTACAGTAAAATGTAGTGGTACTTGTGATAAAGCTAAAGATAAATATGTTCATCAAGGTCTTAAAGATTGTAGAGCTGCAGCAGCATTAATAGGAGGAGCAAAAGGTTGTAGTGCAGGATGTTTGGGGTTTGGTACTTGTGTCTCTGTATGTAAATTTGATGCTATAAAAGTTATTGATGGGGTAGCTGTAGTTGATGAATCAAAATGTGTAAACTGTGGAAAATGTAGAGAAGTATGTCCAAAGGGATTAATAGTTGAAAAGCCTGCAAGTAAAGAAGTATTTGTGAAATGTAATAGTCATGAATTTGGTAAAGCTGTAAAAGTAAATTGTAGTGCTGGCTGTATAGGATGTGGAGCTTGTGCTAAAGCTTGTCCAGTTGAAGCTATAACATTAGATAATAAATTAGCTGTGGTTGATTATGATAAATGTATCGGATGTAAAGTATGTGTTGAAAAATGTCCAACTAAAGTAATATCAGGAGATATTTCAGACAGAAGAAAAGTTGTTATAGATGAAGAAATATGTATAGGATGTACAGCGTGTGCTAGACAGTGTAAGTTTGATGCTATAGAAGGAGAAAAGAAACAACCTCATAAAGTTAATCAAGATAAATGTAGGGGATGCCATCTATGTTTACAAAAATGTAAAAAAGGCGCTATGAGTTTAGTTGATGAAGGTGCTAAAGCAACAAACTAGACTAACATGTTTTAAAATAGATGTTAAAATTATTTTAAATATGGTTAGAATAAAGATATGGAACTAATCCATATCTTTATTTTTGTTCAAATTCGAACGATATTCCGAGAAAAATTATTAATTTAATGATTATAAATATAACAATTATGTAATGAAAAGACTCGACATTAACATTGAAATTTTTATAAGATAATGATAAACTTAATTAGTACAAAAATATAGTACAAGGTGAGGTGAGACAATGGATATAATATTGGCATCAAAATCACCTAGAAGAAGAGAAATCTTAGAAAATACTAAGGTGAGATTTTCCATTAAAGAAAGTAAAATTGATGAAATTATCAAATTAAATGAATCGCCAAAAGAAACAGTTATGAGACTTGCATATGAAAAAGCACTAGACGTAGCTAAAAATAACAAGGATGCATTAGTAATTGGTGCAGATACAATTGTAGTTATTGATAATACTATCTTAGGAAAGCCTAAAAATGAATCAGAAGCTTTCGAAATGATTAAGTTATTGTCTGGAAAAACTCATTATGTAATTACTGGATTTGCTTTGATAAACTTAGCTTTAAATAAAAAGATTATTGATTGTGAGATTAGTAAAGTAACTTTTAAAGACTTATCTGAGCAGTGTATTAAAGATTATATACAAACAAAAGAATCTTTAGATAAAGCTGGAGCTTATGGAATACAAGGATATGGAGGACTATTAGTTAAAAATATTCAAGGTGACTATTTTAATATAGTGGGCTTACCTATATCGAAAATAAGCGACTGCCTAAAGGATCACTTTGATATAAATCTTTTTTACGGAGGGTGATTTATCTGAGAAAATCTTCTAATTCATTTACAACAATTCACGATATGACATTAGAGGAAAGACCAAGAGAAAAAATGATTTTAAATGGAGTGAGTAGTTTATCAGATGCTGAATTATTGGCTGTAATAATAAGAACTGGAACAAAAGAATTAAATGCAGTTGAACTTGGTAGAAATATAATACAAAAAGCCGATAATATTAGATACTTAAAAGATATAACCATTGAAGAACTAGAAAGTATTAATGGCATAGGCAAAACTAAGGCGCTTCAAATTAAAGCAGCCTTAGAACTAGGTAGTAGAATAGCATCTTATAAACCACAAAAATACAAAATAAAAAATCCTTGGGATATATATAAATACTACATGGAAAGTTTAAGATATCAATATAAGGAAATTTTTAAGGTAGTTCTTTTAAATACTAAAAATGAAATAATAACAGATGTGGACATTTCTATGGGAACACTTAATTCATCACTAGTTCATCCTAGAGAAGTATTTAGAGAAGCGATAAGAAGAAGTAGTAATAAAATTATTTTGTTACATAATCATCCTTCAGGAAATGCTGAGCCATCTAAGGAAGATAAAAGCGTGACAAATAGGTTGAAAGAATGTGGTGAACTTATAGGTATAGAAGTAATTGACCATATAATTATAGGAGACGGAATTTATTTCAGTTTTAAAGAGAATATGTTAATTTAATAAGAATAAAGTAAGGAAGGTGCATAAAATGGCAAAGGAAAAAAAAGAAAAAAAAGGTTTTAAATCTTTATTTGGATTTGGAAAAATGACTAAGGATATGGGGATCGACTTAGGTACAGCAAATACATTAGTTTATATAAAAGGACAAGGAATAGTAGTTAGAGAACCATCTGTTGTTGCAATAAGAGATGATAGCAAAGAAGTTTTAGCAGTTGGTGAAGAAGCAAAAAGAATGATAGGTAGAACACCAGGTAACATAGTAGCTATAAGACCAATGAAAGATGGAGTTATAGCTGATTTTGATGTTACTCAATCAATGTTAAGCTACTTTATACAAAAAGCTGCAGCTAAAAAAGGTGTAGTAAGTCCAAGAATAGCAATATGTGTACCTTTTGGAGTTACAGAAGTAGAAAAAAGAGCTATAGAAGAAGCTGCAAGAACAGCTGGAGCTAAAGATGCTTTCTTAATAGAAGAGCCAATGGCTGCTGCTATAGGAGCTGGACTTAGAATAGAAGAGCCAGAAGGAAACATGGTAGTAGATATCGGTGGAGGTACTTCTGAAATAGCTATAATATCATTAGGTGGTATAGTTACAGCTAAATCTATCAGACTTGGTGGAGACGAATTAGACGAAGCTATAGTTAACTATGTTAAAAAAGAATACAGCTTAATGATAGGTGAGAGAACTGCTGAAGATGTAAAAATCAGAATAGGTTCTGCTTACAAAGAAGGCGAAGAAATGGAAATGGAAATAAGAGGTAGAGATTTAATAACTGGATTACCAAAAACTATGCAAATTTCATCATCAGAAGTAAGAGATGCACTAAGAGATCCTGTTAGTTCTATAGTAGATGGAATAAAATCTACATTAGAAAAAACTCCACCAGAATTAGCTTCAGATATAATGGAAAACGGAATAATGTTAACTGGAGGGGGCGCTTTGCTTAAAGGACTTGACAAACTAGTTAAAGAAGAAACAGGAATGCCTGTTAAAATAGCTGAAAATCCACTAGATTGTGTAGCTATAGGTACTGGTAAATCAGTAGAAGATCAAGAAATATTTGAAAAAGTATTAATGATGAACAATAGAAAGTAATAAAGTAGGTGCTGACCTTGAAGTTTGAAAATAACAATAAAAACAAGAAAAAGGTTAATTTTAAAGTGATAGCAACAGGTGTAGTTGCTATCACTTTAATTGGAATTGTAGGTATGTCTATGGGGAGAAATAGTGGTTCAAGTCCAATGGGAACAAATATAGGAATGAATCCTATTTCAGCCATAGGAAGTACAATTAATAGTGGATTTATATTTGTAAAAAGTGGATTTGAAAATATAATAAACTTCCATAAAAATGCGAAAAAGGCAGAGGCTTTAGAAGAAGAAAATAATAAATTACAACAAGAAGTTATAAACTTACAAAATAGATTAGATGATACACAGTCATTGGAAAGTTTAAAATCTGCTTTAAATTTTGTGGATGAAAAGTATGTAGCAACTACTTTATCAGCTAAAGTAGTAAGTAAAAATGATGGCAATTGGTATACAACATTTGTTGTGTCTGCAGGTAGCAATGCAGGTGTTAAAAAAGATAGCTTGGTGATGAATAACAAAGGACTAGTTGGTATAGTCTATGAGGTATCTGAAAACTACTGTAAAGTAATATCTTTATTAGATACAAAATCATCAGTAAGTTTCAAATCGGCAAAGAATTCCAACTTTAAGGGTATTATTACATTTGGTGAAAATATAGATGAAAAAGTAGATTATAGAAATAATGGGTTATTACAAGGATATATGTTTGATTCAAATTATAATGTATTACCAGGAGATGTGATAACTACATCAGGCCTAGGTCTATATCCAGAAAATATAGTTATAGGTAAAATAGAAAAAGTAATCGAAGATAAGAATAATTCATTAAAATATGTAATAGTAAAACCAAATGTTGATTTTAAAAATATAGACGATGTAATCATCGTTGAACCAAGAAATATAAAATAGAGGTGATAATCAACGATGAAAAAAGTTTATCTTTGTCTGTTAGGAATAGTTATACTCATATTAGAAAATAGTGTTACTAATTATATTAGTATATTTGGATCAACAATAGATTTTATTTTAATATTTCTAACAATTATATCTTTATATATGGATGAACTAGAAAGTAGTATTATAGGTGCTATAATAGGACTAATAAAGGATATAACTGTGGGAGGAATATTTGGAATAAATGCTTTAATTTATTTTTTAATATGTTATATAGTTAGTTATTCAAGGAAAAAAATATACAAAGAAAGCAAAATTACTATATTTACACTAATTTTGGCAACGAGTATATTTAGTTCTTTGATTAATATAATATCGTCTATGATTATATATAGTAGTTTTACTATATCAAAGTTAATTATTAGAGGTATAGTTATAATACCAATTTTAAATAGTGTAATGGCCTTAATATTATATAGGGTATTTGATAAATCTATATTAAAACTTAAAGAAGATTAGTTGGTGATTCAATGGATGGAAAAAGAATTAATGAAAGATGTAAAATAATAAAAAATCTATTTATTTTCGCCTTTGCAGCTATAATAATAAAAATATTATATATGAATATAATCAAATACGATTATTATACAGAATTAGCTGATAGTAAAACATACAAGGAAATTACTATAAAAGCGGCTAGGGGAGAAATAAGAGATAGATATGGAAGATTACTTGCTGGAAATGAAAATCAATTTACTGTACAAGTATCTATAAATGAACTAACAAAAAATGATACAAAAGAAGATAAGTCTCAAGGAAATAATACTTGTTTAAAGCTTATTAATTTATTAGAAAAAAATAAAGAAAAGTATACAGATGAATTTCCTATAGTAATTGAAAATGGAAAGTATTATTATACTTATGATGAAAATATAAAAAAATATAAAGATGACAATGATATTCCACAAGACTTAAATGCTAAAGAAACATTTTATTATATAGTAGATAGGTTAATATCAGATGGAAAATTAACTGAGGAAGATAGAAGCTTAAAAGTAAGGGAATTACAGAAAAAAGTAAATGAGGCAGGATATTATCCTCCTATACTTGTATCTACATTTACTTTCACAGAGGAAAGAGAAAAAAATGACTGGCTTCAAGCTTATAAAGTTGAAGATCTTAATGCAAGTGCAAAAGAAGCATTTAAAGGTGTTAGAGATTATTATTTAATAGATAAAAATCTTAGTGATGAAAATGCTAGAAAAATACTTGTAGTAAGAGATCTTATAAAATCTCAAGGTTATACAAAATATAAACCTGTGACAATAGCTAAAAATATAAGTGAGGAAACTATAGCTACTGTTGAAGAAATGGCTCTTGAACTTCCTGGAATATCTGTTTCAAATGAACCGGTTAGAAATTATCCTAATGGAAAACTTGCTGCACATATTCTTGGTTATTTAGGAAAAATACCTTCAACACAAGAGGCAGATTATTTAAATAATACAGAAGAAAAATATTCAAAAAATGATATGGTAGGTCTTGCTGGTGTGGAAAAAACTCAGGAAAGTAAACTCCACGGAACTGATGGATATCAAAAAGTTAAAGTAGATGCTGTTGGTAATATAACAGATAAACTAGAAGTTGTTGAACCTATATCAGGAGATACAGTTTATCTTACTTTAGATAAAGATTTACAAGTAGTTACAGAAAATGCCCTTCAAAGAGCTATAAAAGCAGCTCGTGATGGTGGAGCTTATGAAAGTGATTATGGAAATGTTTATGTAGCTGGTGGAGAAAAAAATGCCAAATCTGGAGCAGCTATAGTTGTAGATGTTAACAGTGGAGAAGTATTAGCTTCAGCCTCATATCCATCTTATGATCCAAATTTATTTGTAACTGGTATATCATATGATGATTATCAAAACTTACAGCCTAAAAATACTAATGATGTATTGGCGCCAGCGCCACTTTTAAATCTAGTTACACAAGGTGTGTTCCAGCCTGGTTCAACTTTTAAAATGATTACAGGTATGGCAGCTTTAGAGCATGGATTAAGCCCAGAGTACAGTATAAATGACCCGGGTGTTATTTGGATGGGTAAAAAATCTTATGGTGATGCCGTTTGGAATAGAAGAAGAGGCAACCATGGTATAACAAATCTTTATAAAGCATTACAGGAATCTTGTAATATTTACTTCTATACAATAGGTACAGGAGAAAATAGAGTAGGAGGACCTGATCCAGATGTAAAAATAGGACCTGAACAAGTTATGGAATATGCTAAACTATTTGGATTAGACGAAAAAACAGGATTATATGAAGACTTAGGTGAAGGTGGCGAATCAAAAGGTAGAGTACCTAGTGAAGAAGCTAAGATAGAATCTACAAAAACAATGTTAAAAACATATTTAAGTAAAGTTGCTAAAAATAGTTTTACAGATATAACTAAGGATAAAAATCCTGAAGAATTTAATAAAAGAATAGAAGAAATAGCAAACTGGTGTAACGAAGAAAAAACACCAGGTAAATCAGAAGTTTTAAAAAGACTTGAAAAATTAAAAGTTAAGGAAGATGATTTAGAAACTTTAGCAGATCAAATAGTATATACTTACTTAAACTTCTCTAAATGGACTGTATCAGATGCCTTTAACTTCGCTATAGGACAGGGGGAACATGCTTATACTCCAGCACAAGTAGTTAGATATGTATCTTCCATAGCAAATGGAGGAACTTTAAATCAACTTTATGTTGTGCAAAAGTCTATTTCATCTGACTATAGTGAAGTTGATATTAAGAAAACTAAATCAAAGAAAATTGATTTTAAAGATAGTGACAATTTAAAAGAATTAGTAAAAGGTATGAAAAGAGTTGTAACTGATGGTAGTGCTAAAAAAGTACTTGGCGATTTAAATTTACCAATTGCTGCTAAAACAGGTACAGCAGAACAAAATACAAAAATTCCTACAGATAATGAATATGAATATTTAATGAGTCATTTATCTTCATACAAAGTAAAAAAAGACGAAGTATTAGAAGTATATTACAAATTAAGAGCAGAAAGAGAAAAAGAGCTTACAAAAGCTAAAATAGAAGAAATCAAAGAACAAATTGCTAGTAAAGAAACTGACGATGAGACTAGAGAAGAATTGAAAAAACAATTAAAAGAAGGTGTATCAGAAAAACTAGCTGAAACTGATAGAATAAACGCTGCTTATTTAAGAAAAGCAATCAAGGAACTTAATCATAAAATTACAGATGAGGATATAGACTCATTTAAAGAAACTTATAGTGATTTTTCATGGGCAGTTTCATTTGTACCAGCAGATAATCCGGAAATTGCAATATGTGTTGTGATACCACAAGGTCATACAGGTACTTACGCTGTTTTACCAATGAGAGACATAATCGGTTACTACATGGGACTAGAGAGTAAAACTTCTAAGAGTGTAAATAATGTGGCAAATGATAAAGAAGATGAAGATAAGGACAATAACTTACAAGAAGATATCATAAATTTTTCCACACAATTGAAAAAATAAAAGGTGATTAAGATATTTATGAAGAATATAGTAAATAAATTAATATCACTCTGGAGGTTGTTATGTCTTTTAGGAAAAATTCCACAGAAGAGCTTATAGAGTTTAAAGGAAATAAAAAAGGGCTTATTATAAATATAAAAAAAGTTGCTCCCTTTGAACACGTAAAAGCATGTCTAATAGATAGATTAGAAGAAAATGTTGGCTTTTTTAACGGAGCTAAAATATATCAAATAAATTGTGATTATTTAAATGATGTTCAAATGATGATGCTTGAAGATGCTATCACATCTAAATTTGATATAGAAATTGTTGAAGATGATAAAGAAACCTATATTAACACTTTTGAAACAAAGTATGTGGATACTATGAGATCTGGGGAGAATGTAGTCTTTGATGGAGATGTTGTAGTTATGAGTGATATGAACCCGGGATCACAAGTTAGTTCCACTAGGAATGTTGTTATTATGGGGAATATTAATTCTGGAGCAAAAGTAGTTGCTAATGGAAATATTGTAGTAATGGGTGAAGTACGAGGATTTGTTCATGCAGGAGCTAAAGGAAACAATTTTGCTTATGTCATAGCAAATAGCTTATGTCCAAAAATATTACAAATAGCAGATAATATTGCAGAGGCACCAGATGATGATTTTGAAGAATACAAAGATGATAAGAAAATCATTCCTGAGATAGCCTTTGTAAGTAAAGACAGAATAGTTATTGAAAGCTTTTTACCTAAAACTTTAAAAAACAAGGAAATATATAGGGGGTAGTAGAATGAGCGAAGTCATAGTTATAACTTCAGGTAAAGGTGGAGTTGGTAAAACAACAACTGTAGCTAACTTAGGTACGGCACTTAGTTTAGAAAATAAAAAAACTGTTGTAGTGGATGCAGATATAGGACTTAGAAATTTAGATGTTGTTATGGGTCTAGAAAATAGAATAGTTTATGATATAGTAGATGTTGTTGAAGGAACTTGTAAATTAAAACAAGCATTAATAAAAGATAAGAGATTTGAAAATCTATATTTATTACCAGCAGCACAAACAAGAGATAAAAACGCTGTATCTGTAGAACAAATGGCGCAGTTATGTGAAAAATTAAAGGAAAGCTTTGATTATATATTAATAGATTGTCCAGCTGGAATAGAGCAAGGATTTAAAAATGCAATATCAGGTGCCGATAGAGCTATTGTTGTTACTAACCCTGAAGTTTCTGCAGTTAGAGATGCAGATAGAATAATTGGGTTATTAGAGGCTAATGAAATAGGTGACATTAAATTAGTAATTAATAGAATAAGACAAGATATGGTTAAACGAGGAGATATGATGGATAAACAAGATATAGTTGAGATATTGGCTATAGATTTAATTGGTATAGTTCCAGATGATGAGAGTATAATCATATCAACAAATAAAGGTGAGCCAGCAATACTTGATAGTAAATCGAGTGCAGGTAAAGCTTATAGAAATATTGCCCAAAGAATACTTGGCAATAATATTCCTATTATGGAAATAGAGCAAGAAACTAACTTCTTTGGAAGAATCAAAAAAATGTTTGGCGTAGCTAAATAGAATAGGGGGATATTCATGTTTGATCTTTTTAAGGCTTTTTCAAGTGAAAATAAGACTAGCAAAAATGTAGCAAAGGAAAGGTTAAAACTAGTTCTTGTACATGACAGAGTAGACTGTTCTCCACAACTTTTAAATATGATTAAAGATGATATATTAAAAGTGATTTCTAATTACGCTGAAATAGAAGAAGATGGTCTAGAGATAAAAATGTCAAAAACTAGAAGTGAGAATGGTAATGGACCTATATCTGCCTTAGTTGCAAATATACCACTTAGAAATTTAAAGGACAGAAATATATAAATTAGTCTTGAATAAGGGGGGATATACTTAAGGTATATTCCCCTAAAGTTTGTCTCTATAGTAGAAAGACGGTGATAAATTGGTTAAATATAAAAATAATTTAAAATTATTAAAGCAGTTAGATTGGAAATTAATAGCTACACTTTTAATAATATTTGCTTATGGTATTATTATACTGAGTAGTGCTACTCATGCAAATCAAACTGGGAATTATTCTAGATTAATAAAACAAACTTTAGCTTTTGTTTTAGGTTTAGGGTTGATTGCGCTCATATTATTATTTGACTATAATGTTATAGGAAAGTACTACAAAGAATTATATATAGTAAGTGTAGTGCTGTTAGTAATTGTTTTAATTCCGGGTATTGGTAAAAACAGAGGTGGAGCTATGTCTACACTGTCATTTGGTCCACTTGACTTACAAACGGCTGAAATAGTTAAGTTAACTTTTATTTTAAGTTATGCAAAGATTGTAGAACTAAAAAAAGGAAGGCTAGATAATGTAAAAGATATTATAAGGCTGTTAATGTATGCTGCTCCTATAATAGGGCTGTTAATTGCTCAGCCAGACTTAGGGACAGCTATAGTATTTTGTTGTATAATTGCAGGTATAATATTTACTGCAGGAATTGATTATAAAATATTAAGAAAAGCTATAGTAGTATGTGTTGTAGCTCTTCCTTTAGTATATCTAAGTATAGATGAATATCAACAAAATAGAATACTTGGATTTTTACATCCAGAAGATACAAGCATACAAGGAAACTATCAGGTTATGCAATCAAATATAGCCATAGGCTCTGGAGGACTTACTGGTAAAGGTCTATTTAAAGGAACGCAAAACCAAGAAGATTTCCTACCGATACAAGATAGTGATTTTATTTTTGCCGTTGTAGGAGAAGAGCTGGGAGTAATAGGAATGGTAGCTTTAATTGGCCTATATGCATACTTCTTATATAGGATGTTAGTAATAACATCAGAGTCTAAGGATGAATATGGAGCTTTGGTAGTAGTTGGTGTAGCTTCCATGTTTGCATATCAAATTATTCAAAATATTGGTATGACAGTATCTCTAATTCCTGTAACAGGAGTAACACTTCCGTTTTTAAGTTATGGAGGAAGTTCTGTGCTAACATCAATGGCAAACTTAGGATTGGTTTTAAATATTTGTATGAGAAGAAAAAAAATAAACTTTTAGATGAGATGAGGGTGTGTTATGGATATAAAAATGAATATAGCATTAGTTGCACATGATGAAATGAAAAATACTATGGTAGGTTTTTGTATTGCTTATGAAAATATACTAAAAAAATATGGGATTTATGCAACAGGAACTACTGGTAAAAGAATAATGGATGAAACAAGCTTAGAGATTAATAGATTGGCATCAGGCCCTTTAGGTGGAGATCAACAAATAGGCTCACTAATAGTTAATCAAGATATTGATTTAGTAATCTTTTTGAGAGACCCATTAACTTCACAAGCACATGAGCCAGATATACAGGCCTTAATTAGACTTTGTGATGTATATCATGTTCCAGTGGCAACTAATTTAGCTAGTGCGGAAATATTTATAAAGGCACTAGATAGGGGAGAATTCTCTTTTAGAGAAGTGAGAAAAACTAAAAGTCAAAGATCATAAAAATAAAAGGTTAATGTTATGAAGAATAAATCTTCAACATTAACCTTTTTTTATTTATTTAAGGTATTGTGCAAACTCTACACCATAATCGAAACATTCTTTGAATGTATCATTACTTGGGAAGAATTTCTTTTTAAGAGCTGGTTGAGGTACTTTAAATGACATAGATTTAAATAAGTTTTCAGCCATAGATATACCTTCTCCACTCCATCCATAAGAACCAAATACTCCGGCTATAGTACCTTTGTTAGCCATTGGATCTATTGATGAGAATAAATCCCACATTGGTTTAACCATAGTTTTATTTATTGTAGGAGAACCTACTAAAACTACTTTAGCATTTAAAACAGCTTTGTGCATTTCTTCAAATGATAATTTTTCTAAGTCATATAATTTAACTTTAACATCTTGAGATAGAGCACCTTGTTGTATTTTCTTAGCCATATCGAAAGTATTAGTGTATGCTGATAAGTAGAAGATGGCCATTTCACCTTTGTTAGTTTCTTCTAAAGCTTCTTTTGACCACTCTACATATCTTCCTACTTGTTCCATAGGTCTTTCAGATAATATTGGACCATGAGAAGTTAATATAGTATCGAAATCTAATCCTAACTCTACAACTTTATTAACTGCATCTAATACATATTTTGCATAAGGTTTAACTATACAATCATAGTATAATTTTGCTGAATCTAAATAACCTTCATCATCTATAGCTTTGCAATCATATTTTGAATAATGACATCCAAAAGCATCACAAGTTAATAAAACTTTGTCTTCTGGAACATAAGTAAACATTGTATCTGCCCAGTGTAAGAAAGGAGCTTGTACAAATTCAAGAGTTCTTTTTCCTATGTTTAATTTATCACCAGTTTTAACAGTTGTACATTTGAACTGTCTGTTAACCTGATCACCTAAATATAATTTAGCTGCATTAGTACATATTACTTCAACATCTGGATTGATATCTAATATATATTTTAAACAACCAGCATGATCTGGCTCAGTATGATGAACAACTACATAATCGATATCTTTAATATCCACTAGTTCTTCTAAATTACTTAAAAATTCATCTTTAAAACAATCCTTTACAGTATCAAATAAAACAACTTTCTCATCTTTTATTAAGTAAGAATTGTATGTTGTACCGTATTTTGTTTCCATTATAATGTCAAATATTTTTAAATCTTTATCTACTACACCAGTGTAGAATATACCTGGTTTAATTTCAAAAACACTGCTCATTATAAACCTCCTAAATATAAAAAATCATAACACAAATTATATATACCCAATGTGATTTGGAAATAAACTAAAAATATTGTTAAACTTATTATTTTAGTTATTTGTATTTTTTACTCAAAAATTATTAAAAAACTGAATTAAGTTAATAATACTACAATAATGAAATTTATATAAGTAAAGTAATTTTTAAAAAGTATAATGACGAATAATAAAGCGATAATATAAGTATTAAAAGAATTATAAGTTAAAAATCTAAAAAATTTTGATACCAAATATTTTATGGTGTATAATAAAATTTATGTGAATTATAATTAGTTTATCGGAGGTTTCAATATTAGATGGATAAAGCAGAATTTAGAAAAATTTTAAAAAAAGTAGAAAAGCCAGCTAGATATTTAGGTAACGAAGTAAATTCAATACATAAAGATACTAGTAATAAAGATTTAATAAGATATGCTCAATGTTTCCCTGACTTATATGAAGTGGGAATGAGTCACTTAGGAAGTCAAATATTATACAGAGTTTTAAACAGTGACGAAAATGTTTACTGTGAAAGAGTTTATTCTCCGGCAATTGATATGGAGGAAATTTTAAGAGAAAAGAATATACCTCTGTTTGCATTAGAATCAAGAGAACCAATAACAAACTTTGATTTTGTTACATTTACTCTTCAATATGAACTTTCTTATACTAATATATTAAACATATTAGATTTAGGTAATATAGAAATACTTGCAAAAGATAGAAAGTTAGATGATCCATTTGTAATGGTTGGAGGACCTTGTGCTTACAATTCAGAGCCTTTAGCAGATTTTGTAGATATAGTAATCCTTGGTGAAGGTGAAGAAGTTAACTTAGAAGTATTAAACGAATACAAAGAGTGGAAGAAAAATAAAACAACTAGAGAAGATTTCTTAATGAGAATCTCAAAAATAGAAGGGGTTTATATACCTAGTTTCTATGATGTTACATACAACGAAGATAAAACAGTAAAAGAAACTGTTCCAAATAGAGAAGGAGTACCTGCTCATCCAAGAAAAAGAATAATAAAAAATATGGATGAAGTTCCTTACCCAGAAGCTTTAATAGTACCATATATAGAAACTGTTCACGAAAGAGTAGTTTTAGAATTATTCAGAGGATGTACTAGAGGATGTAGATTCTGCCAAGCAGGTATGATTTACAGACCAATAAGAGAAAAAAGTATAGAAACTTTAAAAGCATCTTTAGATAAATTAATAAAAAGTACTGGATATGATGAAATATCTCTATCATCACTTTCAACTAGTGATTACTCTAAATTAAGTGAACTTACAGATGTTTTAATAGAAGAATATGCAAGCAAAAACATAGGTATATCACTACCTTCACTTAGACTTGATAACTTTACTATGGAAATAGCGGAAAAAATACAACAAGTTAGAAAATCAGGACTTACTTTTGCTCCAGAAGCAGGAAGTCAAAGAATGAGAGACGTTATAAATAAAGGTGTAAGTGAAGAAGATTTAAAAAATGCTACAACAAAAGCATTTGAAATGGGATGGCATAGTGTAAAACTATACTTCATGATAGGGCTTCCTACTGAAAGATATGAAGATTTAGACGGAATAAGAGACTTAGCTTACAATGTTATAGATACTTATAGACAAGTACACGGTGGAAAATTATCTAGAAAATTCTCTGTAACAGTAAGTACATCAACATTTGTACCTAAACCATTTACTCCATTCCAATGGCATCCACAAGATACTCAAGATGTAGTAAGAGAAAAACAACAATACTTAGTTAAAGCTCTAAAAAATAGAGATATAAGATACAACTACCATGATTCAAAAACTAGTTTAATGGAAGCTGTTATATCTAGAGGAGATAGAAGAATAGGTAAAGTTATCTATGATGCTTTCAAAGCTGGAGCTAAATTTGATGGATGGTCAGAATACTTTAACTTAGATATATGGACTGAAGCTATGGAGAAAAATAACTTAGATATAAGCTGGTATGCTCATAGAGAAAGAAGCTATGATGAAGTATTTGCTTGGGATCATATAGATGTAGGTGTAACTAAGAAATTCTTAATAAGAGAAAATAATAAAGCAAAAGAAGATGCTATAACTCCAGATTGTAGACATAGATGTAATGGTTGTGGAATCAACTCAACTGATTTAGGAAGGGGGCTATGCTAGTTATGAGTAAAATAATTAGAGCTAAATATAAAAAAGAAGATGATATGATATTCATATCTCACCTTGACTTACAAAGACTTTTACAAAGAGCTTTTAGAAGAGCTGAAATAAATTTATCTTATTCTCAAGGATTTAATCCTCATCCAAAAATGAGTTATGGTAATGCCTTAGCTTTAGGAGTTGAAAGTCAAGGAGAATATGTTGATATAGAAATAGAAGATGATATAACTGTAGAAGAATTCTTAAGAAGAATAAATGAAGAACTTCCAAAAGGAGTAGAGTTTATAAAAGCAAAAGAAATATCTTCATCAACTCCAACTTTATCATCAGAAATAGTTTATGGAGAATATTTATTTAATATAGATTTACCAAAACCTTTAAGCAAAGAATTAGTTAAATCAAGAGTATTAGATTTTATAAAAAGAGAATCAATAATGATAACTAAGAAAAATAAAAAAGGTAAATTAGTGGAAAATGATATAAGACCATTAATAAAAACTTTTGACTTAGTAAGTTTAGATGATGAAAGAGCTACTTTTGAAGCTATAATAGCAACTGGATCTAAAGGTAACTTAAATATAAATATATTAATACCAATGTTACTTGAAATATTAGATATTGAAATGGATCAAAGAGAAGTAGAAACTATAAGAAGAGATTTATATACTATGAAAGATGGAGAATTAGTTACTCCTCTGTAAGCTTAATTAAATATAAGTAACTATTAAATATATAAAGAGGATCGTATGAAAAAAATAATAATAGAAACTTTGGTATCATCTGAAAAAACTGCCATAGTTGAAGATGATAAACTTGTAGAATTATTAATAGAAGAAAATGAAAATACAAAAATAGTATCCAACATATATAGAGGAATAGTTAAAAATGTCAAAGCAGGCCTAGAGGCCTGCTTTGTAGATATAGGCATGGAAAAATTAGCTTATCTTCCTCTAAAAAAAGATTTCAATATAAAATCCGGAATGGATATAATGGTTCAGATTAACAAGGAAGCAGTGGGAACTAAAGGGCCTAAATTAAGTTTAGAAGTTAGTCTTTCTGGTCGTTATTTAGTATATATTCCATCAAATGATAGAATAACTATATCTAATAGATTGCAAGATGAAAAAGAGAGATTTAGACTTAAAAATTTAGTTAAATCCTTTGTAGAAGAAGATTGTGGAATTATAATTAGAACTGAAGCAAATGGATGTAGTAAAGAAGATTTAGAAGAAGATTTTCTTCAATTAAAGGAAAGATATAATTCTATTTGCAAAGAATTTAAGTTGGGCATGGGGCCTAAGTTATTATACAAAGAATTAGATGCATCTTCAAAATATGTAAAAGATAATATTAATGAAGAAGTAGATGAAGTAGTAGTTAATGATAAAGAAAAGTATGAAGAAATAAAAAGTATTTTAAAAAGTATTAATAAAGACTACTTGAGTAAACTAAAATTAATAGAAAATCAGGATATATTTGATTTATATAAAGTTCAAAGTCAAATAAATAAAGCATTAAACAAGAAGGTATGGCTAAAAAGTGGTGGATATTTAATTATAGATAGAACAGAGGCTTTAACTGTAATAGATGTTAATACAGGTAAGTTTACTGGAAATTCTAACAGAGAAGATACTGTCTATAAAACTAATAAAGAAGCATGTATAGAAATTGCACGACAATTAAGACTTAGAGATATTGGTGGAATAATTATAATTGATTTTATCGATATGACTAAAAAAAATAATAAAGAGAGTATCTTAAAAGACCTTAGAGGAGAACTTCAAAAAGATAAAAGAAAATCTGAAGTGCTAGGATTTACAAGATTAAATCTTGTGGAAGTAGCCAGAAGAAGAGAAAAAAACTCCATAGAAGAATATTATTTAGAAAATTGTAGTACATGTGATGGAAACTCTTTTACAAAATCATTAAACTATATAATGGATGATTTGGAAAAAGAAATCAGTAGAATAAAATCTCATACATGTTATAATCATATTACGGTTGAATTTAACCCCTTAGTACTTAGCAAAATTAAAGCTAATTACATTGACTTAATTAATAAAATAAATAAGAAATACAAGATCAATATATCGCTAGCAGAGAATAAAGAAATATCTTATGAAAAATATAAAATAATTTTTATAAGCTAGTTGACATTTTGTTGAAAAAGTAGTATTATTTATAACTGTAATGCCGCACAGAAAAGGCGAAAATCTTTCTTTGAAAGTGCCTTGATGGCGAGTTCTAAGACCGAGGAGGTGTATTTTAATGTACGCTATAGTTAAAACAGGTGGAAAGCAATACAAAGTTGCTGAAGGTGATGTATTATTCGTAGAAAAGTTAGACGCACAAGCTGGTGATGTTGTTACTTTAAACGAAGTATTAGCTTGTACTAATGCAGAAGGAGAATTAGTTGTTGGTGCTCCAGTTGTAGAAGGTGCTTCTGTTACTGCTAAAGTAGTAGAGCAAGGAAAAGCTAAAAAAGTTATTGTATACAAATACAAAGCTAAAAAAGACTACAGAAGAAAACAAGGACATCGTCAACCTTTCACTAAAATAGTTGTTGAAAAAATAAACGCTTAATTTTAGGAAAGAACAATGATAAAGATAAAATATCATTATACAGATGATTTCAGACGTAAAGGTTTTACAATAAAAGGACATGCTGATTTTGCTCCAATAGGACAAGATATAGTATGTGCAGCAGTGACATCTAATGCAATTGGTATTATCAATTCTCTAGATACACTTGCAAAAGTAAAATTTGATTCTGTAATAGGTCAAGAAGGTTTTATAGAATGTTTAATAAAGGAAGACAGTTTAAATGATAAAACTGACTTACTACTAGAACATTTTGAATTAACAATGAAATCAATCCAAAAGGATTATCGAAACAATATAAAAATCTTAAAAAAGTAGGGGGTGACTCCAAATGTTAAACATGAACTTACAATTATTAGCATCTAAAAAAGGGGTAGGGTCTTCTAAAAATGGTAGAGATTCTATAGCTAAAAGATTAGGTGTTAAAAGATACGACGGACAACTAGTTACTGCTGGTAGTATAATAGTAAGACAAAGAGGTACTAAAATACATCCAGGAACTAATGTAGGTAAAGGTGGAGATGACACTTTATTCGCATTAATAGACGGTACTGTTAAATTCGAAAGAAAAGACAAAAAAAGAAAAAAAGTAAGTATATATCCAGTACAAGTTGCTGAATAATAAAGGGAGAGGAGTGTATTTACACTCCTTTTCTTTTTAACTACAAGAAAATACACAAAAAGCAAAATTTGTATAGGAGGTGTGACTTTTGTTTATAGATAAGGCTAGAATATTTGTCAAAGCTGGGAATGGTGGAAATGGAGCTGTATCATTCAGAAGAGAAAAATACGTTCCTGCAGGTGGACCAGACGGTGGAGACGGAGGAAGAGGCGCTAGTGTTATATTTGAAGTTGATAATGACTTAAGAACACTAATGGACTTTAAATATCAAAGAAAATATGTTGCCGCTCCAGGTGGAGATGGAAGTAAAAAAAGACAAGCTGGGAAAAATGGTGAAGACTTAGTTTTAAAAGTACCAGCTGGAACAATCATAAGAGACGAAGCTAGTGGAAAAATAATTGCTGATTTAAAACATGAAGGAAATAGAGCTGTAGTTGCAAGAGGTGGTAGAGGCGGAAAAGGAAACCAACATTTTGCAAATGCAGTAAGACAAGCGCCTAACTTTGCTAAATCAGGAACTGATGGTGAAGAAAGATGGGTTATATTAGAGCTTAAAATGATAGCTGATGTAGGATTATTAGGATTCCCTAACGTAGGTAAATCTACTTTCTTATCAGTTGTTACAGCAGCTAAACCTAAAATAGCTAACTATCACTTTACAACACTTACACCAAACCTTGGTGTGGTACAAACTAAATTTGGAGATAGTTTCGTTTTAGCTGATATACCAGGACTTATAGAAGGTGCAGCAGAAGGTATTGGACTTGGCCATGACTTCTTAAGACACGTAGAAAGAACTAAAGTATTAATACATATAGTAGATATATCTGGACTAGAAGGTAGAAATGCTTTAGAAGATTTCGACGCTATTAATGGTGAACTTAAATTATACAATGAAAAATTATCTACAAGACCACAAGTTGTAGTAGCTAATAAAATAGATATATTAGAAGATGAATCTGTGTACGAAGAATTTAAAACTACTTTAGAAGAAAGAGGATACAAAGTATTTAAAATGTCTGCAGCAACAAGAGAAGGTGTAGATGATGTGATAGCTTATGTATCTCAAGTATTAAAAGATGCAGAAGAAATAGAGTTAGTATCAGAAGATGAATTATATGTACCAGAATTAGATGATGCTGAAGAAGAAGGTCTACAAATTGAAATAGAAGATGGAGTATATGTTGTTACAGGTAAATCTCTTAGAAGAATTATGTACTCTGTTAACTTTGAAGACATGGAATCTATTCAATTCTTCCAAAAAACTATGGAAAGTCAAGGTGTATTTGACAAACTTAGAGAGATGGGAATTGAAGATGGAGATACAGTTAAAATATACGATATAGAATTTGAATTCTATAACTAAAATTAAATAATAAAGAGGTGAAAATATGTTAAACGGAAGACAAAGAGCGTATTTAAGATCAATAGCTAATACTCTTAAGCCTATTACTCAAATAGGAAAAGACGGTGTAACAGAAGCTTTCTTAGATCAATTAGATGCAATGTTAGATTCTAGAGAAATAGTTAAAGTAACTATATTAGAAACTGCTGGACTTGATGCAAAAGAAACAGCTAATGCTATATGTAAAGCTTTAAGAGCAGAATTTGTTCAAGCTATAGGTTTTAAATTTACTATATACAGAAAAAATCAAGAAGATCCAAAAATATTCTTCCCTGGTCAAAAAGTACCTGCTAAAAAAGTAGAAGAAGGTATGACTAGAAAAGGAAAACCAACTAAGAGATCTCGTAGATAGTAGTTAAAGATATACGTAGGTATTATTAAGAGCGAACTAATGTAGTTCGCTTTTTTAATTGGAAGTAAATTTTTATTATAAATATGACAACATGGACATATATTTATAATAGTGGTATAATTCAAAAGAATATTTAAAATAAAAATATGTGAGGAAGTGTAATATGAAGAAAATATCTAAATTATTTAGCTTATTAATTTGCATAGTGATGATGAGTTCATTATTTGTAGGGTGTAGTAAAAGTCAAACTAGTGAAATTAACTTTTTTAACTATGGAGAGAACATAGATGATGAAACTTTAAAAGAGTTTGAAGAAAAATATAATATAAAAGTAAATATGGAAACTTTTGATGATATGGAAGCTATGTACTCAAAAGTTAAAAGTGGTGCAGGAAAATATGATGTTATTTTAGTTTCTGATGCTTTAATGCCAAGAATGATAGATCAAAAACTTATACAAAAACTAAATAAAGATAATATACCTAATATATCTCAAATGGATGAACAATATTTAAACTTAGAAATGGATCCAGGAAATGAATACTCAGTGCCTTATATGTTTGGAACAGTGGGGATTATCTATAATAAAGATGTAGTAAAAGAAGAAGTAAATAGCTGGGATATATTATGGGATGAAAAATATAAGAATAAAATATTTATGTTTGATACATATAGAGATACTATAGGTGTGGCTTTAAAGAAACTTGGATATTCTTTAAATTCTACTAATGAAAATGAAATTGAAGAAGCTAAGGAACTGCTATTAAAGCAAAGAAAATTAGTTAATCCATTATACGGAGTTGATAATGGAACAACAATGATTCCAGCAGGAGAAACTGATATAAATATGATATGGTCTGGAGAAGGTTTAAATCTTCAGGATGAGTATCCTAATTTAGTTTATGTAGTGCCTGAGGAAGGTGCAAACTTCTGGATTGATAGTTTATGTATACCTGCTAATGCTAAAAATGTAGATGGTGCTGAGAAATTTATAAACTTTGTAAGTGATAAAAAAAGTGCTTTAAGAATAGCAGATGAAATAGGATATACAACTCCAAACAAAGAAGCAAGAAAAGAACAACCAGAAAATGTTAGAAATAATCCTAACGCATATATGCCAGAAGAAATAATGAATAGATGTGAAATATATAAAGATTTTACTATGGATGTTAAAAAAATGTATGACAAAGCATGGATACAAATAAAATCAGATGAAGAATAAAAATAGCGCTCATTAGTTGAGCGCTATTTTTATTCTTCATAATTTAAAGATAAAGAAAGTCTATCTTCTCCAATTATAGTATTAGGGAAAATCCTTGTAGCATTTTCTAAGTACTTATGAGGATTTTCTAAAGATGGACTAAAATGTGTTAAAAGTAGTTTTTTTACATTGCCTAAGGATGCTAGAGAAGCAGCTTCTGTAAATGTCATATGTTTATTTTTAACAGCCTTAGAGATATCCATATCATCTCCGTACATGCCCTCACATACAAATAAATCGCTGTCACGAATAAAATCAGGTATAGTAAGTAAAAACCTAGTATCAGTAACAAAACTAATTTTTATACCTTTTCTATCATCTCCCAAAACCATATCAGATGTGTACATCTTTCTATCATAAAAAATATTATCTGTTTTTTGAAGTTTGCTCCATAAAATTTGGGGAACATTATTTAATCTAGCTTTATTTACATTAAACTTTGGAGTTCTTTTAAAATATAAGCTATATGCTATGCACTCAGTGGAATGATCTACTTCTAATGTAGAAATTTCTAAATCTTTAAATATTGGATGATTATCTAAAGAAAATGTTTCTTTAGGATCTTCAATTACGTTTAAATTATAAGGCAAATATTCCACAAGAACTTTAATAGCTTTCATAGTTTCTATAATTCCTCTAGGACCAACAATAGTCAAATCTTCAGTTTTACCACTATTACCCATAGTAGATAAAAGACCAATTAGACCTATTATATGATCACCATGAAGATGAGTTATTAAAATTAAATCCACATCTTTAAAACCACAGTTTTTCATTCTCATAGATACTTGTGTACCCTCACCACAATCTATTAAAATTTTCTTACCTCTATAATTAATAAATAAAGAGGAAAGATTTCTATTTGGCATGGGTACATTTCCACCACATCCTAGTAAAACTAAATCTATCATAAATATCTCCTTAATCTATCATATTTTTATAATAGTTTTAACAAAAACTTTTATTATAATAGACAAAAAAAGAGATTAGATAATAATCTCCTTTTATTTATCTTCTTTGTACAATTGTCTAATATTATAAATTGATAACAACACACAAAGTATGGCAATGACAGTCTTCATAGTACCTCCCAAATTATAATATTTATACTTATATCTTAATAATCACTATAATCACTTTTGAAAATTTTATTTAATACACTTTTAATTATATCATAACTAAAGCCTTTATAAGCAAGGTGATTAGCAACTTTGGCATAAGCCTTTTTAGAATCTTCATTTTTAACTCGTGCATATCTTTTTTCAGCCAGATATAGGGCGTTTTCAAACTCAGCATCTTGATCAATTTCTGACATGGCTTCATCAATGGCTGATTTTTCTATACCTTTATTGTAAAGATTTTGTTTGATTTTGTTTTTACCATATTTGTTTAAATTAACATTGGTATTTACAATTTTTGATGCTAATTCATTGTCGTTAATAAAATTATATTTTTTTAAGAAATCTACTACATCATCTATTACATCTTCTTCAAAATCATCTTGTAATTTTTCTCTTATTTTCTTTTCTGATTGACTTGCTTTAGATAAAATATTTAAAGCTTTATTTTTTCCTTTTAAAAACATTTCATCTTTTAAAATTTTTCTAAGGTTTTCTTCATTTATATTGTCACCTTTTTTTAGATTAAAAGTAAATACAAGTTCTTTGTAAATTGCCATAAAAAATTTATCATCTACATAAATATTTACTCTATCATCATTTCTTTTTTGTGACTCTATTTTTGTTATTACAGGCATATTTATCTCCTTTTAATATAAATTTAATGATTAAAGTTAAATAAATGTTAAAAATTACTTGTTATATGTGTAAATTTATTATATATATTAATATAGTAAGAAAATTTTACAAAAAAGTATAATTATAGTTATTATAGTGAATAAAAATATATATTTATGATTATATACTAAAAAAAGGATTTTTAGATTATAAAGTTAAATGTTAGATAAAAAAGGGAGCTAAAAAGGAGAATAGTAATGAGGATTTATGATATAGTATTAGAATCTATATTAAAGAATAATGAGAAGTTAAAAGAATTTAGGGAGAATGCTCATAACTTGAGAATAGGAATATTAGGAGGAACATTTGACCCTATACACTATGCTCATTTAGCAACAGTGGAATTTATTAGAGGTAAATATAATTTAGATAAGGTTATTTTTATACCGTCTGGTAATCCTCCCCATAAGTTTTGGGATATAACTGATAAAAATGATCGTTATAATATGGTAGTACTTGCTACTTCAAAAAATGAAAATTTCGTAGTTTCTGATATGGAAATTGAGAAAGTTGGAAAGACTTATACTATAGATACTTTAAAAGAATTAAAAAAGACTTATCCAACTTGTG
The DNA here is from genome assembly GCA_945871955.1 of uncultured Clostridium sp. Taxonomy (GTDB): domain Bacteria; phylum Bacillota; class Clostridia; order Peptostreptococcales; family Peptostreptococcaceae; genus Terrisporobacter. The sequence continues at coordinate 4,756 of CAMBXR010000021.1, read as the reverse complement.
AGTTATTTTTTATTACAGGAGCAGATGCTATATGTGATATGGAGGCTTGGAAGGATGTGGCTGAGAATTTTAAATATGCAACTTTTATAGCAGCAACAAGACCTGGAATAAGTTTACTTAGAGCTCAAGATTATATAGAAAAATTAGAAAAAAAATATAATGCAAAAATTTTAAATGTATATGTACCTTCTTTAGATATATCATCTACATATATAAGAGATCAATTAAATAGAGGAAAATCTGTTAGATATCTAATACCAGAAAATGTGGAATTATATATAAAAGAAAAAGGCCTATACAATTGTGGAGTTGAATAAATGAATTATAAAGAAATAGAAGAAAAATTAAAAGAAATGTTACCAGAAAGAAGGTTAAAACATTCTAGAAATGTATCGAAATGTGCATTAAAATTAAGTGAAATATATAATTGCGATAAAGAAAAAGCAGAGATAGCAGGGTTAATTCATGATTGTGCAAAATATTTTAATGATGAACAAGTAGAAAACTGTATAAAAAAATTTAATATAGAGTTAGATCCGTTGGAGAAAAATAATATAGCTTTATCTCACAGTGTAATAGGTTCTTATGTTGCAAAAGAAGTATTTAATATTGAAGATGAAGAAATAATAAATGCAATTAAATACCACACAACGGGAAGAGAAGACATGTCCCTTCTTGAGAAGATTATTTATATAGCTGATTTAATTGAAGAAGATAGAAATTTCCCAAAGGTTGAAGAACTTAGAAAATTAACTTATGAAGGAGAATTAGATAAAGCTATGATTCTGTCTTTCAACAATACAATAAAATTTGTTATAGAGAAAAATCAACTGATTCATCCAAGAACTGTAAAAGCTAGAAATTATATTTTGAGTAAATCAATAGATTAAGAATATAGAAAAATCATATTATTAATATAAGTTACAAGGGATATTGGAAATTCTTAGTTAATATTTTATTTGTATATATAATAGTAATAATGTAAAAATTTATGATATAATAACTAGGTAGGTTTAAAATTGAAAGGAGACGGAATATGACTAATATGACTGTTGAACAAATGACAAAAATTGTATACGATGCAATTGATGATAAATTAGGACAAGATATATCAATAATAAATATAGGGCAAGTATCTTCTCTTTGTGATTATTTTGTTATAGCAACTGCAGGTTCATCAAGACAAGTTAAAGCTATAGCTGATAACGTACAAGATGCTTTAACGGAACATGGAATAGAGCCGAGATCAAAAGAAGGATATGAGAGCCAAACTTGGATATTATTAGATTATGGCGATATAATGGTTCACGTATTTGACGAAGAAAATAGAGCATTCTATAACTTAGAGAAATTATGGAAAGATGCTCCATACGTTGATGTTGACACTTTAGCGTAAAAATGCTAATATTATAAAAAAATGAAGAAATTAATCAAATAAGTTAGAGTAGTAGGAAATTAGTTTTTATACAGAGAGCTAGTGGTTGGTGAAAACTAGACTAAACAGTTTTTGAACTTGCTAACATTCAATTATTTGGCCGTAGTTGGCATAAAAACTATCTAAGAGAGTTTACGAATGTAAACTAATTAGGGTGGTACCGCGAAAATATATCCTCGTCCCTAAACGTAAGTTTAGGCGGGGATTTTTTTATTTTAAAGAAATTTTAGAATTTCTTAAATTGGATAAAATAATACTTATGGAAATTATTTCAGAAAAATACTTAGGAGGTAAAGCATGAGCATTTATAACTTCAAAAATATTGAAGAAAAATGGCAAAAAATTTGGACAGAAAATCATCAATATAAAACTGATACAACAGATTCTTCAAAACCAAATTACTATACTTTAGAGATGTTCCCTTATCCATCAGGAAATATACATATGGGACATGTTAGAAACTACTCTATAGGTGACGTAGTTGCAAGATTCAAAAAAATGGAAGGGTACAATGTACTTCATCCAATGGGATGGGATTCATTTGGTTTACCAGCTGAAAATGCAGCTATAAAACATGGAGTGCATCCACATAAATGGACTATGGCAAACATAGAAGATATGAAAGGCCAATTAAAATTATTAGGACTTAGCTATGATTGGGAAAGAGAAGTAGCAACTTCTACTCCAGAATATTATAAATTTACACAAGAAATATTCTTAAAATTCTTAGAAGCAGGTCTTGCTTACAAGAAAAAATCTTTCGTTAACTGGTGTCCATCTTGTGAGACTGTTCTTGCTAATGAGCAAGTTGTAGGTGGGCAATGTGAAAGATGTGACAGTGTAGTTGTTAAAAAAGACCTAGAGCAATGGTATTTCAAAACTACTGCATTTGCAGAAGAATTATTAAATGATTTAGATACTTTAGATGGATGGCCAGAAAAAGTTAAAACAATGCAAAGAAACTGGATCGGTAAATCTAATGGTGCTGAATTAATATTTGACATAGATGGAACTGATAAATCTATGACAGTTTATACTACTAGACCAGATACTACATATGGAGTTACTTTTATGGTATTAGCTCCAGAAAGCGAATTAGTTCAAGAGTTAGTTAAAGGAACTGAATATGAAGCTGACGTTAATGCTTTCATACAAAAAATGCATACTAAAACTGAAATAGAAAGAACTGCTTCTGATGTAGAAAAAGAAGGTATGTTCATAGGTAAATATGTTATAAATCCAGTAAACGGAAAGAAAATACCAGTTTGGATAGCAAACTATGTATTAGCTGACTACGGTACTGGAGCTATAATGGCTGTTCCAGCACATGATGATAGAGATAGAGATTTCGCTGAGAAATTTAACTTAGATATAATACCTGTTATAGATGAAGATAACAAAATGATAAACTCAGAAGAATTCAATGGAATGGATGCTTCAGAGGCTTTCGAAGGTATAGTTGAAAAACTTGCTAAAGAAAATAGAGGAAAGAAAACTGTTAACTACAGATTAAGAGACTGGTTATTATCTAGACAAAGATATTGGGGATGTCCAATACCAGTTGTATACTGTGATGATTGTGGAATAGTACCAGTAGACAAAAAAGATTTACCAGTATTACTTCCTACAGATGTTGAATTTACAGGAAAAGGTGAATCTCCACTTACAACTTCTAAAGAATTTGCTACTACTGCTTGTCCATGCTGTGGAAAAGAAGCTAGAAGAGAAGTTGATACAATGGATACATTCGTTGATTCATCTTGGTACTTCTTAAGATATATAGATCCTAAAAATACTGAGGAACCATTCAGCAAAGAAATGGTAAATAAATGGATGCCAGTAGATCAATATATAGGTGGGGTAGAGCATGCTATAATGCACTTACTTTACTCTAGATTCTTTGTCAAAGCATTCAAATCAATGGGAATGGTAGACTTTGATGAACCATTTAAAAACTTACTTACTCAAGGTATGGTTTTAATGGATGGAAGTAAGATGAGTAAATCTAAAGGTAACACTGTATCACCAATAGAAATAATAAATAAATATGGTGCAGATACTGCTAGATTATTCGTATTATTCGCAGCACCACCAGAAAGAGATTTAGACTGGTCAGAACAAGGTGTTGAAGGATGTTTCAGATTCTTAAACAGAGTTTACAGATTGGTTGATGAATTGGCTGAAGTAGCTAAAACTAATGCTGAAGTTAAAGCTGTAACTAAAGAAGATAAAGCTATGAGACTTGTAATACATTCAACACTTAAAAAAGTTACTGCTGATTTAAGTGAAAAATTCGGATTTAATACTGCTATAGCAGCATTAATGGAATTAATAAACGAAATGTACAAATACAAAGAGTTAGATACTAAAAATGATGGAATAATCAGAGAAGGTATAGAAACTATAGTAACTATACTTGCTCCATTTACTCCTCATTTAGGTGAAGAATTATGGACTATGATAGGTAAAGAAGGTAGCGTATTTAATATAAGCTGGCCTAAATACGATGAATCTGCATTAGTTCAAGATGAAGTAGAAGTAATAGTTCAAGTTAACGGAAAATTAAGAGCGAAAGTATCTATGGATGCTAATGTATCTAGAGAAGATATGGAAAAAGTAGCTATGGAAAATGAAAAAGTTCAAGCTGCCATAGAAGGTAAAAATGTAGTAAAAGTTATTGCTGTTCCTAAAAAATTAGTAAACATAGTTGTTAAATAATTAAATTTTAATTATAAAGACATGGTTTTAATATAAAACCATGTCTTTATATATAAGTTTATTCAAAAATAAAATAATAAAAATCATATATACAATTTTTATTATGGGTAGTATAATAATAAAGGAAAACTATTTTTTATATTATATTTTAGGAGGTAAAAATATGAAACATCAAGTTATACATACAAACAATGCACCAGCTGCAATAGGACCATATTCTCAAGCTGTAAAAGCAGGAAATATGTTATTCGTATCTGGACAAGTTCCTTTTGTACCAGAGACAATGGAAATAGTTGAGGGAGATGTTCAAGCTCAAACTAGACAATCATTAACAAATGTTCAAAATATATTAAAAGAAGCTGGAGCTGATTTTTCTGATGTAGTTAAAACTACAGTTTTCATAAAAGATATGAATGAATTTGCTTTAATAAACGAAGTTTATGCTGAATTCTTCGGTGAAAATAAACCAGCTAGAGCTTGTGTTGAAGTTGCTAGATTACCAAAAGACGTTAAAGTTGAGATAGAAGTAATAGCAGTTGTAGAATAATAAAAATATATAACATAAATTTAACATAAATGACCATCACAGATGGTCATTTTTTA
>CAMBXR010000020.1 GCA_945871955.1 uncultured Clostridium sp. | reverse complement strand
CTATTGTAAACCCTATCGGGGTCGAGATTCAAATATAAATAAGTTAACAGAACGGCAAAGAAATAAAGGGGGAAATTATGAGAAGAAAAATAACTTTATTACTTGTAATAGTAAGCATCTTATCTATGGTTACTGGATGTGTTACGATTAATTTAGGAGGTAGTGGTGAGGAAAAAACAAGTAAAGTGGAAGATGTACAATCAAGTGAAAAAAATGATTCTAATAAAAAAGAAACTACTAATAAAGAAGAAAGTTCAAATAAAGACAATGATTCCAATAAAGAAAATTCAAATATCACTATAGTTATAGATCCAGGACATTCTTCCACAGGAACATCAGGAAATGAGCCAGTCTCACCTAACTCTTCCACAACAAAATTAAAAGATGGTCTGGGAGCAACAGGCTCATATACAAATATACCAGAACATAAAACAAATATGTCGGTGGCATTATTAGTAAGAAAAGAATTAACATCAAAGGGTTATAATGTGATTTTAACTAAACAAGATGTGGCAGAATCTAGAAGTAATATAGAAAGAGCAGAAGTGGGTAATAAAAATAATGCTGATTTAGTAGTAAGAATTCATGCAGATTCTGCTGAGGACAGTAGTGTAAATGGAGCGTCTATGCATGTGCCAGCTAATAATGAGTATACATCAAGTTTTTATAAAATTAGTAAATCTTATGGAACAACAATACTTAATACTTATGTCGATGAAATAGGTATTAAAAATAGAGGAGTTATAGAAAGAAATGATTTAACTGGATTTAACTGGTCGAAAGTTCCTGTTGTTTTAATAGAAATGGGATTCTTGTCTAATAAAGAAGATGATAACTTTGTAAGTAATACAGCAAATCATCCTAAAATAGCAAAAGCTATATCAGATGGAATTGATAAATGCTTTGAATAATGTATCAATATGAGCTAAACTTATAGTAAGTAGTAACTAATTATTAGTAAAATGGGGTGAGTTTAGTGTATAAAAGGGGAGCAATAATAGCAATCTTAATATGCACCATGTCCATGACTGGCTGTATTGTAATTAATACAGGTAAAGATGATAGGGATTCTAAACAAACTGAGACTAAAAAAGAAGTTATTATACAACGAGATAATAGCGGTTCTTCAGATAATAATTCAAACTATTCAACTAAAGAGGCTAGTAGAGCATATGAAGTTTCTGGATATATTTTCTATGATAGTGATACTAGATATTTAACAAATGAAGATTTAAAAGGACTTTCTAGTTGGGAGCTTAGAATAGCTAGAAATGAAATATATGCAAGAAGAGGTAGATTATTTAATGATCCTTCTTTACAAAACTATTTTGATTCTTGTAGTTGGTATAATGGATATATCTCACCAAATGATTTTAATGACAATAGCTTAAATAATATAGAACAGTATAACGTTAAGTTGATTAAAAAATATGAGTAAGGAATAATTGATAAACTTTCTAAGGAGATAACAAAAGTTATCTCCTTTTTAGAACATATGATTAGTTTTATTGAACTTCTTAGTAAACATATAAACTTAAAAATTTATTAATTTTAAATATTTAATAGAAATATAAATATTAAAAGATAGCTTTTATTAAAGGAGGAATAGAATGAAGTGTATAAACTGTGGAGCTGAAAATAATAAGGATGCTAGATATTGTAGTAAATGTGGAGAGAAGCTAGAATACCAAAGTTATGAAAAAACAAGTAAAAATAAAAACTTATACGTTACTATAAATAACACAGACTCAAATAAAATGACCCAAGAATCAACTAATAGTACAGAATCAAGTGAATATAAAAAAGAATACAATAATAACAATAGCAATAATAACATTAATGATACTGATAATAATGCTACTTCTACTAATAATAGAAAAATAAGAAAATTAAATATTATAGATCAAGAATCAACTTCTATTTTGACTGATTCATTTAAAAAAGATTATGGACCACATCAAGTATTAGATGGTTATAAGTCTACTGTATGGGCAGAAGGAGTTGAAAGCCCAGGATATGGAGAAAGTATAACATTATATTTAGATTCAGTTCATACTGTAAAGCAATTAAAAATAGTAAATGGATTAATCAATTCAAGTGATGGATATTATAAAAATAATAGAGTAGCCTCAATGGTAATAAGCTTTTCTGATGGAACAAGCCAAATTGCAAATTTAAGTGATGATAACACTGGTTATCAAGTAATAAATCTTAGTCATAGTGTAGAAACATCTTCTATTACTCTTACAATAGACTCTGTATATAGTGGATATAAATACGATGACACTTGTATATCTGAGGTTGTTGTAATGGGATATTAAAATAACTTTTATCATAACATAAAGAACCTAAATACTTTTTAAGCATTTAGGTTCTTTATGTTATGATTTGAGGAAAATGAATATATATATATTATAAAATCTAAAAATTATGTTATTTATAAAGGGGAGATTAACATGTCTGACTTTATTCAAGGGGATAATTTTGATAAATCAGGAGGGGAAGCTGAACAAATTGTATGGACTAGAGTGAGAGAAGCTTTTGCTAAAAGAGAAGTATTAGGTTATTCAAGATATCCATTATTTTCAAGAGTAGGAGAAAGAAGAAAAGAGCCTGATATTTTACTTCTTGATAAAGAATATGGTTTCATTATAATAGAAGTTAAATCTTATTCAATACATAATATAAAAGACATAGAACCAAATCTTTGGACCATAGAAAATTCTTATGAAAAAACTGTAAATCCAGTTGCACAAGCAGAGGACTATTTATATTCTATAAAATCTAAGTTCGAAATGGATAGAAACATAAGACATCAGCTTAGAGGAAAATCATTTGTAGCTTTACCTAATGTTACAAAAGAAGAGTGGAAATCAAAAGAATTTGATGAAAAAATAGATACAAGAATGTTACTCTTTAAAAATGATTTAACTAAAATGCAACTTTTAAAGAAAATAGACTCTCAACCATATTTAATTAATTATGGAAAGCTAGATGATGAAGGTTTTAGAATTGCAAAATCAATTTTAGGACATGAAACTATATATAGAGATGAAAGTAAAAGTATTAATTCTATAAATTCCCAATCAAAACCTACCAAGAAAGAGATTTATAACTCGCTTAAAAGAAAGTTATACGATTTAGATATAGATCAAGAAGTTATAGCTAAGTATATTCCTCCAGGTCCACAAAGAATAAGGGGAATAGCAGGGTCTGGAAAGACTATTTTATTATGTCAAAAGGCTGCTATCATGCATTTAAGACATCCTGAGTGGAAAATTGCTGTAGTATTTTTTACACAAAGTCTATATGAAAATGTTATTAATACTATTGATACTTTTTTAAAGGCTTTTAGTAATGGTGATGTATGTTTTAGTGAAAATTCAAATTTGAAAGTTTTACATGCCTGGGGTAGCAAAAAGATAAATGGATTTTATAGAGAAATAGCAAATAGAAATGAATGTAAATTTAGAAGTGCAGGAGATGTAAAAAAAGAACATGGAGGCAAGTTTATAGACTTTAATAATAGTATAAACTATATATCTAAAAAATTATTAGAAGAATGTAATGATAATTTAGAAGAAATCTATGATGCTATATTGATTGACGAAGGTCAAGATTTAGTTGGAGATGATGAATATAAATATGAAGGAAAGCAGTCATTTTATTATATGGCATATAAATCACTAAAACCTATAAAAAATGAAGATACAAAACTCAGAAGATTGATTTGGGCATATGATGAATTACAAAGTTTAAGTGATAAGAAAATACCTTCTGGTAAGGAGATATTTGGAGATAATGCTCTTGTTCAAGGTAAATATAAGGGTGGAATAAATAAATCTGAAGTTATGAAAAAATGCTATCGAACTCCTTATGATATATTAACTACAGCTCATGCAGTAGGTATGGGGTTGTTTAGAGAAAAGGGGATGTTAAGTGGTTATACTAGAAAAGATGAATGGGAAAATGTTGGTTATGAGGTACTGGAAGGAGATTTTAGAAAGATAGGTAGTGAAATAGTTATTCATAGACCGAAAGAAAATTCGCCTAATCCTATAGAAGAATTTGACCAAGATCCAAAAGTAAAATTGAACATATATAATAGTGAATTTGATATGATAAAATTCCTTGCTAAAAGTATAGAAAAAGACATAAAAGTAGAAGGATTAAATCCCTCAAAAGACATACTTATTTTAGAATTGTATAGAAATAATAAAACATCTATGAATTTTGAGCAAGAACTTGGCACACTTCTAAACTCTAGAAATATAAATTTTTATATACCTTCTCAACCAGATAAAAACCAATATAAATGTGATTGGAGAAGTTCTAAACCTGACTTATTCTGGTTTGATAATGCTGTTACTATATCAAAGATAGCTAGGGCAAAAGGAAATGAAGCACCAATGATATACATTGTAGGCTTAGAAGATATAGCTAAATATGAATCATCTATTCAGGAGAGAAATAAGTTATTTACAGCTATGACAAGGGCAAAATGCTGGGTAAATCTTATGGCAGTAGGAAGTTATAGCTTATATGGTGAAATAAAAAAAGCAATAGAAAGTAAAGGAACTTTTAAATTTAAGTTTTCTAAGCCTAAAAAGGAAACTAATGACTCATCAGATGAAGAAAATCTATCTTATAATATTTGATATAATTATTAACTAATAATATCTTTTGAAGAAAGCTTATGATAAAACTGATAATATAATTTTTGATAATATCTTACCATAGGAAAAAGCTTGTTGTTCTATAAGTTATACTTATAAAACAACAATCTTTTATTACTTTCTTATAAATCATATCAATTATAATACTTGCTACTATTTAGGTATTAATACTGTATCAATAATATGAATTACACCGTTTTTTGTATTAATATCAGTAGTAACAACCTCTGCATCATTAATAAATACTTGTCCATCTTTTACACTTATTTTAGCTTTTTTGCCATTTACCATTTCTATTTCTTGCCCATTTAAGTTAGTTGCCTCTTGAGCAGTTACCTTACCATTATAGACATGATAAAGCAAGATATCCTTTAGATTATCCTTATTTTCAGGTTTTAATAAATCTTCTAAAGTACCAGCTGGTAAACTGGCGAAAGCACTGTCAGTTGGTGCAAAAACAGTAAATGGTCCATCGTCCTTAAGCGTATCTACTAATCCTGCTGATTTAAGTGCAGATACTAAAGTTTTAAGTTGATCATTATTTACTGCTGTATCAACTATGTCAGTTGAATTACTAGTAGAAGGATTTGGATCAGCAAATACTGATGCCATTGGTATAACAATAAATGATAATACTACTAGAATAGATGTTATAATTATTTTTACTTTCTTCATTATAATACTCCTTTACTATGTATATATTTATATATATTTCCACTAAAAAAAGATAATATTTGTATAAAATTAAAATCAACTAATTCCATATTATATAGATAAATAATAAATCTATTTCCTTGATTCGCTTATTTATAGATACATATCGTTTATATAAGTTTTCATCAAATCCAGTATGATCACAGGATGTTCAAAAAAGTAATACCCTTTTATTATGGAAAAAATATAAGTTGTTATCATCAATAAATATTTGAATTGACATAAGAAATAAAAAGTACTACGATTCAAGCAGAGTACGAAAGTGGTACTAATTAAAAATTGAGGTAAGAATAATAGAATAAAAGCATTAAATCCTAAAAGTATACTAGAGGCAGGATGTGGTACGGGAATAGTATTAACTCATTTTAAAGCCAAAGGTATAAAACTTTATGGACTAGAGTTATATATTTAATATTAATTATTAGGGGAGATTTGATATGAAAATTTTAGTACTTACAGGAAGTCCACATAAAAAAGGAACATCTGCTATGATGGCAGATTACTTCATAGAAGGAGCGAAAAGTGCAGGAAATGAAGTAGTGAGACTAGATACAGCCGTTATGAATATTAATAGTTGCTTAGGATGTGGTTATTGTAGAAAAAATAATGAAAAATGTGTGCAAGATGATGATATGAAATATGTTACTAAAGAGTTACTTGAGGCAGATATGGTTGTATTTGCCACACCGCTATATTATTTTGGCATTACAGCTCAACTTAAAAAAGTAATTGATAGATTCTTTGCACCGAATGAAACACTTAGAACTCAGAATAAAAAAGCCATGCTTTTAGTAACAGGAGCGGCAGATGATGAAATAGCCATGAAGGCAATTAAATTGCATTACTGGACTATGCTTAAATATTTAAACTGGCAAGATAGTGGGATTTTAGTAGCAACTGGAATGAGAGTTAGGGAGGAAATGGAAAACTCAGAATTTCCAGAGAAAGCTAGAAAACTTGGTGAGAGTATAAAATAAAAGAAGAGAAAATAGAATAGTAAAAAGGGAGAATTGAATGAGGAAATATATAATACCAGGGATTGGAATAATATTTTGTGGAATATTGATTTACCAAACATATAGTTTAAATACTATAAAGGGAGAACTAGAAAATATAAAAAGTACCAATATGACATTACAAGAGAAGGTAAGCTCTTTAAGTAGTGAGTTAAGTAGTCAGATTCAGTCAACATTACATGAAGAATTAGGCAAATCATATTTGACTAAGGATGTAAGTTTTAAATTAAATAAAAATACTGATACTGGATATGATTTAACGGTGAGGGCAGAATTAAGTGAACTAAAAGAAAATTCAAAAACTTTATTTATGTATAAGAATATAAACTCTAATGATTGGCAAAAGTTAGAGTTAAAAAAAGAGGAAGAATTAACTTATACAGGAAATTTAATTTTACTTTATGATAATGACTATGAATATAAAATTGTAGTTAAAGGTGATAAAACTGAAAGTAGTGATATTGAAGAGTTATATAAATATCTATTCATGCCTACAGTACCTGATGCAAGCTGGAGTTACAATGATGAAGGCATATATTTCACTGCTAGTTATTATGTTGATGATGAAGAGAATCAAACATCTCATGAAGATAAAATAAAATCTATTGAGGTAATAGTTAATAATAAGAAAGAAAAAACTTATAAATGTGAGTATAAGGAAGAATCCTCATACAACGATAGCGGTGAAATTGTGGATGGGTTTAAGTATTATGAAGCTAATATTCCAAAGAAAGCTTATGATGATAAACTAAATTCTATAAAAATGAAAGTTACTTATGAAAGTGGAATAGTAAATATTGAAGAAGTAATTGATAAGCAATGTGAATAATAATTTTTCATCAAATCCAGTATGATCACAGGGAAAATCAGAATATTCATAACAAAACTCTACATTTAGTTGTATTGGAATATTGTAAAAATGCCATGACAGTATTAAAGAAGAATTATGTTACAAATTTCTATTTAGCTAATAGGATGAATGGTTTGGGCCATGGATATGATAGATATAAAATTTTAGAAGCTGTTTTATCTTTTAGAGAAGATGCAACTAGCATGACTCAATGGTCTGTAATATATGACCTGACAGAATATAGTGCAATATTTACCGTTAGACGTGAATATGATAAGCAATCCATTTTTAAAGGAAAATCCTTCTAGTTTATAGAAATATTTAGAAGAAAGATATAATAAAAAAGTCAAAAGCAGTTTAAATACTACTTTTGGCTTTTTTTATTAAGTTGGAAATGATTTTTATAAATTATGGATAGATGATGCTCTTAGCTATTCTTGTCCCTATTTTAAAAATGAAAATAAGTCTTGATATACTATTTGGAGTAATTAAAAATTTAATGTAAATAGAAATAAAAACTATCAATTAAAAATAGAATAAATGTGGGGGAGTTGAGAATGAGAAAAAAATTAGCTATTTTAATCATAACAATATTATCATTAGGTATGATTTTAGTTGGATGTAAAAGTAAAACTCCTACAGAGGTTGTAAATGCATATTTTACACAACTTAAAAATGAAGATAGTGAACAAGCGGGTGAATTTATAGAGAGTACTATCTCACAAACAGATGAAGAAGCATCAGATAAAACTACAAATGAATCAGATAAGGTTATGGAAGAAGCACTTAAATTATATCTTTCAAAAATAGATGCCAAGGTTTTATCTGAGGAAATTAGTGGAGATAATGCAACAGTTGAGGTTGAGATTAATGCTCCAAATATCAGTAATATAATGGGAGAAGTGATTAACGAAAGTTTAGCAGATGCTTTTAGTGGAAAAGAAACAGATGAATATTATATAAGCAAAATTTTTTTAGAAAAAGTTGAATCTAGCAAAAGTGAAACTAGAAGTGGTAAAGTAAATTTAATAAAAGAAGGTAATGAGTGGAAAGTAAAATCTGATGATGAAATAGTGAACTTAATTTTAGGTGAGTACTATTAATAATAAATAATGTAAGTGTTGATGGAGTAGTTAAATCATTAGATGATTAAAAAAATATAGAAGGAACAATAACAGTATCAAATGATGAGATATATGATACTTTAGGAGAATATGATATAAATATCAAATAATAGATTGTATAATATTAATATCTTAGATATAGGTTTATAAAATTGTAAATAATTACTTATTAGTTAGAGGATGCTCTTTTAATGATTAAAAAAATCATTTTAAGACACCCTCTTTTTATTTAAATTATCTAATAGATATTTGGCACAATAATATTAAAAATGATAAAATAAAATAGAAAATATAAAAGAGAGGTACAACAATGGAAAAATTAACATTAGATAAATTAGAAAAAACATTATGGGATGCAGCTGACATACTTAGAGGAGAACTGAATGCAGCTCAATATATGGACTACATATTTGGACTTTTATTCTTAAAAAGAATGAACGACCAATTTGAAATAGAGCAAGGTGAAAAAAGAGAAGAATTCAAAGCTATGGGAATGCCAGAGTCAGATATAGATATGCTTGTAAATGACCCTAATATATATGAAAACTTCTATTTACCAGAAAGAGCTAGATGGAACAATTTAAAAGACTTAACTTTAAATATAGGACCAGAACTAGATAAAGCTTTCAAAGCTATAGAAGATGAGCCTAAAAACAGTGAGCTTATTGGAGTATTAACAACAGCAAACTACAACGACAAAGAAAGAGTTCCAGATAAGAAATTATCTCAACTTCTAATATTATTTAGCTCAGTAAATTTAGCTAATAAAAATTTAGAAAATAAAGACGTACTTGGTAATGCTTATGAATATATGATAAAACAATTTGCAGACCAAGGTGGAGCTAAAGGTGGAGAGTTCTATACTCCAGAGCAAGTAGTTAAAACTTTAGTAGGGATAGTAAAACCTAAAGAAGGAGAAAAAATCTACGATCCAACTACTGGTTCAGGTGGTATGCTTATACATTCTACTCACTACATAGAAGAGCATGGCGGAAATCCAAAGAATGTATCATTAAATGGACAAGAGATAAACTTATCTACTTGGGCAATTTGTAAAATGAACATGTTATTCCACGAAGCAACAGGAGCAGTAATTAAAAAAGGTGATACTATAAGAGAGCCAAAACATACTAAAGGTGGAGTATTAGAGACTTTTGATGTGGTTCTGGCTAATCCACCATTTTCATTAAAAAACTGGGGTATGGACGAAGCTAAAGCAGATGCTTATGGAAGATTTACTTATGGTATACCTCCTAAGTCTTATGGAGATTTGGCATTTGTGGAGCATATGATAGCCTCTTTAAATTCTAAAGGTAGAATGGCAACAGTACTTCCTCATGGTGTACTTTTCAGAGGAGGAGCAGAAGGAAAAATAAGATCAGCTATTTTAAAAGATGATTTAGTAGAAGCTGTAATTGGACTTCCTCAAAATATATTCTATGGAACTGGTATACCTGCTGCTATTTTAGTAATAAACAAGGATAAAGCAGAGGAGAGAGTAGGAAAAGTTCTATTTATAGATGCATCTAATGGATTTGTGAAAGATGGTAATAAGAATAAGTTAAGAGATGAAGATATAGAGAAAATAGTAAGTACTTTTGATAATTTTGAAAGTGTGGAAAAATATGCTGAAGTTGTTGAAAGTAAAATGATTGAAGAGAATGATTTTAATCTTAATATAAGTAGATATGTGGATACTACTGAAGAGGAAGAAGAAGTTGATATAGATAAGGTTATAGGCGAGATTAGAGAGATTAAGGACAGACTTAGTGAGAATGAGATTAAGCTTAATGGTTATTTAAGAGAGTTAGGATTTGGCGAGATATAGGAGGTGAGATTTTGAGAGAAGGATATAAGAAAACTGAGGTTGGGGTTATTCCTGATGATTGGGATTTAAAGACGATAGATGATGTGGTTTTTATAAACCCAGAATCATTAAATAACGCAACAAATAAAGAACTATTAATCAATTATATAGATATTGAAAGTGTTAAAACTGGTAAGATTTTAGGTACAAAAGATTATACATTTGGTGAAGCTCCAAGTAGAGCAAGAAGAATAGTTAAATTTGATGATGTTATAGTCTCTACAGTTAGACCTAATTTAAAGGCTGTAGCAACTGTAAAAGAAAATATTGAAAATCTAGTATGTTCTACAGGATTTGCTGTTCTAAGAAATAAGGATAATCTATGTTCAAAATTTTTATATCAATACGCTTTAAGTGATATTTTTACAAGTCAATTAGTAAATAAAACGGTTGGCTCAAATTATCCAGCGGTTAATACTAGTGATATAAAAGGTACTTATATTATAGTACCACCATTAAAAGAGCAAGAAAAAATAGCAGAAATTCTTTCAACTGTTGATTCCCAAATTGATGATACTGAAAAGCTTATTGAGAAGTCTAATGAGTTAAAGAAAGGTTTAATGAAAAAGCTTTTGACTAAGGGGATTGGTCATAGTGAGTTTAAGAAGACTGAAGTTGGTGAGATACCTGCTAGTTGGGAAGTTAAGAAATTTAAAGATGTAAGTAAGATTAATCAAGGTCTTCAAATTGCTATAGAGGAGAGATTTAAGGAAAAATCAGATAATAGATTGCCTTATATAACTATACAGTATATTAATGATAAAAATAATAAAGATAATGAATTTTATATAGAAAATGCTAGTGAAAGTGTTATTTGCACTGAAGATGAAATACTTATGACTAGAACTGGAAATACAGGTCAAGTTGTAACTAATGAACATGGTGTATTCCATAATAACTTTTTCAAAATAGATTTTGATAGAAAAGTATTAGACAAAGATTACTTAGTTTATTATTTAAAATCAAGAGCAATTCAAAGTCTTATAATGAGATATGCTGGAACTACAACCATACCAGACTTAAAACATAGTGATTTTTATAGAATACCAGTAGTTTTACCAAGTATTTATGAACAAAAAAGTATGTCTAAAATACTTACTACATTGGATAAAGAAATAAATGAGTATAAAATTAAGAAGGAAAAATTAGAGGAATTAAAGAAGGGATTAATGCAACAATTATTAACAGGATCAAAAAGAAGTATATAAAGAATAGCTTAAGCCTAAAATAACTTAAATATTATTTTAGGCTTACTTAGTACAAATATTAATTAAATAAAAAACTTATATTATGCATATCTATGACTAGAAATTTTACTAATATTATTCTCTATTTGGTTACTTAACGTACTTTTTAATATATTTTGACAATTAATGCTATCAAATATTTTATCATTATTTATAGAATTAATTTCATTTAATATTTTAGTATCAGCTATGGAATTTAATTTATTTGAAATTTTAATATTGTTTGCATACTTTAATGAAATACTGTTTATAGTTTTAGATTTAAGATTACTTGATGCTATAACACTATTTACAGAATGGGTGGGTCTTACTTTGATATTAGATTTAACTAGTTTAGGTTTATAAGGTTTTTTACTACCACAAATAACTTCATCCTGTGCTAAAATTTTTATGAATTTTATTAATTCTTTATCGTTTAATGTAGGGATAATATTTTTAATTGCTATTATTTTAGCTTCTGATAAGACAACAGCATTTGAATATAAAATAATAGTTTTTGGAAAATTTGTTATTGGCATAAATAATATTCGAAATGCTTTAATTTTATTGGTGCGTTTTATTTTTTTATATAAAGTAAAGTGAGCTTTAAAAATTTCTTTAGGAGCAATAGTAGTTAAATAAATTGCTTTTTTAAAATTCATACCTAAATCAATAAATTTTAATATAGTAGCAGATGGAAAAAGGAATAATAAACAAATAAAAATAATTAAAACATCCTTATTAATCATAAATACACCCCTTTTAATTGTTTAATTTTGATCTGAAATTTCATGTCTAAACTCATCCTCTATTTTCTTTATGTTCAAATTTAAGATATTTTTATTGTTATTCAGTAACTCATCTCTAATAGCTTGGTCAATTGCATCTGTTAGATTATAATATGCTATTTCTGCATTTCTAAAGCCTAAAAACCAATCAAAAAAAACTAAAATAAATACTATAACATGAGTATATCTCATTATAAAATATATTATACCCATTTCAATATTAAGTACAGAAATCCCTTCTATAACATGTTCATTTTGATTTAATGAAATTTTAGCTAAGCTAAATATTCCTAAAAAACATATTACACAAATAATAAATGTAAATACATATCCTATCCATCTTATTCCATTAGTCAATTTGGTATAACATTTAAATCCAAATTTATACTCAAGAAGAAGAGGAAAGGTAAATAATAATATACTGTTAAAGTATGTATTAGAGGATAAATCTTGAGTATTATATAAATGGGATATAGATAATAAAGCTATCAATGTATACACTGCAAGCCTAAAACCTAAATATCTATTTTTATCAGTTATTATTTTATTGAAATCGTCTACTGAAATCATTGCACCCTCCTAGTTAGATTTTTCTAATATATTCTACATAATAATTAATATATCCTTCTAAAATCTAATGATTTTACATGATTATGTTCATATTTTTTATAAAGCTAGAATAACTTATCTAGATATATTAAAATATATAAAGAATTTCTTATTTTTATTAGAAAATAAATTTTAAAATTTATTATTAAAAGTTTCCAACAACTTTTTTAAATATAAAATATGATAAAATATACATAAACAAAATAAACAAGGGGGAGTACCATGAGTCTCGGAAATGAATATACACTAGTAGAAAAACCGGCCATAGACTATTTTAAATCCTTAGGATATTTATATATAGATGGAAAAGAGCTAACACCAGAAAGTGGAGAGAGAGAATCTTTTAAAGAAGTAATTCTACATAATCGTATGTTTACTTCACTGAAAAAACTAAATCCAGAAATAAGTGAAGATAATATCAATAAAATAATAAGAATACTACAAAGACCAGACAATTTTGGTAGTGGACTACTTGAAATAAATGAAAAGATTTATGATTATATAGTAAATTTACAACTAACAGTAGAAGAAGTAATAGACAATAAAAAGAAAAAAGTAACAGTGAAATTTATTGATTTTGATAATATAGATAACAATGATTTTCTAGTTGTTAATCAATTTAAAGTACATGGAGATCATGAAAATATAATACCTGATATAGTTGTATTTATAAATGGTATGCCCATAGCAGTTATAGAATGTAAATCTCCATTTAAAGGAGCTAATTCTGATGAAAATGTAGGAAAAAGTGAAGCTTTTCAGCAACTAAGAAGATATATGAATCTTAGAGAAGAAAGCTACACAGAAGGTGCTGAGAGATTATTTTATACTAACTTTATTACAGCAATAATGGACAAATACAATGCTTTTATAGGAACTATAAGTAGTGGATATAAACATTATGTATCTTGGAAAGATGCTTATCCTATGAAAAATGAAGAAGTACTAGATTATAAAGAAACACCTCAAAATATATTACTTCAAGGTGTATTCAAGAAAGAAAACTTACTTGATATTATGCAAAACTTTATAGTATATGATGTAGACAAAGGAAGTAGTTCTAAGATAAAGAAAGTATGCAGATACCAACAGTTTAGAGCGGTTAATAAAGCTATAAAAAGAATTCAAGAAGGTAAAACACCACTACAAAAAGGAGGGGTAGTTTGGCATACTCAAGGTTCTGGAAAATCTCTTACTATGGTATTTTTAGCTAGAAAAATTAGAAATACTAAAAAACTTAGTGATGCTACAATTGTAATTATCACAGATAGAACTGATTTAGATAAGCAGATATTTGAAACTTTCCAAAATAACTTAACTAATACTACACCAGTGAGAGCTGATAGTATAGAGAAAATGAAAGAATTACTTAGAAATTCTAATGCTCAAGTTGTCACTACAACTATACAAAAATTCCAAAGTGAAAAAGAAGAAAAAGCTATGAATGGATTAAGTAGTGAAGAAAGTAAATCACTTGGGGGACTATTTGTGGAAAAGGAATATGAGATTTTATCTAATAAGAAAAACATAATAGTTATGAGTGATGAGGCACATAGAAGTCAATATAGTTCTACTGCTGCCAATCTAAGAGTAGCCCTTCCTAATGCTACTTTTATAGGATTTACTGGAACACCTATTGATAAGGAGGACAAGTCTACACCTAGAACTTTTGGGTCTTATATAGATAAGTACTCTATCAAAGATGCTGTGGCTGATGGTGCTACTGTGAAAATTGTGTATGAAGGAAGAAAGCCTGATTTACACATAAAAGATAATACTCTTGAGGATTTATTTGAAAAAGAGTTTGCTGATAGAAGTGATGAAGAGAAGGAAGCTATTAAGAATAAGTATGCTAATAAGAGAACTGTGGTAGAAGCAGATGACAGAATAGATGAAATTGCCAAAGATATACTACGTCACTACAAAGAGTATATTTATCCTAATGGATTTAAGGCACAGATAGTTTGTGTGTCTAGGGAAGCTTGTGTGAAGTATAATAATGCAATAAACAAGCATATGAAAGAAATCATGGGAGAAGATTTAGAGTGTAGAGTTATTATGTCTGGATCTAAAAATGATTTACCTCATATAAAGAAGCATCACACTACTAGCAAGGAGCAGGAAGATATTATAAAAGAATTTAAGAAAAATACTAATGAAAGTAAATTATGTTTCTTAATAGTTAAGGATATGTTACTTACTGGATTTGATGCACCTATAGAGCAAGTCATGTATTTAGATAGACCTCTAAAGGAGCATACTCTATTACAAGCTATAGCCAGAGTTAACAGAACTTGTGGCGATAATAAGAAATGTGGCTATGTGGTGGATTACTATGGAGTATTAGATTTCTTAGAAGAAGCACTTTCTATTTTCGATAAAGATGAACTGGGAAGACCTATGGAGTCTCTTGATAGTATATATGATGAAATGATGAGTTATCGTGAAAATGTCATGAGGATTTTTACAGGCTGTGATAAAAATAATATAGATGAGTTGACAAAAAGATTAGAGTTAGAAGATAAGAGAGCAGAATTTGAAGTTGCATATAAAAGATTTGTAGGTGCTGTAGAGATGCTTATGCCTGGAAAAGTAAGTAAGGATATATTAAATGATGTGAAGTGGTTATCTTATATAAGGGCTGCTGCTAAGATGAGATATAATCCTGAGAAGAAGATTGATATATCTGATTGTGGTGAAAAGGTTAAAGAAATAATTTCTAAGCATTTAGAATCTAATGGTGTAATTTCTTGGATAACTCCAATTACATTATTTGAATCAGACTTCCAAACTAAGATTGAAGAAAATATGTCTGATGAAGCAGTAGCATCAACTATGGAACATGCTGCAAAGAATGTAATAAATATTAAAATGGATGAAAATCCAGTTTACTATACAAGTTTATTTGAAAAACTAATGCAAATATTAGAAGAAACTAGAAATGATTGGACAGAAAAGAAAGCAAGACTTAAAGATTTTATAGATAGAGAATTAAAAACTGGTGAAGAAGAAGATGCCAGTGATTTAGGGTTAAGTAAAGAAGAATTCGCCATATTTGAGACTTTAAGAAAAGTTTTAGAAGATGGTAATAATGAAAAAGTATCAGAGGAAGAAGAAATATATATTTCTGATGAAGCTGTAGAATTTGCGAAAGAGTTTGCAAAAGAATTTGATAATAAAATGAGAACTGAATGGTATATGACGGATTGGAGCGAAAATCCAACTAAAATATCACAAGTTCAAACTAAAATATATATTTTCTTATTAGCTAAACAAAACAAAATAAGAGAAGTTTATGGTAATGAAACAATTTCAAAAATACAAATATTAAAGGATCAAATGCTAAATTTGGCAAAGATTCATTATAAAATACTAGATTAGAGGTAGTATATGAAACTGGAATTTGAATATGGAAGTAGAATAATTACTTTTAATTTAATATATAGAAAAAGAAAAACAATGAGTATAGAGGTGGAAGCAACTGGAGAAGTTACCGTAATAGCTCCAGTTGGAACTTCTACTGATGATGTAATAGAAAAAGTAAAAAGTAGAGCAGGGTGGATAGTGTCTAAACAATATGAGTCTAAATTTATAAGTGATACAAAGATTAAGAGAGAAGCTGTAAGTGGAGAGAGCTATATGTATCTTGGTAGAAATTACTCTCTTGATATAAGAGTTGATGAAGATACAGATAATATATCAGTTAAGTTATTTCAAGGTAAGTTTGTAGTAAATACTTATACTAAAGATGAAGATTTAATTAAAAAAGCTATGGAAAACTGGTATAGGGAGAAAACTTTAGCTAAGGTAAAGGAAAGAGTATCATACTATAGTAGTTACTTTAATGATAAAGTAACAGGTGTGAAGGTCAAAGAGCAAAAGAAAAGATGGGCTAGTTGTACATCTAAGAATGAATTACTTTTCAACTGGAGATGTGTTATGGCACCTGTTTTTGTACTGGATTATATTGTAGTACATGAGATGTGCCATATGGAGTATAAGAATCATTCTAAGGATTTCTGGAATAGGGTTTGTAATGTAATGCCTGATTATGAGGTTAGGAGAGCATGGCTTAGAAATAATGGAATAAAGATGGATATATAGATAAAGAATGGCAAGAAGGATCCTGAAAGTAATGATTTACTTGTTTTAAAACAATAAAACAGTTTATAATAGAAGTATAATAACAAGAAAGGCTGGTACTTAAATGAGTCAGGAACAATATAATAGGATAATTCAAAATTTAAAAAATACTGTAGATAAAGATATTATAGATAAAATAAGTGATTTTAAATATGCTGAAATGGATAATTATTATGTTATACAAGTTTATATAAAAGAATCTATGAAAGTAAAGGAAATGGGAGAAGTGCTTACTAACATGGAAGACTTTGCAAGAGAAAATAATTATAGCATAGTGGTAGATTTTTTAAGAGGATAGTATGAATGATATTAGAGACAGATTTACCTTAGAATGTAGAACAAATAAATCTACTAAAGTAAAAGTATTTAAGCCAAATAGCATTAATAAGGAAATGTACAAGCATTGGAAGGCTGATTCTAATGTTATGATGAGGGATGCAATATTAGCAAACAAAGTAGGAATATCATATCCAAGACAGTTAGAGTTGATTCATGGAGCTATAGAGAGGATTTTAAAATCTTTAATAATAAGGAAATATGGATTAGAAGTTCCTGTTCATGAAACTCGTGTTATTTATGATGCTATAAAAGAAGATTTGCCTAGTAAACTAAATGAATTAGATTATAACACATTGAAGCTTTTAGATAGTAAATATATATTAGATAGATATCCAGTTGAAAATAGATTTTATTCTGAAGAAATGATAGATATGGGATTTGAAGTTTTACTTAATATCAATAGACTAGTAGAAGATAGTCTAGAATTGAGTAAGAGAGCAAAGAAGATTATTTTGGAAGTTGAAGATCAATTAAGTATTACAAAAGGAGATTAAAAATAACAATTCGATTTATATAATATAAACATAATTGAAAGTATATATATTAGAAAAAGTGTAGTTACTAGAACTTATTAATTAGTAACTACACTTTTTAATTTACTAAAATCAAACATGCATATAATATTACTGTATAAAAGTTTTACATAAAGGAGTTTATTAAAATTAAGGAAATAGAAGATGTACTTGCTAACATGTAAGACTTCAAAAGTATTTTTAGGTTATAAGTTACAATTAGCTAAATTATAATATATAATAAACTTAAAATATTATAATAAAGGTATAGTATATATCTAGATTTATGTTAATAATAAGAAAAATAATCCGGAGGCAATATTAATGAACAAAAAGGACTTTTCTAATTTAGAAGATCAGATTATGTATACAGTTAGCAATGCACTTAAAGCAATAGATGTTGCTAACTTGAAAAGAGATATTAACTATAAAACTGAGGACACCATAAATCAATTTAAATCCAAGTTTGAAGAGTATGGTCAAAAATATATGGGTTTAAATAAAAAAACTAAAAATGATATATCAATGTACATTAATAAAAGACCACCAGGAAGTGTATCAGGAATACTTTGCATAGTATTTGGTTCCATTGGTATTGGAATTTATGGTATTTCAGTGTTGGCATTTTCTGTGGTGAAGATATTCTTTAGCAGTCTTCTTATAGGCGGCAATATTCTTTTTGTAGTTTTATTTTTATTCTTCCTAGTAAGCTTAGGTTTATTATTAAAAGGAATAAGTTTAAGAAAAAGAGTAAAACGTTTTAAGAAGTATGTAAGAGTTATTGATAACAATACTTATATCTCTATTGAAGAATTAGCGAAATTTGCTAAAGAAAAAGAGCGTTTTCTAATTAAAGATTTAAGTAAAATGATTGATTCAGGCATGTTTTTACAAGGACATATAGATGAAGAAAAAACTTATTTTATGTTAAATGATGAAGTCTATGGTGACTATTTAAGTTTAAAAAAACAACAAATAGCTAAAGAAAGTAATAAGAAAAAATTAAAAGAAGAAGTAGATAATTCATCAAAAAGAGAAGTGGAATCAACAATTAAAATAGGAAAAGATTATATTGAACAAATAAAAACTGTAAGAAATAATCTTTATAGAGAAGACATAGCTACAAACTTAGATAAATTAGGAAATATTTCGCAGCAAATACTTAATCAGGTTGAAAAAAATCCTCAAAAAGCACAAGAAGTTAATAAATTTATAAATCATTATCTGCCAATTACTATAAAGTTAATTAATTCATATGAAGAATTAAATAATCAAGTAGTTCAAGGTGATAATATAAAAAATGCTAAAAGTGAAATTGAAAAGAGTATTGAGCTTATTAATAAGGCTTTTGAAAATTTATTAGATGATTTATTTGAAGACGTTGCTTTAGATATTTCTACAGATATTTCTGTTCTTAAAACATTATTTAAACAAGAAGGGTTATCAGAAGAAGATTTTAAGTAACGGATTTATCCGAAGTGGTAACGAGGATATATCGTTGACGATATGAACGAAGGGAATTTTAAAAAGTAAGTTATAAACAAAAGGGAGGCATAAAAAATGGGTGATGAATTCAAAGAAAAGTATACTGATATAAAACCAGAACTAACTTTTCAACCATTTGGGGAAGAGGTTTCTGATGTAACAATAAAAGAAAAAGTAGAAGAAGAAATAATTGATGAAATACAGCTGACAGAAGAAGAAAAGAAAATGGTAGATCAATTTGTAGATAAAATAGAGATAAGCAATTCAAATTCTATTTTACAATATGGTGTAGGTGCTCAAAAGAAAATTTCTGATTTTTCACAATCAGCATTAAATGATGTAAGAACTAAAGATTTAGGTGAAATAGGTGAGATATTATCTAGTGTAGTTAGTGAGTTAAAGAATTTTGAAGACTCTGAAGATAAAAAAGGAATTTTTGGTTTCTTTAAAAAAGGCAAAGATAAGATTTCTCAAATGAAAATAAATTATGAAAATGTAGAAAGTAATATAAATAATATGTGTAATGTTCTTGAAAAGCATCAAATACAGCTTTTAAAAGATATAGCTATGCTAGATAAGATGTATGAAATAAATAAAGTATATTTTAAAGAGCTTTATATGTATATCTTAGCAGGCAAAAAGAAACTTCAGAAGCTAGAAAGTGAAGAAATACCTAAATTGAAAGAAAAGGCAAGTAAAAGTGGCAATCCTCAGGATGCTCAAGAATTAAATGATTTTGTTGCTCTTTGTAATCGTTTTGAAAAGAAAATTCATGATTTAGAGTTAACTAAAATGATTTCTTTACAAATGGCTCCTCAAATTCGATTAATTCAAAATAATGATTCCTTGATGGTTGAAAAAATACAATCTACAATTATAAATACTATTCCGCTTTGGAAAAATCAAATGGTTTTATCACTGGGAGTTGCTCATGCCACTGATGCTGCTAGGGTTCAAAGGGAAGTAACAGATATGACAAATGAACTTTTACGTAAAAATGCAGAAATATTAAAAACTTCAACTATAGAAACTGCCAAAGAATCTGAAAGAGGTATAGTTGATATTGAAACACTTAAAGCTACTAATGAATCACTGATTTCAACTCTTGATGAAATACTTAATATACAAACAGAAGGACGTCAAAAGCGTAGGGAAGCTGAAATAGAATTAAGAAAAATTGAAGAACAATTAAAAGATAAGCTTATAAATTTTAAATATAAGTAAACTCTACATTAAAAAATTAATAAGAAGATTTCAATAAAGCTATTAAAGTTACTAATTAAACTTTAATAGCTATTTTTACATATATAAAAAAACAACCATTGAAAGGTTAAACATATATAATTTCTTATAGTAACCATATAAAAAGATTAGAGTATAATAAACTAAAAAATAATTACTTAGGGGGATACAAAAATGAAATGTTGTTCTTATAAAATAGGAGTGATTGTGGAAATAATGGACAGTAGCGATGGTATATATAAACTAATTACCATAGGACAAGACCCAAAGGATATATATACTTTTACAAGACTAGTTGTAGGTAATGAAACTTTAATTCTAAATTGTGAGTACAATGAAATTACCGTTGACGATTTGAAAGTAGGTGACTTTGTTATAGCATATCATTCCAATGTAATGACTATGAGTATACCACCACAAACAAGTGCTTATATTATAGAAGTAAAATAATATAAAATAAAAGCTAGTCATAAGACTAGCTTTATTTTATACAAAATCTATATTATATAGAAGTTTCTCTTACTTCTAATCCTTCATTTCTTTCAAGTAGAGTTCTAATAGACCATTCGTTACCGAATAATACTACTGGATTTCTATTTTTATCCTCAACTAGTAATGTATCCATTGGCATTGAAAGTTTACCAAATTTAGAAAGATCATTTTCAACCCAACGTACATGAGAGTAAGGTAGTGGGTACATCATTATATCAACACCATATTCTTGTTTTAGACGATATTCTAAAACTTCGAATTGAAGTACACCAACAACTCCAACGATAAGCTCTTCCATACCACCATTAGGTTGTTTGAATACTTGTATAGCACCTTCTTCTGATAATTGAGTAACACCTTTTACAAATTGCTTTCTCTTAAGAGCATTTTTTGTAGATACTTTCATAAAATGTTCAGGCGCAAATTGTGGTATACCAGTGTACTCAAGATTTCCTTTTTTCTCACTTAAAGTATCACCAATGTTGAATATTCCTGGGTCATGGATACCTATTATATCCCCTGGATATGCTGATTCAATCATAACACGGTCTTGAGCAACGAATTGTTGAGGTTGAGAAAGTTTAATCTTTTTACCTCTTTGAACGTGATTTACAGTCATACCCTTTTCGAATTTACCAGAGCAAATTCTTAAGAAAGCAATTCTATCTCTGTGGTTTTTATCCATATTAGCTTGGATTTTAAATATAAACCCAGAGAAGTTATCTGAATTAGGGTCAACTTCACCTAAGTTACTGTTACGAGCAGTTGGTGGTGTTGTTATATCTAAGAATGATTCTAAGAATGGTTCAACACCGAAGTTAGTAAGGGCACTTCCGAAGAATACTGGTGTTAATTCACCTTTTAATATTGATTCTAAATCAAAGTTATCACCAGCTATATCTAAAAGTTCAATATCTTCTAGTAATTTTTCATGAAGAGCGCTACCTAATAAATCAGTAAATTTCTCATCAGATGGTTCTCCAGTTACGCAATTTGCAATAGATTGTCCGTGGTTACCATCATCAAATACTTCAACTTGGTTTTTATGACGGTTAAATACACCTTTGAATTCTTTACCAGAACCTATTGGCCAGTTTACTGGACAAGAACGAATTCCAAGTACATTTTCAATATCTTCAAGTAATTCAAATGGGTCTTTTCCTTGACGGTCCATTTTATTGATGAAAGTGAATATTGGAATTCCTCTCATTTTACAAACATGGAATAATTTCTTTGTTTGATCCTCAACCCCTTTAGCAGAGTCGATAACCATTACGGCACTATCTGCAGCCATAAGAGTTCTATAAGTATCTTCACTGAAATCTTGATGTCCAGGAGTATCAAGAATATTTATACAAAAGTTATTATATTCAAATTGAAGAACACTTGATGCAACAGAGATACCTCTTTGTTTTTCAATTTCCATCCAGTCAGAAACTGCATGTTTTTGAGATCTTCTTGATTTAACTGATCCAGCTTCACGAATAGCTCCACCATATAATAGAAACTTTTCAGTTAATGTAGTTTTTCCTGCATCGGGATGGGAAATAATTGCGAAGGTTCTTCTTCTTTTAACCTCTTCCATTAAGCTTAAATTTTGTTCTGTCATTTTTTATCATCCTTTATTTTAAATTTATGATTATACAAATATAAAAAATATATTTATTAGCAGTTTTAAA
The DNA here is from genome assembly GCA_945871955.1 of uncultured Clostridium sp. Taxonomy (GTDB): domain Bacteria; phylum Bacillota; class Clostridia; order Peptostreptococcales; family Peptostreptococcaceae; genus Terrisporobacter. Next base: position 21,924 of record CAMBXR010000020.1, on the reverse strand, counting down.
ATGTACGTAGTTTTTTTAATATCAAAAAACTACATCTTATTGATATTATAACTTTAATTAAAAACTGTCAATATATAAATAGAAGTAATATAAAGGAGTTGCATATTTTTTACTTGCAAGGACATTATATTATCTCCAAAGTTGTTATAAACTTTTGTATAATAGTGATATGAGTAAGTGTAGAAGATATGAAAAAAGTAAAATTATTTTGAAATATTTAAAGAAGATAGGATATATATTTGACATAGAAAGTAAATCTGCTACAATCTAAATAAATAATATATTGAAAATATGAGCCATGAAGGTATATTAGTCTGAGACTAAGTGACTTCATGTTTTTTTGTTGTATAGGAAAATATTAGTTTAATAATAAGGGGAGATAACGTATTATGGAATTGAAAATGAATACTCAAATTTACTGTGGCAATAAAACAGATGATGTGAAAATAATAAAAAACTATTGGGGTAAAAGAGCACTTTCTTATTCATATCAAAATAAAGCAGAACTAGAATCTTATAAGCATAATGTATGGAAACATATAATATTAAACAATTCTCCTAAAAAAGATGTGTTGAAGGTTTTAGATATAGGATGTGGACCGGGGGAATTTTCTATAATTATGGCAGAAGATGGCCATGATGTCACAGGTGTTGATATAACAGAGGAAATGTTGCAACAAGCAAGTGAAAATGCTAAAAAGTACAATGTCAAATTAAACTTAAAATGTATGGATGTTCATAACTTAGAATTTGAAGATAATACTTTTGATTTAATAATAAGTAGGAATGTAACTTGGAATTTAAAAAATCCAGAGCAATTTTTTAAAGAGTGCAAAAGGGTTTTAAAAAAAGATGGCAGAATGATTTATTTTGATGCTAATTGGTACACATTTATATATGATGAAGAAAGTAAATCTAAAAAACAACTTTCAGATAAAAGATTTGAATCTAAGTATGGATTTAAATCAGATCATTCTATAGATGAGATAGGTCTATTAGAAGTAGCATATAATCTACCTATGTCAAAAAATATAAGACCTCAATGGGATGTTGAAAACTTACCTAAGTTTGGTCTTAATATTATTGCAATAGATAGTAATATTAATAATTTAGTTTGGGATGAGATGGAACAGTTAAAATATGAAGCAACACCTATGTTTATGGTGGTTGCAGGAAAATAATTATTAGGGGTAAGGTAAAAAGTAATTGATAGAGAAGATAAGAAAACTTGGTGAGAGTATAAAATAGAAAAAAGAGATGTCTCTTTATATGATTAAAATCATTTTGAGACATCTTTTTTTATTATTTTCTAGAAGAATATTTTTTCTTTTTATATTCCTTTTCTGGTATTAAAGGAGGAGTAAAATAACCAGAAGGACCTGTTTGACCAGCAGGACCTTGAGAACCCATTTGACCAGTAGAGCCTTGAGGGCCAGCAGGACCAGTAGGACCCATTTGACCAGTAGAGCCTTGAGGGCCAGTAGGACCTTGAGGACCCATTTGACCAGTAGAGCCTTGAGGGCCAGTAGGACCTTGAGGACCCATTTGACCAGGAGCACCCTGAGGACCAGCAGGACCAGTAGGACCCATTTGACCAGTAGAGCCTTGAGGGCCAGCAGGACCAGTAGGACCCATTTGACCAGGAGCACCCTGAGGGCCAGCAGGACCAGTAGGACCCATTTGACCAGGAGCACCCTGAGGGCCAGCAGGACCTTGAGGACCTTGTGGTCCCATTTCACCTTGAGGTCCTTGAGGACCAGTAGGACCTTGAGCACCACCAAAGTTACACAATGGGTTAACATAAATTTCTTTACCTAAATCTACATATTGAATAGAACTTAATCTAATATATATAGGACCTTTACGTGAAGATGTTGTACCCATAACAGCACATTGATTAACTTGGCATATTTTTAGTCTTAATATACAGTCGCTTCCCTCTAATTTTAACCCCACAGTTTTCCCAATAGAGCAACATAAAATATTAAAAATTTGAAAATCACCACAATTTAAAGGAATGATATACATAGGACAAGGTGAGGAATCCATTTTTCCAGGACAATAAACTTTTTTATCTTTACAGCTTTTCTCTTTTTTTAATTCTTTACTCGAATATAGATTACAAGAATTACATATGTCACCACGATTTCTATACATAATAATACACTCCATGTTGATAAAATTTAGTAGAGCTTCTACTTATTATATTTATATGATAAAAATTATAAAATGGGACGATGATGATAAATATTATAAAAATAAAGTCATATCTTTAGATTATGATTTTAGGAATTTATGCACTATACAAAAAGTTTTTTATATATAAATATGCTAAACTTTATATAAGGGGGGATAAAATATGAAATTATTAAAAAAAGCTAGTGTTATATTACTAACAATAACTATGGTAATTGGAAGTATATTTGTAGGAAATGTGAATAATTCCTATGCAGCAACATCTTGTAAGTATAAACTAGATATTGGAAAGACATATAAATATGATTTAGACGGTGATAAAGATAAGGATAGCATTAAAGTTTATGCATCTGGAAGTAAGTTGTTATTAAAAGTAAATAAGACAACTAAGACATTAACTTCAGATTACTATCCAGAATATGGTGGATATGAGGTGAAAATTTATGATTTTAATAAATATGATAAGAGTTTAGATATTGTATTCTTCTGGTCAGGAGATAGTGCATGGGGAACTAGAATACTTAAATTTCAAAATAATACATGTAAATTAAACAAGCATTATATAGATGCAACAATAAAAAGCTATGATCCCAATAGTGGTATGATAACATTTGAAGAATATGAGCTAGGAAGATATAGCAGTTTTGCAAAGGCAATTGGATGTTTTTGCTGTTATGATAAAGTAAAAATAAATGGATATAATGCTTATAATCAATATACTGCAAATACTGATAGCTATATGAGAAAAAATAAATATATAGCAGCTAAAAATTTAACTGCATATACAAGTAAAAGTGGAACTAAGAAATCATTTATAATCAATAAAGGTAGTAAAGTATATATTTATGCACTATATCAAAAGGGAAATAAGAAATACATTAAAGTGAAAAATAGCTCTGGTAAATATGGATATGTGAAAGTTGGATCATCAATGTTGTTTACTGAGAAGTCATGTTTATGGTGGAGATAATATAGAAAATTTAAAATTTGGATAATAATGCCACTGATATAATATCGGTGGCTATTTTTATGTGATTTAAGGGATGCACAAAATGCCTTGTGGAAATATCAGAGGAGAATATTATAATTTTTGGAGAAAATAGCCGGAATTATAGATCGAGAAATTATATAAATACCTAGTAGGAAATAAATTTAATTAAATTAATACAGATAAATATAAAAAGGAGGAAAAATAATGGTTGTTTCAATGAAAATAACATAGATAAACTGAGAGTTAAATTTGGTATGACAAAGATATGGAATTTTTATATTATCTTCATATTTATATAGTCTTTTATCATAATTAAATATTAAGACATAATAATTTAACACTAAAAGCAACCTTTTAAAATAGAATCTATTTATCAATGAAGTTACGAAAGAAATACAAATAAATTGTTAAAAAAATTTAATATAAATATGCTACTTTTATAATATTAATTGTTATTTTTTAGTTGATATTATATTAAAATATTATTAACATTAATAAATATGCACAATTTTAAATCGTAATAATTTTATTTATAGAGACAAATGTATATCAAAGGAGCAAGTTGGCATATTCATGGGGGGAAATATTATGGAAAAAACATATAATATGGGAGTTGATGTAGGTTCTACAACTGTAAAGACTGTAATTTTAGATGGTGACGAAGTAATTTTTAAAGAATACAGACGACATTTTTCCGATGTGAAAAAAGCAGTTAAAGAAATTTTACAAGACGTATATAAAAAGTTTGGTAATATAAGAATTTCAGTAGTTGTTACTGGTTCAGGTGGAATAGATATATCAAATTATTTAAAACTAAAATTTGTGCAAGAAGTAATAGCTTCTACAAAAGCAATAGAAACTTATAATCCAGATACCGATGTTGTCATAGAACTTGGAGGGGAAGATGCTAAGATAACTTATCTAACTGGTGGAATAGATCAAAGAATGAATGGGATTTGTGCAGGTGGTACAGGAGCATTTATTGATCAAATGGCAACTCTTTTAAAAACAGATGCCTTAGGATTAAATGAAATGGCAAAAGATTATGAAGTTATATATCCTATAGCTTCTAGATGTGGTGTATTTGCAAAGACAGATATACAGCCACTTATAAATGATGGTGCAAAAAAATCAGATATTGCCATGAGCATATTCAATGCTGTAGTGGTGCAAACAGTTAGTGTCCTATCTTGTGGACGAAAAATAGAGGGAAAGGTTGCATTTCTTGGGGGACCTCTTTATTTCTTATCAGAACTTAGAAGAGCTTTTCAAAATGTTTTAAATCTTAAAGACGAAGATATTATATTTCCAAAAGATGCTCAGTTATATATAGCTATGGGGGCTTCTTTACTATCAAAAGAAGAGGACAGTATTTTATTATATGACTTATTAGATACATGTAAAAAAATAGAGCATTTCGATATAAGTGGTAACAAAGGATTGGAACCTTTATTTAAAGATGAAGAAGATTATAAAAAATTCATAGATAAACATAATAAAAATTCAATTAATAAAATAGATATTAGTGAGTTAAAGGGTGATGTTTATTTAGGTATAGATGCAGGATCCACTACTACAAAAGCAGCAATTATAGATGAAAATTATAACTTAGTATACACATACTATAGCAGTAATGAAGGAAGTCCTCTTCAAACATCAATAAAAGTACTAAAAGAAATTTATAAAGTTTTACCAAAAGACTCAAAGATTTTATCTTCTTGTGTAACTGGATATGGAGAAGCATTGCTTAAAAAAGCATTAAAGTTAGATTTGGGAGAAATAGAAACTATTGCCCATTATAAAGCAGCAAAATTTTTTAATAAAGACGTGGATTTTATCTTGGATATTGGTGGCCAAGATATGAAATGTTTAGAAATAAAAAATGGAGTAATAGACAGCATAATATTAAATGAAGCTTGCTCATCGGGGTGCGGTTCATTTTTAGAAACCTTCGCCAAATCACTTTCAATGAATATTGAAGACTTTGCAAAGGAAGGTGTATTATCTAAGAAACCTGTGGACTTAGGCTCTAGATGTACAGTATTTATGAATTCTAAAGTAAAACAAGCACAAAAAGAAGGAGCAACAGTAGCAGATATTTCTGCTGGACTATCTTATTCTGTCATAAAAAATGCTCTGTTTAAAGTTATAAAAATAAGAGACTTTTCTCAACTTGGTGAAAATATAGTTGTGCAAGGTGGAACATTTTATAACGATTTAGTTCTTAGAGCTTTTGAGAAATTGACAAAAAGAGAAGTGATTAGACCAAATATCTCGGGAATAATGGGGGCCTTTGGTTGTGCTTTAATAGCCAAGGAAGAATATGAAAAAAATAATAATAAAGAAGAAAGCAAATTACTTGATTTACAAGGGCTAGATAATATAAAACTAGATACTACAGTAAAAAGATGTAAGGGATGTTTTAATAACTGTTTATTGACTATAAATAAATTTTCAGAAGATGAAATGTTTATATCAGGAAATAGATGCGAAAATGGTGCTTTTTTAAACGGAGATAAAAGCGCTAAAAAACAAGAAGAAAGTATTAATTTATTTAAATACAAATACGATAGATTATTTAAACATTATAAATCACTAAGCGCACAGGAAGCTAAAAGAGGAGAAATTGGTATACCGAGAGTGTTGAATATGTATGAAGATTATCCATTTTGGCATACATTCTTCACCAGCTTAGGATTTAGAGTAGTTTTATCAGAAAGATCATCTAAGAAATTATATCAAAAAGGTATAGATTCCATATCATCAGAGACAGTTTGCTACCCAGGGAAAATGGTCCATGGTCATATTCAAAGTTTAATAGATAGAGGCATAAAGACAATTTTCTATCCAGCAGTAACTCACGAATATAAAGAAGATAAAAGTGCAGACAATAACTATAATTGTCCAGTTGTAATTTCTTATAGTGAACTTATAAAAAATAATTTAGAAGATATAAGACGTAAAAATATCAAGTATTTAAATCCTTTCTTAAGTTTAAACGATAAAGAAAGATTAAAACATAGATTATACGAAGTGCTTAAAGATGAGTTTAAAGATATAAGTAAAAAAGAAGTTATAAAAGCTGTGGATGAAGCCGCAGAAGAAGAAAAATCTTTTAAAGAAGAAATAAGAAAAGCTGGAGAAGATGCTTTAAAAATAATAAATGAAAAGGGATTAAAGGCAATAGTTTTAGCAGGAAGACCTTATCATTTAGATCCAGAGATAAATCACGGTATACCAGAGCTTATAAACTCTCTAAATATGGCAGTATTAACAGAAGATAGTATATGTCATCTAGCCAATCTTCAAAGACCTATTAGAGTTGTGGACCAATGGGTATATCATTCTAGATTATATAAAGCAGCTAGCTTTGTAAAAGAGCATGACAATTTAGAACTGGTTCAGTTAAATTCCTTTGGTTGTGGTCTAGATGCAGTAACTACAGAACAAGTTCAAGAAATATTAAATGAAAAAAGTAAAATATACACTGTAATAAAAATAGATGAAGGAAATAACTTGGGAGCAGCAAAAATAAGACTTAGATCTTTAAAAGCTGCTATGAAAGAAAGAGAACAAAATAATATCAGCGTAAAAAATATAAAAGAACATAAAATACCTTATGTTAAAAATACAAGACTTAATCTAAAACATACTCTACTGGCACCGCAAATGTCGCCTATACATTTTCAGTTTTTAGAAGAAGCCTTAAATGATTCAGGATGGAATGTGGTTATACTAAAACAAACAGACAGAGAAGTTATAGAAGAAGGTCTAAAATACGTGAATAACGATGCATGCTATCCAGCTATAATAGTTATAGGTCAGATAATAAGTGCTTTAAAATCAGGAAAATACGATTTAAACAATACTTCTGTAGCCATAACACAAACAGGTGGAGGGTGTAGAGCTACAAATTATATTGGATTTTTAAGAAAAGCATTATACGAAGCTGGATTTAAGGATATACCAGTTATATCTATTAGTGCCAATGGTATAGAAGACAACGGTTTAAGAGATATGATTACTTTGCCACTTATTAATAGAGCCATAATGGGTACAATTTATGGTGACTTGCTTATGAAAGTTTTATATAGAGTTAGACCTTATGAAAAAGTAAAGGGCAGTGCCAATGAACTTTATGATAAATGGGTTTTAATTTGTAAAGAGTCCCTTGCAAAAGGAAAGTTAAGCACATTTAACAATAATATAAAACAAATTATAAAAGAATTTGATAATTTAGAATTAAATGATATAAAAAAACCAAAAGTAGGATTAGTTGGAGAAATTCTGGTTAAATTCCATCCAACTGCCAATAATAATGTTGTGGATGTAATTGAGAGAGAAGGCGCAGAAGCTGTTATGCCGGAGCTTATAAATTTTTTCACTGCTTGGTCAGTTAATACAGTATATAAAAGTGATTACTTAGAAGGCAGCAAAAAATCAAAAATTATAGCTAAATTAGTCATAAGCCTGGCAAACTTTTATCAAAAAACCTACGTAAAAGAATTGAAAAAAAGTAAAAGATTTTCGCCTCCTAAGGATATAAGAAAATTGGCAAAAGAAACTGAAAAAGTGGTATCTATAGGAAATCAGACTGGTGAAGGGTGGTTACTAACAGGAGAAATGATAGAGCTTATTGAAAGTGGAGTAAAAAATATTATATGTATGCAGCCTTTTGGGTGTTTACCAAACCATATAATAGGTAAAGGTTCAATTAAAGAACTAAAAAGACTTTACAAAGATGCTAATATAATTCCTATAGATTATGATCCATCTGCTAGTGAAGTTAATCAAATAAATAGAATAAAATTAATGCTTTCAAAGGCATTTAAAAATATTGATAATGAAAATAAAGATAAAGACAATGATAAAAATAATGAAATGACATATATAGACCTTAATGAATACAAAGCAAATAAGTCTAATAAAAAGAAAGAAGAAGTTTTAGCAAAATGTTAGTTTTAAGGCAGATTAGGTTTACTTCTAATCTGCTTTTTTCTTGTAAATTTGCAATTTTATCAACAATGAATATATTTCTTATGATATAATAAAATTCAGTATATTAGAAAAGGTGGAGTAGTTATGAAATCACTTAAAGATGCTATATCTTTAGATTATTTAGATTATGATGTAAATGAAGATATTAGTATCCATGAAGGAAGATTTTGTGTTTACTTATATAATAAAAAATATAAGTGCTATGGAAAAGTATTTTATAAAATGACCACTCCCATGAATATTAATTTTAAAGGAAAAATTTTATCGAGAAAAGACTATGATGTAGACATAACTTTAGATTATGACAATGCAATTTTAGAAGTTTATGGCTACAAACCTATAAATATAACTGTCACATCGTCTTCTGACTCAATATTAGAAGGTTATATAAACGATGGATATATTAAGTCTAAGAATTATTTTGTAGATAGTGTAGATTTTTATATAGTAAATCTTGATAGATATTCAGGAAAGCTTATAATGCACGAAGATAAATTATTTGCTGGGAGAATGGAATTTAATATAGGAGACTTAGAAGTAACTATAGATAAGAGATATGATTTTACAAAAGAATTAAATGATACTCTAAAAGACAAATCCGGTACTATAATTACCCACATCGGACGAATGAAAAAAAGAGATGGAAGTTTCTTTAAGACAAATAATATAAATGACGTACTGGACAATATATCCATGGCGCTTAGCTTTATGTGTGGTAGATATGTGGATATATGTATAGTAAAAGGATATGAAAAAGATCATAATATATTTAGATTATGCAGAGAATGCATAGTAAGTCCTTTTAGATTTGTGCCAAACTGGAGAGATACCGTAGCTAACAATCATAATATAGAAAAATATATGACTTTAATGTGTAGCAGATTAAACGACTTGTATTATGGACAAGCAATTAAGCAAGTAATTGATTGGTATATAGAAACTTTGGGTAATACTACAATAGAAAATAATATAATATCCATGCAAATTGCACTAGAAACACTGTCCTATGTAGTTTTAGTTGAACAAAATAAAGTCTTAAGTGATGAGGAATTTGATGAAAATTTATCAGCTACAAATATTAGAATGCTTTTAAATAGTTGCAAAATTCCCATAGGAAAAGAAGAACTTTATCTATTTGATGAATATATTCAAAATAAATTTACAGATGGTGTGGATTTAATAATTTACTTTAGAAATAAAATAGTTCATCCAAGTAGAAAAAGAAATAGGGCAACTCTTCATGTGGAGGATATGTGGAATATAATCCAAATAGCTATAAGATATGTGGAACTTGTCATATTACATATGATAGAATACAAAGGTGAATATTCCAATAGGCTAAAGTCAAGATCCTATGGAGAAGTTGAACTTGTGCCATGGAATCATTATAAAGAATGACAGAAAGGGATAATAAAATGAAATTTTATGGATATAAAAAATGCTCTACTGTAAAAAAGGCTAAGAAATGGTTAATAGATAACAATATTAGTTTTGAAGAAATCGATTTAGTAGATACACCTCCGACAAAAGAAGAAATAAAAAAGATTTATGAAGAAAGTGGATATGAATTAAAGAAATTCTTCAATACAAGTGGTGTAAAATACAGAGAGTTGGGATTAAAAGAAGTATTAAAAACAGCTACAGAAGATGAAATGTTAGATCTTCTTGCAAGTGATGGAAAACTTATAAAAAGACCTTTATTAGTAAATGGAAGTAAGGTACTAATTGGTTTTAAAGAAAATGAATATAAAGAAAACTTATTATAATATAAAATCTCCTTTGATTAAATTCAGAGGAGATTTTTTTGTTGACATAATGTAACTAAAGTGATACCATTTGTGTATAATGTATATATACAGTTATAAACAGATATAAACACTATATACAAAATAAAGGAGGTAAATTTAGTTGAATATAATTATAAGTAACTCTTCAGCCATACCACTTTATGAACAGATAGAAAATCAAATAAAGTCGCAAATTTTAAACGGAGAGCTGCCAGGAGACTTTCCTCTGCCTTCTATTAGGTCTTTGGCCAAGGAACTAAAGGTAAGTATAATAACTACAAAGCGTGCTTATGAAGAGTTAGAAAAGGAAGGATATATAGTAACTGTGGCAGGGAAGGGAAGTTTTGTATGTGGCCAAAGTACAGAAAGACTAAAAGAAGCAGCTTTATTTGAAATGGAAAGCAAACTAGAAGAAATAATAATTCAAGCTAAAAAAATGGGAATAAGTTTGGAAGAGTGTATAGAAATATTTAAAAGTATTTATATGGAGGTATAGAAAATGAATACAATTGAAATTAAAAACCTTAGAAAAAATCTAGGTAGTTTTTCTTTAAAAATAGATAAATTAGAAATACCAGAAGGTTTTGTAACAGGATTTATTGGTCCCAATGGATCAGGAAAAACTACAACCATAAAATTGATAATGAATATGATAAACAAAGACAGTGGCAGTATAAAATTGTGGACAAAAGAGTACGATAAAAATGATTTAGATATAAAAGAAAAAATAGGATATGTGGGAGAATTTAGTGGATATTTATATGAATCGAAACTTAGTAAAATAAAAAAATCTATTTCTATATTTTATAAAAATTGGGATGAAAAATTATATAAAAGATATATGGATAAGTTTGAATTAAATGAAGATAAAGCTTATAAAGATTTATCAAAAGGGCAACAAAAGAAATTTGAAATAGTTATGGCCATGAGTCATCACCCAAAACTTATAATCATGGATGAGCCTACAGCAAATCTTGATCCATTAGTTAGAAATGAAGTTTTAGAAATTTTACAAGAGAGAATAGAAGAAGATAATGCCACAGTATTTTTCTCAACTCATATAACAAGCGACTTAGATAAAATAGGAGATTACTTAATATTTATATATAAAGGAGAAATCTTTCTAGCAGACAATAAAGATAATATATTGGAAAACCATGTTATTGTAAAAGGTAAAAAAGAACTTCTAAATGATGAAACTAGAAAAATATTCATATCTATAAATGAAAACACTTTTGGTTTTGATGGACTTGTAAAAAATAAAAAAGAAGCTTATGAAATCTTTGGGGAAGAAGCTTTATATGATAAACCTAATTTGGAAGATATTTTAACTTATTATACAAGGGGGAGTAAATAATGAGTAATATAATAAATTTAATTAAATTGAGTTTTAATAATTTTTTATCTATAAATAAATCAGTTGTATTTATAGTATTTTGTTTCTCCATAGCAGCAGTGTTTAATCCTGCTTTTTCAGTTATGTTAATAGGTATGATAACTTATGTAATTGCATATCAAACTATGGCTTATGAAGATAGCTACTTTATAGATTATTTAATTTCTTACTTACCTGTAACAAAAAAAGAATATGTATTATCTAGATATTTATTTAGTTTAATAATAATGGTATTTTCATGTGTATTTTTTAGTATATTATACTTTATTTGTTCAAAATTTAATCTTATGCAAAATGGGGACTTAAGTTATGAAATGATTTTATCTGCAGGAATATTTATTTCAGTTTTATTAATATCAATTTGCATTCCTTTATTATTAAAATTTGGGATTGTCAAAGGGAGAACTATGATGACACTTGTTTTTATGGTAATTATTATGATACCATCTTTTGTTTTTATAAATGAAACAGATAAAGGTGTAATTAGTTTATCAGAAAAATTAGCATATATAAATGGTGACTTATTGGTAGGTGTATTTTGTATAGTCTGTTTATTAATTTCTTACTTCTTGTCTTGTAAAATATACAACAATAAAGAGCTTTTAAATTAAACTATTATAAAAAACTCCCTATAAAACAATAAAAAAAGAGTATCTTGATAAATTTTCAAGATACTCTTTATATTATTATGCAGTTTTATCTAAGTCATTAGAATCTTCATTAGCAGCTTGTTTTTGAGCTATGCTGTAAAGAGGAAGTCCTAATAATGTAACAGCAACACCTACTAAAGATATTATAGTATTTTTCATACCAGCGAATAATAATTGGTTTAATACAACGAATAAACCACCAGCTATTGCTATACATGGTATGAATGGATATAGAGGAACTCTATATGGTCTATGTAAATCTGGTTGTTTCTTTCTAAGTACTATAACACCTATGAAAGTTAATACGTAGAATGCCCATATAGCAAACATTGATAAGTCTGTTAATAAGTTGAATTGTCCAGATAATGCATATAAGCAAGCTAAAACACCCATTATTAATGTAGCATTTGCAGGAACATTGTTTTTATTTAAGGCAGCTAAAGTATTGTATCCAGGTATAGATTTTTGTTGTCCTAAAGTGAATAGAACTCTTGGTCCAGTTAATAAGTATCCATTAGCACATCCGAAAACTGATACTAATATACCAACAGTAACTATTTTACCACCTATATCACCAAATAATTGTGTTGCAACAGCAGCTGCAGGGTTATCAAAAGTAGCTAATGTACTAGCAGGTAATACCCATAAGTAAGCAATGTTTATTACTAAGTAAACAGCCATTACAACAGATAAACCACCAACTATGGCTTTTGGTAAGTCTTTTCCTGGATCTTTCATTTCACCAGCTAAAGCACCAACATTTATCCATCCATCATAAGCAAATAATATAGCTATTAATACTTGTCCTATTATTGCCATTGGAGATAAACCTTCAGCAACTATTGGAGTTAATATTGGGTTAGCTCCGCTACCTTTTATAAATCCAAATATTATTATTATTGCAAGTGGAACTAATTTACCTATAGTAGATATAGTTTGTATAGTACCAGAAGTTTTAGATCCTAAAGTATTTAATATTGCTATAAATAATATTGTACCTATAGCTAAAGGTGTAGTTATAACTGGATTTAAACCAAGTAATGAAACAGTTTGGCTACCAAACATAACTGCAAGAGCAGCTATTGTAGCAGGGAAGAATAATGCACATTGCATCCATCCTGTTAACATACCTAACTTTTTACCATAAATTTCTTCGATGTAAACCATCATACCACCAGTTTTTGGTATAGCAGCTGAAACTTCAGCAGCAGTTAATCCAGCAGTTATTGTAAGTATACCTGCTATAACCCAAGTTATTATACCAAGACCTGGTGCTCCACCAGTTAATGTGTAAACAGCTTGAGGTTTAAAGAATACACCACCACCTATAACCATACCTATAACAGTAGATAAGGCAGCAGCAAGTCCTAAGTTTTTTTCTAATTTTTGACTCATAACTTATTTTTCCTTTCCAAATAATTATTTTTGGGTTTAATTATCTTCTAGTATTCACGTGAAAATATTTTCACAAAATACTTTCTTATTATATAATTTTATACAGAATATAACAATATATTTTATATAAAAATTAAAAGTTTTTTAAAAAAATAGAATATATGCAATATACTATAGTTTTGCAAATAATTTATAATGAAAATATAAGATGTCATATATTAGTTAATATTTCTAAAAATATAAATTATATGTATAGAAATAGGATTAGTTTTATATTGTAAGGAAGAAATGGAGATTTTAGAAGAATTTTTTTATGAATTTATAATATTAAATTTGATTTATTAAAAGTCTTTTTATATACTAGAATAGATAAATTATATCAAATTGGTGGGGATAGATATGAATAAAATACTACAAGATAAATTAAATATATTAAAACATGATTTAAAAAAAATGGGAAAAGTTGCAATAGCATACTCGGGAGGGGTAGATAGTAATTTTTTATTAAAAATTGCTAAAGATACTTTAGGTGAAAATGTATATGCTATTACAATAAAAGCTATGATGCATTCTTCTAGAGAAATTGAAGAATCTATTAATTATGCAAACGACTATAAAGTAAATCATATAGTATGTAATATTGATAATTTAAATCTAAAAGAGTTTATAGATAATGGACCACTTAGATGTTATCATTGTAAAAAATTTATATTTACTAAAATAAAAGAAATAGCAAGTGAACATAATATTAAATATATAGTAGATGGAACAAACTTTAGTGATTTAGATGATTATAGACCGGGACTTAAAGCTTTAGAAGAATTAAATATAATAAGTCCTCTAAAAAACGCTAAACTAACTAAAGAAGAAATTAGAATTTTATCTGAAGAATTAAATATATCTACATATAATAAGCCTTCTTTTGCTTGTTTGGCAACAAGAATACCTGTAAATCACAAAATAACTAATAAAAAATTAAGAATGATTGAAGAGGCAGAAAACTTTTTACAAGATAATAACTTTAGACAATATAGAGTAAGATTTCACGAAGACTTAGCTAGAATAGAAGTGGATAAAAGTGAAATAAATAAATTTTACAATGATGAAATGATAAATAAAATAAATCTGAAATTCAAAGAAATAGGATTTAAATACGTGACTTTAGACTTAAACGGTTACAAAATGGGAAGTACGAACTAACTTAGGAGGAACAGATGAAAAATTATACTTTAGTTGCACCATGTTTTTTTGGTGTTGAAAAAATGTTAGCAAGAGAAATAAAAAATCTTGGCTACGAAATAATAAAAACAGAAGATGGAAGAGTTACATATAAAACTGATGAATATGGTATAGCGAAATCTAATATATACTTAAGATGTGCTGAGAGAGTTCACCTTAAAGTGGCAGAATTTGAAGCTAGAAGTTTCGATGAACTATTTGAAGGAACTAAAAGAATAAACTGGGCAAAATATATACCATTTGGAGCACAATTCCCTATATCAAAGGCATCTTCTATAAAATCAAAACTATACTCAACTCCAGATATACAATCTATAGTAAAAAAAGCTGTAGTTGAAAGTTTAAAGAAAAGCTACTTAGAAACGGGACTACTTAAAGAAGATAAAGAAAAATATCCTATATATGTATTTATACATAAAGACAAAGTAACTTTAACAATAGATACATCAGGAACAGCACTACACAAGAGAGGATATAGAGAAAGAGCAAATAAAGCACCAATTAGAGAAACTTTAGCTGCTGCCATAATGGAGCTTGTACCTTGGAGACCAGGTAGAACTTTAGTAGATCCAATGTGTGGTTCAGGAACGCTTTTAATAGAAGCTGCCATGAAAGGAATAAATATGGCTCCAGGACTTAATAGAGAGTTTATATCAGAAAAATGGAGAACTATGGATAAAAAAATTTGGTGGGATGTAAGAAGAGAGGCTTATGCTCAAATTGATGAAGATGCTAATTTTAAAATCTACGGATATGATATAGATGAAGAAGCACTAGAAATAGCTAGAGAAAATGCTGAAATAGCTGGTGTTGAGGACTATATAGAATTTAGATATGGTGATGCTACTGAGTTTAGTAGTGATGAAGAATACGGATTTATAGTAACTAACCCACCTTATGGAGAAAGATTAGAAGATGCTGACACAGTTAAAATGCTTTATAAACAATTAGGATATACATTTAGAAAGCTTAAAAACTGGTCATACTACCTTATAACTTCTTATGAAGACTTTGAAAATGAATTTGGTCAGGAAGCTACTAAGAGAAGAAAATTATATAATGGTATGTTAAAAAGTAACTTATATCAATATATAGGGCCAAGACCACCTAAAAAAAATAATTAATTTTTAAAAACATTAAACATATTCCCTTAAACTGAATATATATTATAATAAGTAGGTTTAAGGGGGTGTAAACTTGTTTAAAACAAATAAGAATCTCAGAAGAAATATGAAACATAAACAACAAAAAAGTACTAAGAAAAATTCTCAATATGTAGAAGATTATAATGAAGTTATATTAAATGATTTAGTAAGTGAAAATAAAGAAGATGATAAAGTAGATGTACAAGAAGAGCCAACAAGAAAAAATAAGAGAAAGAGAAGACTAAATTTTGGAAATAGTAAAAAATCTACTTCCAGTGAAGAGTTAAATAAAAAAGAGAAACCTTTAAATAAAAAACATAAAATGGAAAAAGGCCAACCACAAGAAATTGTTGATGTGGATGAGAAAAAAAATACACAACAATTAGAGGAAGAAAATAGCCCAAAAATCAATAAAAAAGAAAAAAAACATTTCAAAAAATCCTCAAAAAATAAATTAAATGATGATGCAAATAAAGAAAATCTAAAGAAATCTAGTAAAAAATCTTCTAAAAAGCCTTCAAAAAAACACAGTGAACCTTCTAAAGAAGAAAAGAGTAAAAAGCCATCTAAACATTCAGTCAAAAAAGAAGAAATAAAAACTAAATCTATAAGCAATGAAGACATGGAAGTTGAGACAATAGAAGAAGTAGAAGTAGAAGTAGAAGATACTGATGATATTGTAGAATCAAGTATATTTAGAAGTGCTGACGAAGGAGATCAAAACGAAAATTCACAATTTTACGAAGAAGATAATATAAATGAAAATAAATTAGAAGATATTATATGGTCCGATGATAAATTCCCTAAAGTTTAATTAAATCATTAAGGTAGCTAAATCCTTTTGATATATTATATCAAAAGGATTTAGCTTTATATTTTTATAAATGTATAAGAATATATAATAATTTATAATGGAAAAATAAGAATAAATAAATTTATTAAGTTATGTTAGAATATAATAAGATTTACTTAACAAAGTAATCTTTTATTTTGAAAAATTTCATGTATAATAAAATAGAAAGAGTGATTTTATGACTTGTAAACAATTATTTTTAAAAGTGGATGATATACTGTTAAATTCTAATAAACCATCAGTTGAAATTAAAAAATTAATAGATGATGGAGAATTTGATCAAAAGCCATTTGTTAAAATTAAAAAATTAAAAGATATAAATCAAAATTTAATTCATCATCCAGAAGGAAATGTATTAAATCATACTTTGTTAGTAATAGACAAAGCCAGTGAGTATAAAGATAAATCTAAGAATAAAAGAGTATTTATGTGGGCTGCTCTTTTACATGATTTAGGAAAACTAACAACAACACAAGAAAGAAAAGGAAAAATCACTGCTTATGGACATGATTTACAAGGAGAAATACTATCTAGACAATTTTTACATCAAGTAACAGATGATGAAAAGTTTATTAATGAAGTATGTAATCTTGTTAAATATCACATGCAACCCTTATTTTATGATAAGAAATTACCATTTTTTAAAGAAAAAGAAATAGTAGAAAATTCTGATTATGAGGAAATAAGCTTACTTTCTTTTGCAGATAGACTAGGTAGATCAAAT
Organism: uncultured Clostridium sp.; assembly: GCA_945871955.1. Taxonomy (GTDB): domain Bacteria; phylum Bacillota; class Clostridia; order Peptostreptococcales; family Peptostreptococcaceae; genus Terrisporobacter. Next base: position 4,550 of record CAMBXR010000020.1, on the reverse strand, counting down.
TTATGCAAAGAAAAAATTAAGCAAGAAGAAATAAGAATTAATAATTTTAAATCTTTTTTTGCTGACAAATATAAGTAGGAGGGAATATATGAAGTTACCAAAGGTAGCAGCATTATTATCTATTATGTGTATTTTGACAACAGGATGTGAAGCAAGTAGTGAATCACCTGAAAATTTACTTAATGATAATATTATTTATAACAAATCAAGAAATGAATTATATACATTTATAAATAAATCACTGGATGGAACAAGTTTGACTTTGCCACGAAACTCTTCTCAAGTTGGTCAAATAAATGAATTAGATTCAAATATAATTGCATTTCAAAAAAAAGAGGATGTAAATTTAAGTGTAAATGAAGTTGGATTTGTACTTATTTCTAAGGAAGAAAATAGATATGTGGCTCAGGATAGTTTTTTAGAAGAAGGAGAGTATATAGAGTATGCAAACTTCTATGACTTAAATAATGATGGATTGGACGAAGTTATTTTACTTATTAACAAAAACTCTGTTACCACAATGAAAATATATAGTATTAAAGATAATGAAATAAAAAAAATATCTGATGTAGAACCAACTTGGTTAGAAAATCATAAAAAATTTACTAATATGAAAATAGAAGTAGGATTCATGAATAATGATAACAAGTTAGATATATTGATGATGAACTATGATAATAGTAGTGCCAATATGTATGCTACTGTATTAAATTATGATGAGCATAATAATTTAGAAATAAGTAACTCAGTAAAAATAACAGATGTAAAAAGTGTGCAAGACATATACACAACAATGGGAAAGGTATATAACAATAAAAAAGGTGTAGTTTTAAGTATACCTACATTGAAAGAAAGTGGATACAAAACACAAATTTTATATATGGAAAATAATAAATTAAAGAAAGTATTTAATGATGATAATATTATATTTAATTATTATTATGTTCCAGCAAAAGATACTAATAATGATGGAATAATTGAGATTCCTGTACTGAATAATAAAATGATTGAAAACTATAGTTCTGGCAGTAAAGCATCATCTATTATAAGTTGGAGAAAATGGAATAACAAAAGTGGAAAAAATGCAGATACTATATTTATAAGTCAAGTTTATTATAATTATAAAGATAACTTTAAATTTTTAGTCCCAGATAACCTTGCTAATAAATTATATGTACAAAAGAATGTATCTGGTGATATATCATCATATATATTTTATTATTATGATAAAAATGATAAAGAACCTACAGAATTATTCCAAATAGGAATATCATCTAAAAGTTTAGTTGATGAGACAAAAGCAAATCCTAAGATGGAGAGTATACTAGCTGAAACTGATAGTAACTATTATCAATTAATCGTGAAAGATAAAAATGTTTTTGAAAAATACGACTTAACATTAGATAACATGAAAGAATATTTTTCTATAATTTATGAATAGAATATTAGATTTTGGGAGGAATTACTTTAAAATGAAGGAAAAAATATTAGTTTTAGAAGATGAGATAGGTATAAGAAGTTTTGTAAGTATTAATCTAAAAAGAGAAGGTTATGAAATTATAGAAGCTGGAAGTGGACAAGAAGCCATAGAACAACTTTCGAATCATCCAGATATATCAATAGCCTTACTTGATGTAATGCTTCCAGATATGAGTGGAATAGAAATTTGTAAATTTATAAGACAACAATTTGACCAAATTGGAATTATAATGCTTACAGCTAAAGGACAAGAAGAAGATAAATTAGAAGGTTTTATATCTGGTGCAGATGATTATATGGTAAAACCATTTAGTATAAAAGAATTATTAGTAAGAGTATCAGCCCTTATAAGAAGAGTTAAAAAGGATGATAACAAATTTAAAAGTAATGAAATTATATCAGATCCTTTCGTATTAAACATAGATAAAAGAAAGTTATATAAAAATGGATTAGAAATAGAATTAACACCTACAGAATTTTCTATAGTTAAATATTTAATGGTAAATGCTAAAAAATCTTTAAGTAGAGATCAAATTTTAAGTGAAGTATGGGGGAATAATTACCTATATGACTTTAAAATTGTGGATGTTAATATAAGAAGAATTAGAAATAAAATAGAGGATGATCCATCAAAACCTAAGTATATCCAAACAGTTTGGGGTTATGGATATTGTTTTAGAAAGGATGAATAATAGGTGCTACATTTAGAAGGTCTTAGAAAAAGGGTAATCAAATACTATTTTATCATGATAATTATAACAGTAGCCTTATTTGAAGGGTTATTTATGTTTTATCTACAAAACTATTATTATAACTCAGCTAAACAGTCCTTAATATCTCAAGCCACATATACAATGGATACATATGATGGTGTTGCTATGGAGTCATCAAGTTTTGAAAATAAAGTATATAATATTTTTGAAAAAGGACAGGTTAACAGCAATACAAACTTTACTGTTGAATTTATTGATAAAAATAAAAATGTTATTTTAGATAAATATGGAATAAGAACAAATGAAAAGTATGAATATGAAGATATAAATAAAGCCTTAAGAGGTAAGGGGTTAACACCATATACTTATAAGATAGCACAAACTAATGAACATGTAATGAGTATATCAGTTCCACTTAAAGTGAATAATCAAATTGAAGGAGTAGTTAGATATACTTTATCTTTAAGACATATAGATAATACAATAATGAAGATAACTTTCTTTTTCATAATAGCAGGTGTAATTATTTTAATTATTGCTTTTTTACTTAGTTTAAAGTTTGCAGAATCTTTAATTAGACCTCTTAAAAATTTAAAACAATTTGCCAATGAGCTAGCTCAAGGAAATTATAATATTAAATTAAAAAAAGAAGAACTACATGATGATGAAATAGGAGATCTTGTACGTACTTTTGAACATATGGCGGTTGAAATCGATAAAAGTAGAAAGTTAAAAGAAGAATTTATATCTTCTGTATCTCATGAACTTAGAACACCTCTAACATCCATAAAGGGATGGAGTGAAACTTTAGGTTATGAAGGTATAGGAAAAGAAGAGCTGGATTTAGGTCTTGGAATAATACAAGATGAAACAGAAAGAATGATATCTTTAGTAGAGGATTTACTTGATTTTTCACGCTTATCATCTGATAGAATAAGATTACAAATAGATATGGTAGATGTAACTAAATTGGCAAAGGGAGTTGTTGCTCAGCTTGCTGTAAAAGCCAATGAAAAAAATATTACACTTCTTACAGAGTTTAAAACTGAGAATATTGTTGATATTCAAGGAGATAAAAATAGATTAAGACAAGTTTTAATCAACTTAGTTCAAAATGCTATAAAATTTACTTCAGAAGGCGGTTATATAGTGGTTGTAGTATCTCAAGGTGAAGACCTTACTACATTTACAGTGACTGACAATGGAGTAGGTATAAAAAAAGAAAACTTAAATAAAGTTTTAGATAAGTTCTTCCAAGAAGATTATAATAAATCAGGAAGTGGTCTAGGACTTGCTATAAGTAATGAAATAGTAAAATTACATGGCGGTAAGATGATAATAGAAAGTGAAAAAGGTGTGGGAACTACCATAACTTTTACATTAAAAAATAAAATAATTGAATCTATATAAATATTTATGATATAAATGCTAAGAATAAAATATGATTAAATTTCAAAAAAATATGTACTTTTTGATTTATAGATGTTATAATAATTATCCTTTATGTATTTGTTATATTTTAATACATAATATAAACTACATGAATAATTTAATTGGAAAGGATATAATACCTTATGAAAGATATAAAATTATTAATACAAAAAGCCTTTGAAGCTCAAGATAATTGTTATACACCATATTCTAATTTTAATGTGGGAGCAGCTTTACTTGGGAAAAATGGAGTAATATATAAAGGTTGTAACATAGAAAATGCATCTTATACACCAACAAACTGTGCTGAGAGAACTGCTTTCTTTAAAGCTGTATCTGAAGGACAAAAAGAATTTGATGCAATAGCAATAGTTGGAAATAAAAAAGGCGAAGAGGGAGAATACTGTTCTCCATGTGGAGTTTGTAGACAAGTAATGATGGAGTTTTGTAATCCAAAGGAATTTAAAATATACTTAGCAAAAGACAGAGATAATCTTGACGATTATATAGAATATACATTAGAAGAAATGCTACCATTAGGATTTGGTCCAGAAAATTTAAAATAGTATTTCATATTGTAAAAAAGAAGGGTTTTTTCCCTTCTTTTTTTGTGGTATAATATGGAATGAAAAATAATATAATAATAAAAATCTAGGAAATTCCTAGGACTTGTTCGAGATCCTCCAAGTATAAAAAACTAGGGAAGCTTAATGGTGGCAGTATTTAAGTTAATCCTTAGATACGGCTTTTTTTAATTTGCAGGAAATTTTATATTTCCAACAGTATTAAATAGCAAGGGAAAAGCACCTTGTTATATTAACTGAGTGAATTTTATGTAAAAGTTCGTATAGGATCTCCTTTAGAAAAATTGGGAGGAGATAAAAATGGAAAAAAGAAAAGTAATAATTGACTGTGATCCAGGGATAG
>CAMBXR010000019.1 GCA_945871955.1 uncultured Clostridium sp. | reverse complement strand
TAATTATTGTTATTATCTACAGAACTTAAGTTTTTATTTATAGAACAAATATTTTGTATTAAATATATTTATATACATTGAAAATAATGGATATTTAGTTGATATTATTAGTATTTATCTGTAATAAAATAGAGCATATAAATTTACAAAAAAATAAATATTTGATAGAGGTTACTTTGAACTAAAGTAAACATAATTAAAATTAAATTATCAGAAAAATATAAAAAGGGGACGTAAAATAGGGCAAAATCAAAAATATACACCAACAAATACGAGAAGAGTATTTTCATTTAAGGCCATGACTATAGGGACAAATATAAAAGAAACAAGAGAAAAAACAAAAAATATTTAGGAAAATGAAAAGTGCTAAAGAAATTTAGAGCTTTTTTATTGGAAGAAAGTAATAATAAAATATAAATATTCCTAGTAGAAAATAATATAAAAAATATATTAACACAAAGCAAAAAATAAATTATAATAATATTAAAAATTCCAAATATATACTTCTTAGGAGGAAAAATGTTAAATTTTATTAATGCAAAGTGGTTAAAAGAAAACTTAAATAATGACAAATTAGTTATTGTAGATTGTAGATTTTCTTTAATGGATAAGGATTATGGAAAGAAAAGTTATGAAGAATGTCATATAAAAGGTGCCGTTAGAGTAGATATTGAAACTGAATTATCTGCACCAGTAACAAAACATGGAGGAAGACATCCTCTTCCAGATATAAATGATTTAAAATACACATTTGAGAAAATAGGAATTAGTAACGACTCAATTGTTATTGCATATGATGATGGAGATCTTGCTGGGTGTTCTAGACTTTGGTGGATATTAAAATATTTAGGCCATGATAAAGTTTATGTTTTAAATGGGGGAATAAATATATTTAAAGAAATAGGTGGAGATGTCACTTCTGAAGAAACCGTACCTACAAAGAGTAACTTTAAAGTTAATTTAAATGAAGATATGAGAGTAGATATGGAATATGTAAGAGAAAGAATAAATAATGAAAATGTTGCTTTAGTTGATTGTAGAGAATATAAAAGATACATAGGTGAATTTGAGCCTGTTGATAAAAAAGCAGGACATATACCAAATGCTTTAAACTATTTCTGGATGGATATTTTAAATAAAAACGAGGAAAGACTAACAATAAAAAGTGAAGAAGTTCTAAAAGACTACTTTAAAGAATTAAATAACTATGATGAAGTAATTATTTACTGTGGATCTGGAATAACAGCATCACCTGTTAGTTTAGCGTTAAATGAAATTAAAATTCCTCATAAATTCTATACAGGAAGCTTTAGTGATTGGATAAGTTATGAAGAAAATCAAGTAGATACTATATAAAGTTAAATATATTTATTAATTTTACAAACAATACATTTAAGATATATTTGAAGAGGTGGTAATAATGGATAACTTACAAAGAATGAAAGAATTGTTTCTTAATGAGATTCCTGATTTCAAAAAAGAATGCATTAAACTATTAAATGGTGATAGCTCTAAAATGGAATATAAAGGGATATCAGGTGGATATGGAGTTTATGCTCAAAGAGATCAAAAATCCTTTATGATAAGACTGAGATTTTCCAGTGGTGTTATTAAAAAATCCCAATTACAAAAGGTTTATGAACTTGCTAAAAGTCATAACTTAGATGGTATACATTTCACTACTAGACAAGCTATTCAACTACATGATTTAGACGTGGATGGTGTATGTGATGTCATGGAGGAAGGAATAAAAAATAATATATTTACACGTGGAGCTGGAGGTAACTTCCCAAGAAATGTAGGACTTTCTCCACTTTCTGGTGTAGACCCAAATGAGGCTTTTGATGTGACACCTTATGCAGTTGCAACAGATAAATATTTTATGAGTAAAATTACAACATATCATTTACCTAGAAAACTAAAAGTTTCTTATTCTTCATGCCCTTTAGATGAAGCTCATACTACGGTACAAGATTTAGGATTTTTAGCTGTATTAAAAGACAACAAACCTTATTTCAAAGTATTTGTGGGTGGTGGACTTGGTAAAAATCCTGCTGTTGCTTTAGAATTAGATGAATTAATAGATCCAAGTGATGTTTTATACTATGTAGAAGGACTGACAAAACTTTTTATGGATGAAGGTGATTATTCTAATAAACATAAAGCAAGAGTTAGATATATAGTATATAAACTGGGAGAAGAAGAATTTATAAAAAAATTTAAAGAATATGTATCAAAAGAAAAAGAAAATGACAGTTTAAAATTACATATAGATGAAATTGAATATCCTAATGATGGTGGAGTAGAAACTGATATAAAAGATTGTAGATTATTTGAGCAAAAACAAAAAGGATATTATAGTGTTTACATTCATCCAATTGGTGGACTATTTAAATTAGATGATATGAAAAAACTATTAGATGAATTAGATAAATGTAAGTATGCATCTATAAGACTTGCCATGACTGAGGGAATATATATTATAAATCTAGATGGAAAAGAAGCTGAACATATACTTAAAATAAGCAAATCATTTGGAGGCTGCACTAATATTGAAAAAAGTGTTGCTTGCATTGGTGTTCCTATATGTCAAATGGGAATACAAAATAGTCAAAAAATGCTTAATGATATAATTAACTATTTTAAAGAAAAATCAAATGAAGATAATACTATTTTAAATGCTATGCCAAGAATACATATATCTGGATGTATGAATTCTTGTGGTGTTCATCAAATAGGAGCTATAGGCCTTACAGGCAAAAAGAAAAAGATTGATGGTGAAATGTGTGATGCTTTCGAAATATTTATAGATGGGGACTTTGAACTTGGAAAAACTAGGCTAGGTATTTCTATAGGAGATTTTAAATCTAGCGATATTCCAAAATTATTGTTTGAAATTGGTGAAGAAATTGTAAATAGTGATTTAGATTTCTATACTTATTTTGCTTCCAATGAAGATAAAATAAAAGAAATTGCTTCTAAATATACTATTTAAAATAAATTAAAATAAGTGTTTTACAAAGCTTAAAAATTCTTTTTAGCTAAAGTAAAACACTTATTTTTTAGTATTCAAGATTACTATCTTGTTTGGCGTACCAATTTAGAGCATCATATAAATGTTGCTTTTTAAAATCTAGCCACATATCATCAATGGCATAAAAATCAGCATAAGTAGACTGAACAGGTAAAAAACCACTTAATCTTCTAAGGCCACCCCATCTTATTATTAAATCTATATTAGAAATTTCTCTTGATTTAAGTCTAGGGTTAATATGTTTGCCCAATGGACAGAACTCTTTTCTAAAATTTAAATCCCATATCCATGAATAATGAATAAGGAAATTAACTTTTATTCCACCTTTACCAAATTTCTTTCTTTCTTTTGTAAATGGAAGAAGTGATGATGGAAAAGAATGAATATCACTATATCCCACAACTAAAATTTCACAATCTTCTTTAGTCAAAAGCATAATAGCATCAATATAAGCCTTAGTAAAAGATTCTTTTTCAATATAAGGATGTTTAGAATTATCTAAATTATCAACATAAAAAGTCAACTCTTCTATTCCTTCTTCTTGACATAATTTAAATAATTCTATAACAGAATTAATTTCTTGTTTATAATATAGTTCTTTTTGTAAATTATTATTTATATCCCAGAGCATATTTCCGTCTGGTATTATTCCAATATGTTTTGGTACTCTCATAATGCCTCCGTATGTATCAAAATTATTTATTTATTTTTTCCCCCAAATAATAATAAATACACCTTCACATAGAAAAATCCTCAATTTATTGAGGATTTTTCATGTTTATATATGTTTCAATGATTCTCCATGAGTCACCACACCGTTTATTATATAAAACGGAGAAAACATATTCAATAGAATTTCATATTCCGATCAATAAATGAAATTCTTATACTTATATTTTATTGCTAATTGATAAAAATTACCACATATTTTATTTAAATTTATAAAAATTTACGTAAATCCTTTGCAAAGTTTTCTTCAATTTCTACTAAATCATAACATAAAGATTTTATACTCTCCAGAGCACTACTATATTGATTTAAATATCTGCAAATTGATTTAATTCCCATATTACATCCTTCTGTCATCAAATCAGCTATAACTTTGTCGTGTTCGCCCTTAATAAGCTTAACATTTATTTTTAACCAGGACATAGCTTTTGCTATAACAGCTGGCTCTTTTTCGTCGCAATCAAATTTATGTAATTCATCTTGAATTTTTTCTTCTAATTTCTCATGATCTTTTAAGTATTTATCTAAAATAGATAAAAGCTGTTTATTATCGGCTTTATCCATAACTCCATTTATACCTTCTATACCCATTTTAGCTCCTGAATCACATTCTTTTAAAAGTTTTATAGTATCATCATTGGACATATTCGCATCACTCCTTTTTATTTATAAAGTTTATTATTCCAATAATTTCTTATATTAATCATAATTATATGAATATTTAAGCTTCTTATATTTTCATTGAAGTAAATCTATAAGAGTAATATAATAAAATTCATAAGCTAAAAAAGCAGGTGAAAAAATGGAATTTAAAATAGTAAATGATATATTAATTGATAGTACAGATAAAGTAAGATTTAATAAAGGTAAAAACTATTATATAGATGGATATGTTCAAGGTGTTAAATATACTAATGAGAATAAAATATTGAGTATGACAGGTGAAGTGGCTTCCGCCAATAATAGCAGCATTTATAATTCATCTATTACAATAGATTTAAAAAATAAAGAAATTATGGATACAGATTGTGACTGTGAAGATTTTATTAAAAGAAGTTCCTACAAAGAAGCAACTACATGTAAACATATAGTTGCAGTAGGTATATATGTTTCAAATTTATTGAAATCAAGTGTTATAAGTAGTCTAAAACAAACTACAATTACAGTTAAAAATAATAATAAAGTCAAAAGAAATCAAGATTTTATTGTTAAAGATTTATTAGAATATTTTAAAAGTAAATCAAAAGAAAAAGTCAATTTACATACTAGAGTAGAATATAGCGGAAATCATAGTTTTAATTGTGATTTTAAAATAGGTATAGATAAAATGTATGTTATAAAGGATTTAAAAGAATTTGCTTTTTCTAGATTAGAATCTAAAAACTTAGTATATGGTGTTGATTTTGTATATAATCCTATAGATAACTATTTTGACTTCGAAAATGAGAAAATAGTACAAATGATGGAAGAATACGGCATGAATCTTACTCATAATAATTATCCTAAAGATTTCAAATTTATGACTGTACAAGGAAGCAATATTAGAAGATTATTTGAAGCCTTAGCTTTTACAGATTTTGATTTTAAATTTAGAAATATGTATTATAAACCTAATATTATAGAAGGGGATTTGCCTATAAACTTTTATTTAGAATTAAATGAAAATGATGTTACTTTAAAAAGTAATGATAATCTACCATATCCTCTATCATTAAAGGGAGATGTAGTGTTTTATAAAGGTGATATATATATTTTAAATAATGAAAATGGTATATACTATAAAAAACTTTACTCTGTTTTAAAAGAGTTTAACGAAATAAAATTTGAAAAATCACAAGTAAGTCAAGTGCTAAGTGATATGATACCTAAAATTGAAAATATCTGCTCCCATGTAGTTATAGATGAAAGTATAAAAAATAATATAAGTAATAAGCTTCAAATAAAATACTACTTCGACTTGGAAGATAGCAATATTACTTGTAAAATAAACTTTGATTATTATGAAAAAAACAAATTTATAATAAAAGATATAGAAAAAGAAAAGGAAGCCATATATAGACTTTATACAAACTTTTTTGAAAAAAGCAATGATAAATTTGTATTTAGAGGTAATGATGAACAGTTATATGACTTTTTAAGTAAAGAAATCAATCGATTAAAAAATATTGGAGAAGTTTATTACTCTGATAAATTAAAAGAAAAAAAGATATATAATTCTTCATGCTTTAGAGTAGGTCTTGGTGAAGAAATTAATCATTACTTAGATTTTAATTTTAAAATAGAAGATGTAGATAAGTCTGAATATAAAAATATAATAAATGCATTTAAAAATAATAAAAGGTTTTATAAGTTAGGTAATGGTAACTTTATAAATTTAGAAGAAGATGAAACTAAGGAAATTTTCAAACTAATAGATAGCTTAGGCTTTACAGATAATTTTAATAAAATGAAGATTCACTCTAGCAAATCTTTATATATAGATAATTTGTTGACAGAAAAAAAGCTTCCTTTTATACATGGGAGAGAAAATATAGAAGATATAATTTATAAATTTAAAAATATAAAAAATAGAAAATTCCATGTATCTAAAGAGCTAAATGCAACCCTACGGGATTATCAAGTTGATTCTCTTAATTGGTTTGAAAGTTTGGATTATCTTGGTTTTGGTGGTATTTTAGCTGATGAAATGGGGCTAGGTAAAACAATTCAAACTATAAGCTTCCTCCTTAATAAAAAAGATAAATTAAGCTTAATAGTTACCCCAACTTCATTAATCCACAACTGGAAAAGTGAGTTTGAAAAGTTTGCACCAAGTTTAAAAATTGGTATTAGCCATGGTCTAAAGAAAGATAGATTAAATTTAATTAAAAATATATATGATTATGATATTATACTTACAACCTACGGTTCACTTAGAAATGATTTATATTATTATGAAAAAATCAAATTCGACTACTGTATTATAGATGAAGCTCAAAATATAAAAAATCCTTTAGCTTCTGCAACGGATGCTGTAAAGGCAATTAATGCAAATAATAAATTCGCCTTAACAGGAACACCAATAGAAAACAATCTACTGGAGTTATGGTCAATTTTTGATTTTATTATGCCTGGATATTTATATAGTTTAACTAAATTCAATGCTGTATTTATAAGAGATGAAAATAAAATAGACAATTTAAAAGCAATGATAAAACCATTTATCCTTAGAAGAACTAAAAAAGAAGTGATTAAAGAGCTTCCTCCTAAAATTGAAAAGGAATACTTTGTGGAAATGGGAAAATCTCAGAAGAATGCCTACGGTATATATGTAGAAAATGTAAAAGAAAAACTTAATGATAAAAAAGAAATAAAAAATAAAATCACCGTATTTTCATATTTAACAAAGCTAAGACAGCTATGCTTAGATCCAAGTCTAGTAATTGAGGATTATAAAGGTAAAAGTGCCAAAATAGATACTTGTTTAGAAATATTAAAAGAACAAATAAATGAGGACAATAAAATTCTTGTTTTTTCTCAATTTACTTCTGTGCTAAATAGTCTAGGTGAAAAGCTAAGTAAAAATAAGATAAGCTATTACTATCTTGATGGAAGTACAAAGGCTATGGATAGAATAAACTTAGTAAATGATTTTAATAATAATGAAGATGTTAAAGTATTTCTAATTTCCCTAAAAGCAGGTGGAACTGGTTTAAATTTAACCTCTGCAAATACAGTTATTCATTTTGACCCATGGTGGAATCCTTCTGTAGAAAATCAAGCTAGCGATAGAGCCCATAGAATAGGTCAAAAAAATGTAGTTGAAGTTATTAAATTAATTACTAAAGGAACCATAGAGGAAAAAATACTTGAGCTTCAACAAAAGAAAAAAGAACTAATTGATAATATGATTGACGGCAGTCTGTCAAATAGCAGTATGTTAAGTACTATAAGTGAAGAAGATATTATGTATTTATTAAAATAGTATTATATAAGAAAAGGAGCTACTTTAAAAGCAGCTCCTTTTTTAATTATGAAAACTCATTATTTACTTTTTAATTCTTCTATTTTATTATCCATAAATTCAATAGTATCACTTGATAATAAATCAGTTTTCTCATATCCTACACCATCATTTTTTATATTGTATAGATTGATAGTACCACCTTTTAAAGTATTATCTAAATATGATTTAACAGTATCTTTTACTCCCGTATCAACTTTCTTTATAGCAGAAGTTAATATTACACTTGGAGATATATGGTTCTGTGCCATATCAACGGCAACTGCAAATTTTCCCATTTCCATAGCAACTTCATAAACCCCATTGTTTACACCGCCACCAGCAGTCATTATACAATCTACATTATTATTGTACATTTGAGTAGCTATAGCTCTACCTTTTGCCGCATCGGTAAAAGAGTTTGCATATTGAACAGAAAGTTTTGCATTAGGATTTACTTCTAGTAAACCTTTTTCAAATCCTTTTTGGTAATTTTGAACTGCCGGAACGTTCATTCCTCCAATAAAACCAAACTCATTAGAGTTGCTATTCTTCGCACTGACAAGACCTGCTAAATATCCTGATTCAGCTTCATCAAAAGATACAACTGTAACATTTTCGGGAATCTCATCAAAACTACCATCAATTATAGCAAATTTAGATTCATTATAAGAAGTCGCAACTTCTTTCACTGCTTCGCTTAAATTAAATCCTACGGCTATAATTAAATCTGAGTCCATATCTACAGCTTGTTCTAAATTAGATTTGTAATCTGCGTCAGAATTTGACTCTAAATATTTGATTTTTACTCCATATTCCTTAGAAGCTTCTTTAGCACCTTCCCAAGCTAATTGATTAAATGATTCGTCATTAACCCCACCTTTATCTAAAACTAGAGTAATTAAAACATCACTATTATTCTCTTGTGAAGCAGTATTATTTTGTTTACAGCCAACTAATGATACAAACAAAGTTAATAGTATAGCTAATGTACTAAATTTTTTAAACATTGGATGTCCCCCTTAAATCGATTAAATATTGACAATAGTTGATTTTAAATATAATATAAAATAACTACTTTACATATTATAATAATAATTTCATGAAAAATAAATATAAATAGAGAACTTTAAGAGGAAAATAAAATGAGAAATATAAAAATGATAATACAATATGATGGAAGTAACTTTAAAGGATTTCAAAGATTAAAAGATAATGATAATACTATACAAGGAAAAATTGAAGATGTATTAAGTAAATTTACTAATGAGAAAATAGAGATAATAGCTTCAGGAAGAACTGATATGGGTGTTCATGCTTTAGGACAAGTAGCTAACTTCAAAACAAATAGCAAAGAACCTATTGAAAAATTCCAAAAGTACTTATATAAATACCTTCCCGAGTCCATAGTTATAAGAAGTATGGAAGAAGTAAATGATAGATTCCATTCTAGATATAATGCTAAATCTAAAATTTATATGTATAAAATAGATAACAACGAGTATCATAATCCTTTTAATAGAAAATATACATATCATATAAATAAAAAATTAAATATTGAAAAAATGAAAGATGCGAGCAAATATTTAATAGGAGAGCATGACTTTTCAAGCTTCGCTTCATCAAAATCTAAAAAGAAAAGCCATGTAAGAACTATAGAGTATATTAATATAGAAGAAAAAGACGGTCTAATAGAAATCTATGTAAAAGGAGATGGATTCTTATATAATATGGTTCGTATAATAGTAGGAACTTTAATTGATGCAGGTCTTAGCAAAATAAATCCTACGGATGTTAAAACTATGTTAGAAGCTAAGGACAGAAGGGTATCTTCTGAAACAGCTCCAGCAAAAGGACTTTTCTTATTTGATGTACAATATTAATAAAAAAATATAAAATAGTTGACAATAAAAAAAAAGTAAACTACTATTTAGTCATACTAAAAAAATTTAATATACAAAATTCAGTGAAAAAGAGTAGTAACTTATATTTTATTTTTATAGAGAATTGGGGATGGTGGAAGCCCAATAAAATATTTTAAGTGAATAGAGCTTTGGAGATTATTATCTGAAATTAGTAGGATAATAGGTAGGTCTTGCCTTAAAAGGAAGAGTGAATAAGTATTTATGCTTATTAATTAGAGTGGTAACGCGGTAAATTCGTCTCTTGGTTAATCCAAGGGACTTTTTTTATAGAAAAATATTAGGGATATCAAAGGGAGGAAAATCACTATGAAAGAAAAAGTAATATTAGCTTATTCAGGGGGATTAGATACATCTATTATAATACCATGGTTAAAAGAAAATTATGATATTGATGTTATTGCTGTATGTGCCAATGTAGGTCAAGATGATGATATGGATAAAATTCACGATAAGGCTATTAAAAGTGGTGCTGTAAAAGCATACTGTGAAGATTTAAGAGAAGAATTTATAACTACTACCATATATGCAGCAATTAAAGCTGAGGTAAAATATGAAGGCAGATACTTGTTAGGTACAGCTCTTGCTAGACCAATAATAGCAAAAAAATTAGTTGATATAGCTCACAAAGAAGGTGCTAAATATATTTGTCATGGTTGCACAGGAAAGGGAAATGACCAAGTTCGTTTTGAAGGAACAATAGCAGCACTAGATCCTTCTATTAAAGTTATAGCTCCTTGGAGAATGTGGGATATAAAATCAAGAGAAGATGCCATAGATTATGCAAATGAGCACCATATTCCAGTAGTTGCTACTAAAAAGAAAATCTATTCCGTAGATGATAACTTATTTCATGTTTCAACTGAAGGTGGAGATATAGAATGCTTACAAAATGAGCATAAGAAAGATATATATAAAAAGACTCAAGACCCAGAAGATGCTTGCGATACACCAGAATATGTGGAAATATACTTTGAACAAGGTGTTCCTAAAAAAATCAACAATGAAGAATTATCTCCAATAGAATTGCTTGAAACTTTAGATAAACTTGGTTGTAAACATGGTATAGGTATTGTAGAAATACTTGAAAATAGATTAGTAGGAATGAAATCAAGAGGTATATATGAAACTCCAGGGGGAGAAATATTATATGTAGCACATAACTTTTTAGAAAGTGCCACACTTGATAAAGATTCACTTCACTTAAAACAAAGATTATCTTTAGAATATGCTGATTTAATTTATAATGGAAAATGGTACTCTAAAGCTTGTAGTGCTATAACTGCATTTATGGATGAAACACAAGAAAATGTCACTGGTTCTGTTAAATTAAAACTATATAAAGGCAATATAAAACTAGCTGGAATATTTACAGATCATGCCTTATATGATGAAAGTATTTCTTCATTTGGAAATAGTGAACTATATGATCATAAGGACGCTGAAGGATTTATAAATCTATTCACATTGCCACTTAAAATAAATGCTATGAAAGATAATAAAATTAATAAATAGATTTAAACAATGAAAAAGAAGCTTGGCTAAAATGCTAAGCTTCTTTTGGTTTTAAAGATGATTTACTATTTTTATATGTATATGACATTTTTAATAATATAGGAGAGAGGATTGTTGTAGCAATAACGACTATTAATATAGGTGCTAATACTGAAGTACCTATTAAACCAGCACTAAAACCTTTATTAGCAACTATCAAAGCTACTTCTCCTCTTGAAACCATTCCTATACCTACTTGTAAAGCTTCTCTATTTGTATAGTCAAATAATTTACATCCTAAACCACAACCTATAATTTTTGATATTACAGCAACAATAGTCAGAACTATGGCAAATAAAACTACTATAAAAGTCATATTTGGAAGTACAACTTTTAAACCAATACTAGCAAAGAATATAGGTGATAAAAATGCATAAGATACTGTATCTAATTTTTCTTCAATATAGTACTTTTTACTTAGAGGTGATAATATAAGCCCTGCTATAAAGGCTCCAGTTATATCTGCTACACCAAAATATTCTTCTGATATATATGCTAAAAATAAGCAAAAAGCAAAGGCTGCAACAACATATCTTTTTTTATGTTTAGAATCCCTATCAAGCCAATATTTAAATATCTTATAGAAAATTACACTAGAAATAGTGGCAAATACGAAAAATAATGCTATTTTTATAAGAACTTCAGATAAATGTATATTGGTATCAGCACTACTAATAACTATGGTAAGGGCAATAATACCTAATATATCATCTATTATGGCTGCGCCTAAAATTGTATTTCCAACTTTTGAGTTTAATTTATCCATTTCTTTAAGAGTTTCAACTGTAATACTTACTGATGTAGCTGTAAGTATAGTTCCTATAAACATATTTTGTAAAAATACATTTGAATTATCAGAAAATGACATTATACCTTCACGGTTAAAGTATGATGCTACTAAAAATCCACCTAATAGAGGAACTATTATTCCAAGTAAGGCTATGAAAAAAGAAGCTTTACCAGAATTTTTTAATTCCACAATATCTGTTTCAATACCAGCAAAAAACATTAATAAAATTACACCAATTTCAGCTAGTTGTGTTAAAAATTCAGTCTCATGTACTATATTTAACATAGCAGGTCCAAGTATTAGCCCTGCAAATAAAGCTCCAACTACTTGAGGTAGCTGAAATTTCCTAGATATTAAGCCAAATAACTTTGTTGAAATTAAGATTAAAGCTATATCCAAAATATAAGTGTATGATTCCATAATATAACCCCTTTATTAAATAAATATTTAATTATGATAAGATAATCTGATATTTTCATATTAGTATATTGCATAAGATTTATCAATAATTAATAAAGCTTTTAGAAAAATTATATAAGGATTTTTTTTACCTTTTAGGAAATAATATTTTTAGACTTGTAAGAATAACTTACGATAATTATTTAGAGTAATTATAAAGTGATTTAAGACAACGGAGGTAAATATATGAGATTTAAAAAATTAGTATCAATAATACTTATTGTAATGTTATTAGGTGTAAATATTATAGGGTGCAGCAAAAAATCCGATAATGTAAATAACAATAAAGATGTATATACTGTATCCATGATAACTGATGTAGCTGGAGTAAACGACCACTCATTTAATCAATCAGCTTGGGAAGGTCTTCAAAGGGCTGAAAAAGAATTAGGTGTAAAAGTTAAATATCTAGAATCAAAACAAGATGCTGACTTCACAACTAATGTAGAGACTTTAGTAGATGAAGGAACTGATTTAATTATCGGTGTGGGATCCAAACTGGCTCCAACAATTGAACAAGCTGCTAAGGATTATCCGGAGCAAAAGTTTGTTATAGTAGATGAAACATATGAAAATATTCCTGAAAACGTTGAAGCTATATTATTTAAAGCTGAGCAATCTGCATTTTTAGTAGGATTAATTGCAAGTAAAATGACAAAAACAAATAATGTTGGATTTATAGGTGGCATTGATATGTCAGTTATTAATACTTTTAAATATGGATATATGGCTGGTGTAAAAACAGGTAATGCAAATTGTAATATACAAAGTCAATATGCTAATTCTTTTACAGATCAAGCTAAAGGAAAAGCCATAGCAAATCAAATGATATCTAGTGGTGTAGATACTATATTTATCGCAGGTGGTGATGTGGGAACAGGTGCCATAGAAGCTATTAAAGAATCTAATAAATATGCTATAGGTGTTGATAGAGATCAAAGTGATTTAGCTCCAGACAATGTTCTAACTTCTGCTATAAAAAGAGTAGATGTAGGGGTATATGAAACTGTTAAAAACTTTATAGAAGGAAATTTTAAAGGTGGGTCTGAAATAGTGTATGGCTTAAAAGAAGGAGCTGTTGGAATATCTGATACTACTTCTAATTTAGTACCAAAAGATATCATTGATTATGTTAATGAAGAAGCTAAAAAATTAGAAAGTGGAGAAATTGTAGTTCCTAAAACTGAGGAAGAATACAATAAATTTATAAAAAATATATAGATTTTAATAAAAAAGTAGAGAAATCTACTTTTTTATATTTTTTTACAAATATAATCATAAATATAAAAAATATATGGCTCAATTTCCATATTTTGTATATTATTAATGATAAGTGATATTATTTTTCTAATTAGTTATGTGTAGTTTTACAAATGACTATAATAAATATATACACGAAAAATAATTTGTCTTAGAAAGGATGTTTAAAATGCTTGAACTAAAGAATATATCTTTCAAAATAAAAGCTTTAGACAGTGATGAAGAAATCACAATACTAGATAATATAAGTTTTTCTGTTGAGCCTGGGAAAATATTAATAATAACAGGACCTAATGGTAGTGGGAAATCCACACTTGCAAAAATAATAATGGGAATTGAAAAACCTACTAGTGGTAAAATTTTATTAGATGGAGTAGATATTACAAATTTAAGTATTACTGAAAGAGCAAAGATGGGAATAGGCTATGCTTTTCAACAACCACCTATATTTAAAGGTGTTACAGTTGAAAAATTATTACAACTAGCTTCTGGAACTGATTTATCCGAAGAATTATGTTGTGAATATTTATCAAAAGTAGGCCTTTGTTCTAGAGAATATTTAAAAAGAGATTTAGATAGCTCTTTATCTGGTGGTGAGTTAAAAAGAATAGAAATAGCTTCTTTAATGGCTAGAAATTCTAAATTATCTATATATGATGAACCAGAAGCTGGAATAGATTTATGGAGTTTTTCCATGCTTGTAGATACATTTACAAACTTTAAAAAAAATAATGAACAAAGTATAGTAATTATATCTCATCAAGAAAGAATTATAGACTTAGCTGACAACTTAATGATTATATCCAATGGTAAAATTCAAAACATAGGGACAAAAGAAGAAATATTACCTCTATTAGAAGGTGGTATGAAAAATTGCTTATGTCATATGAAGGAGGTAGCTCTTACTAATGAGTCAAAGGATGATTAAAGATTTATTAAAAACTATTGCCGATATTACAGGAGAAGTAAATGGTGCATACAATCTTAGAAGTAATGGATGTGGTGTAGAAAGAAGATCTAGCGAAAATATCATAATAACTCCTAAAGAAGATAAACCGGGAATAACTATAACAGTTAAACCTAACACTAAAAATGAAACTGCTTACATACCTGTAATTATTACAGAAGATAATGTTAATGATTTAGTATACAATGATTTTTACATAGGAGAAAACTGTGATATTACTATTGTAGCAGGATGTGGCATTCATAATGATGGATGTGGTACAAGTCAACATGATGGTATACATACATTTTATATAGGCAAAAATGCAAAAGTAAAATATATTGAGAAACATTACGGTGAAGGTAGTGTAGAAAGTAAAAAAATATTAAATCCCACAACAATTATACATATGGAGGAAAACTCTTACTGTGAGATGAATATGACTCAGATAAAAGGCGTTAATTCTACTAAAAGAGAAACTGAGGCTAATTTAGGAAAAGATTCAAAACTTATAATAAATGAAAAGTTAATGACTCACGATGAACAAATAGCCCACTCAAATGTTAATTGTAATTTAAATGGAGAAGGTTCTATTGTACAAATAGTATCTCGTTCCGTTGCTAAAGATAGTTCTGTGCAAGTATTTCATCCTATAGCTACAGGAAATAATAGCTGCAAAGCCCATATTCAATGTGATTCCATTATTATGGATAAAGCTAAAGTAGGCTCCATACCAGAAATTCAAGCAAATCATACAGAAGCACAAATAGTTCATGAAGCCGCCATAGGAAGAATTAATAATGAACAATTACTTAAACTTGAAACATTTGGGCTTAGCGAAGAAGAAGCTGAAAAAGTCATAATAGATGCATTTTTGAGTTAGTAGTGCTAAAATAGGCGTCGAAGAACATTTGTTCGTGTAAGCGATTTTAGGCACTTATCTATTAAAATCTAATTTATATAAAGAATACTAATTATATTTTAGGTTAAATTATTAATAGATTACAATTCTAGGAGGACATTATGACAAAAGATAAACATAAAAGAGAAGACAGTAAAACAAGATATAATAGAAATGACAAAAAGAATCCGCATTTTAAGTTGGAACAAGCTGAAGAATTAAATTTAGAACCTAGACTTAGACCTTCAAAAACAGGTTCTGTTGCACAAAATACAGCAAGACCTATTAGTTCTCATAAAAAACATCAAGATAGTTAATAAAATGTAATTTTTTATTAAAGAAAGGGGTTTGCACTTCTTTCTTTTTTAACTATGTTGTTAATTTTAAAAGTCATAAATTTAAAAATAATTACAAAAGTGTATTTTTTAATTAAGCAAAATTAATAGAAATACTTGGAAAATAGTCTTATAATATGATTTAGGGATAGATTTATAAAGTAATTTTTGATTCCATTATCTAAGCATGTTTTAAAAGGAGGAATTTATATGGATATTGAAAAAATGACTGTCAGAGTCCAAAAAAGTTTAAATGACGCTTATCAAATAGCTGTAAAAAAACATAATCAACAAGTTGATGTAATTCACTTATTTTCAGCTTTAGTTAATCAAGAAGACGGTTTAATTCCAAACATATTAGAAAAAATGAATATATCTGTTACTGCCCTTAAAAGTAGTATTGATGAGGAATTAAATAAGCTTCCTCAAATTTATGGAGAAGGAATTAATTCTCAAGGTGTTACTGCTTCAAGAAATATTGAACAGGTATTAATAAAAGCAGAAGATATTTCTAAAGATTTTAAAGATTCTTATATAAGTGTAGAACATGTAATGCTTGCCATAATGGATATGAAATCTCTTACTAACATAACAAGACTTTTAAATATGTATAACATAAATAAAAATGATTTCTTACAAGTATTATCACAAGTAAGAGGTAATCAAAGAGTTGAAAGCCAAGATCCAGAAGGAACTTATGATGCCCTTGCTAAATTTGGTACAAACTTAGTTGAGCTTGCTAAAAAACATAAACTAGATCCTGTTATAGGTAGAGATGAAGAAATAAGAAGAGTTATTAGAATTCTATCTAGACGTACTAAAAATAATCCAGTACTTATTGGGGAACCAGGTGTTGGTAAAACTGCTATAGTTGAAGGGTTAGCTGAGAGAATAGTAAGAGGCGATGTTCCAGAAGGATTAAAAGATAAAATCATATTCTCCCTTGATATGGGTGCCTTAATAGCAGGAGCTAAATATAGAGGTGAATTTGAAGAAAGATTAAAAGCCGTACTTAAAGAAGTACAAGGTTCTGAAGGTAAAATCATATTATTTATAGATGAGATACACACAATAGTAGGAGCTGGTAAAACAGAAGGCTCTATGGATGCAGGTAACTTAATTAAACCAATGCTTGCTCGTGGAGAATTAAACTGTATAGGTGCTACTACTTTTGATGAATATAGAAGATATATAGAAAAAGACAAAGCACTAGAAAGACGTTTCCAACCAGTAATAGCAGATGAGCCAACTGTAGAAGATACTATATCTATACTTAGAGGATTAAAAGAAAGATTTGAAATACATCATGGTATAAGAATTCACGATAGTGCCATAGTTGCAGCTGCAAAACTTTCAGATAGATATATACAAGATAGATTCTTACCAGATAAAGCTATAGATTTAATAGATGAAGCTGGAGCTATGATAAGAAGTGAAATAGACTCACTTCCTACAGAACTTGACATAGTAAGAAGAAAACTATTTACACTAGAAACTGAAAGAGAAGCTTTACTTAAAGAAAATGATGAAAAAAGTAAATTAAGATTAGAAGAACTTCAAAGGGAAATTGCAGAACTTAAATCTAGAGATGATGAAATGACTGCAAAATATGAAAATGAAAAAAGTTCTATAACTGAAATTAAAAACCTTAAATCTAAACTAGATGAAGCTAAAGGTGATGTAGAAAAATATGAAAGAGAATACGACTATAATAAAGTTGCTGAAATAAAATATAGTACTATTCCTACTTTAGAACAACAAATAAAAGATTTAGAAGAAAAAATGCAATCTGGCTATGAAAATGCTCTATTAAAAGAAGAAGTAACTGATAACGAAATTTCTGAAATAGTATCTAAATGGACAGGAATACCTGTAACTAAATTAGTTGAAGGAGAAAGAGAAAAGCTTCTTAAACTAGAAGATGAGCTTCATGAAAGAGTAATAGGACAAGATGAAGCTGTTACAGCTGTGGCCAATGCAGTAATAAGAGCTAGAGCAGGACTTAAAGATGAAAATAAACCAATAGGTTCATTTATATTCTTAGGACCAACTGGTGTAGGTAAAACAGAGTTAGCCAAAACACTAGCTAATGACTTATTTGATAGTGAAGAAAATATTATAAGAATAGATATGTCTGAATATATGGAAAAACACTCTGTATCTAGACTTGTAGGACCACCTCCAGGATATGTGGGATATGAAGAAGGTGGACAATTAACAGAAGCAGTTAGACGTGCTCCATATTCAGTAATATTATTTGATGAAATAGAAAAAGCTCATGAAGATGTATTTAATATGTTCTTACAAATATTAGATGATGGTAGACTTACAGATAATAAAGGTAAAACAGTAGACTTTAAAAATACTATCATTATAATGACATCTAATATAGGTAGTTCATACTTATTAGAAGCTGCTGGTAATATTACTGAAGAAACTAAAGATTTAGTAATGGGTGAAATGAAGAGAAGATTTAAACCAGAATTCTTAAACAGAGTAGACGATATAATCATGTTTAAAGCTCTTGACAAAGAAGAAATCAAGAAGATTATTGATATATTTATTAAATCTTTAGAAAATAGATTAAAAGACAAAGATATAGATATAGAAATTACAGATGCTGCTAAAGAAATCATGGTAAGAGAAGGTTATGATCCTGTATATGGTGCAAGACCACTTAAGAGATACATAGGAAATACACTGGAAACTATGATTGCAAGAAGAATGATAGCTGGTGAAATATACAATGGATGTACTATTGTAGTAGATGGTAAAGACGATAATATAATAATAAATGTTAAATAATATAAGATAGGTTAAAATACTAATATGGTGTTTTAACCTATTTTTATGATATAATAAAAATTTGGAATAAGAAATTTGCTTATAATAATTGAAGGAGGTAAAAATGACAAATACTATATATTTAGTTAGACATGGTCAGACAGAGTGGAATATAAAAGGTAAAACTCAAGGCCATGGAAACTCTAAGCTAACTCAAAAAGGTATTGATCAAGCTAAAGCACTAGCTGATAGTATGGCTTCATTACCTATTGACTACATATATTCAAGTGATCTTGGAAGAGCTGTGGAAACTGCTGAAATCATAAGCGATAAGTTTGGATTAGATGTAATAGAAACTCCAGCTCTTAGAGAAATGGGATTTGGCAAGTGGGAAGGTCTTTTAATAAAAGAAATTCAAGAAGAATATAAAGATATATATCATACTTGGAGAAATCAGCCTCATTTAGCAGAAATACCAGGTGGAGAAACACTTCAAATAATAAAAGAAAGAACAGATAAATTTTTAGCTGAGTTAAATGAAAAATATGATGGAAAACATATAGTTTTAGTTACTCACTCAGTAACGGCTAGAGTTATACTTCTTTCTATATTAAATTCTTCTATGGAAAACATCTATAGAATTAATCAAGGCAACACTGCACTTAATGTAATTGAATTTAGGGATTATGGTCCAGTAGTTATAAAAATGAATGATACTAGCCATATTAAAATTAATCATAAACTAGAAAATAGTGCACTAGAATAGGAGAGAAAAATGTCAAAAGTAATAGTAGTAGGTGGTGGTCCATCAGGAATGATGGCGGCTATAACGGCTTCTAAAAATGGTCATGATGTTACTTTATTAGAACGTAATGATGAGTTAGGAAAGAAGCTTAAGCTTACTGGTGGTGGAAGATGTAATATTACAAATAAAAGATATATTGAAGAATTCTTCGATAAAGTTGTAACTAACCAAAAGTTTTTATATAGTGCTTTTTATTCATTTACTAATGAAGATTTATTAGACTTTCTAAGTGAAAGTAATCTTGAATATAAAGTAGAAGAACATAATGATTATAAAGTTTATACAAAGAGTGATAAAGCAACTGAACTTATAAATCTATTTAAAAATATATTATTAGATAATAATATAAAAATACTTTATAATAGCAAAGTTTCAGATTTAATTATAAATGAAAATAATAAAATTGAAGGTGTTGTTTTAGAAAATCATACTAAAATCTTCGGTGATAAAGTAATAATATCAACAGGGGGTAAAAGTCACTCTAAAACAGGATCTGATGGAGCTATGTATAAAATACTAAAAAAACATGGACATACTGTAACAAATATTTATCCAGCTCTATCTCCTTTAAAAATTAAAGAAGATTGGACAAGAAGATTACAGGGTATATCTTTAAAAGGTGTAGAAATTTCATGTAAACTTAATAAAAGGAAAAAAGTAAGTAAGCGAGGGGATATGCTATTTGCTCATTTTGGTATAACAGGGCCAGTAGTACTTATAATATCATCTTATATTAATAAACTTTTAGAAAATGAAGAAGTTGAATTAAGCATTGACTGTATTCCTGATGTAAGTGAAGATGAAATAAGAAGAGCTATAAGGGAAAATCCTAATAAAAATATAGTAAATAACTTAAAGCATATACTTCCACAAAACTTTATAAAAGAAATATTAGATATACTAAGTTTAAGTGATACTAAGCCAAATGAATTAACTAAAGAAAATGAAAATAAAATTGTAGAATATATTAAACATATGAAGCTGACTACTCATGAAACTTTAGGAATACAGGTTTCTATGGTTACAAGTGGTGGTGTATCTGTTAAAGAAATCAATTCTTCTACAATGGAATCTAAATTAATTGAGGATTTATATTTTACAGGAGAAGTAATTGATGTGGATGCAGAAACTGGAGGATATAATCTTCAAATAGCATTTTCAACTGGTTATTTAGCAGGTATAAGTGTATAAGAAAATTGGCTACATTTAAGGCAACGACCTTACTTAAATAAATATACAATAGGAGAAATAATATGAACAATTTAGTAATAGCAATAGATGGACCAGCAGGAGCTGGAAAAAGTACAATAGCTAAAATAATAGCAAAAGAATTAAATATAAACTATATAGACACAGGGGCAATGTATAGAGCAGTAACTTTAAAATGTTTACAAAATAACGTAAATATAGAAGATGAAAATGCTGTAATAGAATTAGCCAAAGAAACAGATATAGATTTCAAAGACAATAATATATACTTAGATGGAAAAATAGTAAATGAAGAAATAAGAAGTATAGAAGTAACTAATAACGTATCTAATGTAGCTAAAATAAAAGAAGTAAGATTCTTAATGGTAGATGTTCAAAGAGAAATAGGAACTAGAAACTCAGTAATACTTGATGGTAGAGATATAGGTTCGTATGTATTCCCAAATGCAGACTACAAATTCTTCCTTATAGCTACTCCTGAGGAGAGAGGAAATAGAAGATACAAAGAATTAGTAGAAAAAGGTGTTGAAGTTAATCTTCAAGATGTAATAAATGATATAATAAAAAGAGATGAGATAGATTCTAATAGAGAATTTGCTCCTCTAGTTAAAGTTGATGATGCTATAGAAATAGATACTACAGGTAAAACAATAGATGAGGTTGTTGAATCAGTTTTAGAAAAAATTCAATAAGGGAGAGAGATTTTTGAGTTTTTATAATTTTGTTTTAAAAATATTAACTTTATATAGTAAAGTTTTTTACAAATTTGAAGTAATAGGGGCAGAGAATGTACCAGATGATGGCAATATAATATTAGCTGCAAATCACAAATCTAATCTAGATCCTATATTTGTAGCATCTGCTATAAAAAACAGAAAGATTGCTTGTATAGGTAAAAAGGAATTATTTAAAAATAAATTATTGGGTTCTATATTAGATAAATTATACGTTATTCCAATAGATAGAGATAATCCTGGAATATCTACAATAAAAACAATTTTAAAGAAAATAAAAGAAGGATATGCTATTGGTATTTTCCCTGAGGGAACAAGAGTAAAAGGTGAAGGTTTTGGTGAAGCTAAAGCAGGCTTAGCATTATTTGCTGTTAAAGGTAAAGCTTCTGTTGTTCCCATATCAATAATAACAAACTATAAAATATTTAATAAAGTTACAATCTATATTGATAAACCAATTTCATTTGAAGAATATTATAAAACGAAGCTAAGTACAGAAGATTACGAAAGGTTATCTCAAGATGTACTTGAAGTTATAAAAGATAATTATTATAAAAGATAGGAGATTTGCTATGGAAGTTAGAATAGCAGAAAATGCTGGATTTTGCTTTGGTGTAAAAAGAGCAATGAATATGGCATGGGACGAGCTAGAAAATAAAAATGGCAACAAGGTGTATTCTTTAGGTCCACTTATACATAATAAACAAGCAGTTGATAAGTATAAGGAAAAAGGTCTATTAGAAATGGACTCCTTAGACAAAGTCCCAAATGATAGTAAATTAATAATAAGATCTCATGGTGTAGCTGAAGATGTATATGTTCAGTCAGAATCCAAGAATATGGATATAGTAGATACTACATGTCCATTTGTAAAAAAAATACATGAAATAGTAAAAGAATTTTCTAATAATGGATATAAAATTATAATAGTAGGAAATGCTACTCATCCAGAAATAGTAGGAATTAATGGATGGTGTAACAACGAAGCTTTTGTAGTTAATAGTGAAGAAGACGTTGATAATATACCGTTTAATAATAATGATAAATACTGTGTAGTTAGCCAAACAACTGCTAACTTAGAACATTTTGATAAAATAGTAGAAAAAATAAATAGTAAAACAGATAATCTAACTGTTAAAAATACAATTTGTTTTGCAACGAAGGAAAGACAACTTTCGGCAACTGATTTAGCTAAAGAAGTTGATTGTATGGTAGTTATTGGAGGAAAGCATAGTTCTAATACTCAAAAACTTGTGAATATATGTAAAGATATAGTTCCTACTTTTTCAATAGAAACAAAAGAAGAACTACAAAAAGATATGTTTGAAGGATTCAAAGTAGCAGGAGTAACTGCAGGAGCATCTACACCTGATTGGATAATAGATGAAGTAATAGAATATTTAAAAGAAATATAGATAAATTAACTGTATAGACAAAAATAAAAAACTGAGAGATATTTAATAATATTTCTCAGTTTTTTATTATATATATTTACTTATTGTATTTATCTATCCAGCTACATTGGTTATGTTGCTGTAATATAAAATTTACTATTTCAAATATTTCATCTTTATCTTTTGTTCTAAAAAGATAGACTGTATCACCCATAGCCTTGGCAAATATCTCCGGAACATTGAAGCTCTTAACTATTTTATCACCATATTTTTTATAAATTTCTTCCATTGAATGAACATAATTAATAGAATTTCTTCTGCTTGCATAACCAACTAAATATTTTTTATTTATATCATAGAAACATTTATCATGTAGCAACATATCTGCCCAAATTGTATAAACATCTACGTCATATGCATAATTAATCATCTCTATTATAGAACCTCCAGGTGCTCTCATATTCACTTCTAGTCCTATTAAATCTCCTTTTTTACCAAGCCCCTCTTTGTCTTGATCAAGTCTAAAGAATTCAAAGTGAAAAAACCTACTTCTAGTATCAAAGTTTTGTACAGCATTTCTACCTATATATTCTATATCTTTTCCTTTAAAATCTTGAGAGTAAAAAGCCATATCTTGATTTTCATTTACAGCATTCATTATGGAGTTTAACATAACATGGCTAGATGAGATTAATATATTTTTATTAGAGTCAGTTATGCCATCAAAGGTTTCTACATGACCATATATAAATTCCTCCATAATATATGTTATATAAGGATCTTTTGTTGCAAAAAAGTAATCTAGTTCAGATAAACTGTTTAATTTATATGTACTATCAGCACCTACGCCATTATCAGGCTTTACTATGACAGGAAATCCAACTTGATTTGTAAAGTTTACTGCATTATCATAAGTATCTATAAGAGTATATCTTGCTACTGGAATACCACAAGACTTATATACATCTTTCATTTTAGATTTATATTTCATACTATATAAATTTTCAAATTTAGTACCACTGTTTACATTAAATTGACTTCTAAGTCTAGATTCTGTCTCTAGCCAATATTCATTTTCTGATTCTACCCAATGAATTTGTCCGTATTTTTTATTAAAAAATCTACAAGCTTCAGAAACTTCATTATAATTTTCTAAACTGTTAACTTTGTAATACTCTGTTACTGAATCTATAGTATGTTTAGGTAAACTTTCAAAAGGAGCATCACCTATACCAAGTACTTTTGCACCTCTTTCTTTTAAACGACTACAGAAATTATAAAAATCTAGTGGAAAATTTGGCGAAATAAAAATAACATTCATAAATACGATTAATACCCCCTATTAAAATAAATTTCTAAAATAATTTTTCTATAAAGTATCTAAATTGAATCTGCCACCAATTCCAATCATGATATACATCATGTCCCCATAAATCAATGGTAGCAGGAATATTTTTATAACCTAATAACTCTCTCATTCGAGTAGTTGTAGCTATGGCTGGTCCTTCCCAATCACCTTGACCACAGCATAAAATTATTTTACACTGACGATATTTATCTACATAAGGATGATCATAACTCATACCATCTATATATTTGATAGGTGAATTATTATAAACTAAATCATCACAATAATCACCAAAGAATAAATTAGAGTCATAATAACCACTTAGAGCAATAGTACCTTTAAAAATATCAGGTCTTCTAAACAGAAAATTAGCAGCATGTGAGGCACCCATAGAACATCCTGTAGTAAATATGCCATTAATATAGTGATTAGAGTTTACTTGATTATTGATTTGAAATATTCTTGGAACTAACTCTTGTACAATATAGTTATACCATGATTCATGAGCTAAGATTCTATCTCTAGGATTCTTGTTAATGGCTGACCAACTTTCCTTATCCATGCTATCACAGCAAAATAATTGAATTTTCCCATCTTCTATAAAATCTTTAACAGTATCAACCATTTTAAAATTTTCAAAATCATAGTACCTACCATCTTGAGCAGGGAAGACTAGTATAGGCTGGCCACTATGACCATAGACTTTAAACTCCATATCTCTATTTAAATAAGAACTATATTCTTTATAGTATTTTATGTCCACAAATATCACTCCCTTTTTTGTAAAATAAATAATATATATAGTATCACAATATAACTGTATTTATGATAATTTTAAATATACATATTATGATAAAATTCTTGTTAATCCGATAGTTACAAATGAATAGATTATGAATACATGTAGAATAATAGATGTTTTTGTATAATATATATTATTAAGAATGTGATAATAATATAAAGTTATTATATATTGATTTAGAATTTATAAAAAAAGATAAATAGGAGTTTAAGTTTTATAATATTATATATAAATGCGAATATATTGTAAGTATAAGTTTATATTATAAAAATAAAACACATTAATATTGGGGGAATATAAAATGGTATTTTCTAGTTTACTTTTTATATTTGCATTTTTACCAATGAATATAATATTGTATTTTCTAGCTAAAAGTTTAAAAGTCAAAAATATTATTCTTATAATATTTTCACTCATATTTTATGCATGGGGAGAGCCTATATGGATAACGCTTCTGATATTTAGTGCTCTTGTAGATTATGTACATGCTTTAGCAATAGAAAAAATCAATGATCAAAAGAAGAAAAAAATCCTTTTAATAAATTCAATTGTAATAAACCTTGTATTGCTAGGAACATTTAAATATTTAGGTTTCTTTATTGAAAATATTAACGTTCTATTTAACCTAAGTTTAAATGTACCTCAAATATCTTTGCCTATTGGTATCTCATTTTATACATTTCAAACAATCTCATACACTGTAGATGTCTACTGGGGCAAACTTAAAGCCCAGAAAAGTTTTACTAAGTTTTTAATGTATGTTGCTTTATATCCCCAATTAATAGCTGGACCTATTGTAAGGTATATAGATATAGAAAAAGAAATAGACAATAGAGAAGTTAACATACATAATATATCCCAAGGTATAAATAGATTTATAGTTGGTTTAGGTAAAAAAGTTATAATTGCAAATACAGCAGCATCATTAGTGACTAGATTTTTAGATGGGGAAATAGCTAACATAGGAGTACTTGATGCTTGGTTTGGTATTTTTATGTTTACTATTCAAATATACTTTGACTTTTCTGGTTACTCTGATATGGCAATAGGTCTTGGTAAAATATTTGGATTTAATTATTGTGAAAACTTCAACTATCCATATATATCAAAATCTATTACTGAATTTTGGAGAAGATGGCACATATCTTTAGGGTCATTTTTTAGGGACTATGTTTACATACCTCTTGGAGGAAATAGAAAAAGACAATTATTAAATATATTTGTAGTTTGGTTTTTGACAGGATTTTGGCATGGTGCGAGCTGGAACTTTATAATATGGGGATTATATTTTGGAACTATAGTATATTTAGAAAAAAGAATTCTATTCAAATTAACTAAAAAAGTGCCAGATATTATAAAATGGCTATTTACTATGATTTTAGTTGTATTTGGGTGGGCCATATTTTATTATGTAGATTTCGATAGTCTTATAATATATAGCAAATCATTGTTTGGATTAAATAATAATCCTCTTTATAGCAATACGCTTTCAATAACTTTTATGAATAATATAATATTTATACTCATTTCAGTAATTGCATCAACACCTATTCCAAGTAAATTATTTAATATGTTAAAAAATAAAAATATATTAACGATAGATTTAGATTATATGCAAATTGTATTTAATATAGTTTTAATTTTCTGCAGTATATCTATGTTAGTTGGAGAAAGTTATAATCCATTTTTATACTATAGATTCTAGGAGGTTAATATGAAAAAATTAAAAATAAAAAATAAACTCAGTGATTATTTAAATATAGGAATAATTATAGTAATAATAGTATTTTTCTTTATAGAAATGTTTTTTACAAGTAATGGTGGTTTTTCAAAACAAGAAAAAAGAGATTTAGCATCTTTTCCTAAACTATCAGAAACATCTTTAAAAGAATTCTTTAATGGTTCATATTTTTCTAAAATAAATGATTTTTATCAAGATAACTTTGTAGGTAGAGAAAAATTTATTTCTATATACGATAAAATAAATAGCTTAAAAGGAGTAGAAGGAGAAATAAAAATGACAGTAGTTCAAAACTCTTCTACTGTGAATGCATCTGATACAAAGAAAGACACTAAAGAGGACTTAGATGAAGATTTATATACAGAAGTAGAGCAAGTAGGTACACTACTTAGAATAGATAATATGGTTTGTGAAGCTTATGGTTTTAATGAACCAGTAGTAAAGGACTATGCAAAAACAATAAAAGAATTTGGTAATACTTTAAACAATTGTAACGTCTATAATATATTAATTCCAACCCATGTAGAATTTGCACTACCATCAAAATATGAAAATTTATCTGCAAAGCAAAAGCCTATAATAGATTTAGTTTATAGTAAAACAGGGTACAAAGTAACTTCAGTAGATGCCTATTCATTATTAAAAAAACATAAGAAAGAATATATTTATTTCAAATCAGATCATCACTGGACACAACTAGGAGCCTACTATGCATATACTGCTTACTGTAAAGAGGCCGGACTTACACCTTGTAATCTAGCTGACTATAAAAGTAAGAAAATAGATAATTTCTTAGGTACACTTTATGCAGCATCAAAAGAAGAAAAGCTTCTTAAAGACCCAGATTATGTTGAATACTATCCTGTAGGTAAAGATTTAAAAGCAACTATTTATACATCAGGAGATTTGTCAAAGAGTTATGAAGCTTCTCCTTATGCAGATTTCTGTGAGGGGTCGAATGCTTATGGAGTATTTATTTATGGGGATAATCCTCTTACAGTTATAAAAAATCCTAAAGCTAAAAGTAATAAAAAGATTGCTGTTGTTAAAGAATCTTATGGAAATGCATTTTCACCTTTATTGACATACAACTATAGCGAGGTTTATGTGGTAGATATGAGATATTTTAAGAAAAACTTCAAAGGCTTTTTAGATGAACATAAGATTGATGATGTTATATTTATAAATAATATGATGGCTGTAGGAGCTCAAAGCCGTGTAAATGAATTGAAAAAACTACTTAATATATGATAGATACCTAAAATAGAAGAATTTTATATAAGAAGAGAATAAAAATATAACCCCCATAATTGTAGAGTTATATCTCAAAATTATGAGGGTTATTTTTTAGTGTTAAATTTTATATATTAATAATTAATACCTGCAGCTAATATGTTGTTTTTATCATGAGAACTACAAGGAGTAACTCCGTAAACCATATTACATGAAGGGCATTTGTCAACGTGTGTTGTCATAGTGAATGTTTCATTACAATTAACACATTCTAATTCATGAGCAGTTCTTAGAGGGAAGCTATCTTTACCTTTGCTTCTTACTAAATCAACTACATTTCTTCCATCGTTTTTATTAACACTACCGCATCCGCAACTCATAGTGAATACCTCCTAAAAATCAATATATTTTACCATTATACAACATATATGTATATTTTTCTGTAACTTATGTTACAAAATTACAAATTTTATATATGAAGTTAGACTACCTAACAACTAAAGCTTTCTTTCCAACTTTATTATAAATTGATTCAAACTTAGTTTTACTTACACTATATTTACCTTTTGCAGGATCTGTTATGTAGAAATTATCATCATCTACACCAGTAACTGTCATAACATGAAGATTTTTATTTACCCATATTTGGTCTTTAGTATTTGGATACCAGTAACCCATTTGAGGTGTGGCTAAATTAAGAGACATCCAAACAACTGATGGATTTCCATTTCTAAGCTCTTTTTCTATGGTTTTAACAGATGCACCTGTTATATCTTCACTGTTTGGTCTATACTTCTTAGCTGTACTTACTAAAGCCTCTGGATATATGGCTTGGAAAATACCAGGCTCATTTTTATAAGGACTTCCTACAAATCCAAGAGATGGATTTTTATTTGGTGACTTTTTCATTTCTTTGGCTATAGTAGTTTTAGAAACATTCACACCTTTAAATTGTAATAATTGAGCTAGAGAAGTTGCTTCACATCCAAGAGGTAAATCAGGATATTGGCTTATATATGGCACATTTAATATTACACTTTTATTGTTACTTAGATGTTTACTGCTAACATAAGCAGTTTTTCCATTATAAGTGAACTTGCTCCATCCATTGCTAGTTGAGATAACACTTATTTTAGCATTTCTCTTAAGCTTTCCTAGAACTTTGTATTTAGTTCCAGCCCCACTTCTTACATTTAAACTATCTGCATTTACATATTTTGTAGTAGTTGCATTGATTAAATATTTACTACATACATAAGCAGTTTTTCCATTGTAAGTAAACTTACTCCATCCTTTAGTTTCAGAAGTAACACTGATTTTAGTGTTTCTAGTAAGTTTTCCTAGAAGTTTATAGCTGGCTCCAGCCCCACTTCTCACATTTATACTGTTTGCATTGACCACTTTTAATGTAGCAGCAAAAGTAATGTTTTTAGGAAAAGCTCCACTTATTAGAACCGTGGAAATTATTATTGGTGCTATAATTATTTTTTGTAAATTCTTTTTTATCATTAAAATTTTTCTCCCCCGTAATTATACTACTTGCACATTATAACATAGGGCTAAATCCATGTAAATTTTTTACATTATTAAATTATAAAATTAATCTAAAAACAAGAAGTATTTACATTTAAAAAATAGTTTTAGTTAATTTACAATATTCTAAAATTATTTTAATATAGTAAATACAGACTACAAAATAAGGAGCAGACAGATGAGATTTAAATATGATTTACATGTACATACTAAGGAAATAAGTCCTTGTGCTCGTCTAAGTATAGAAGAAATAATAGACAAATATATAGAAGAAGGTTATTCAGGATTAGTCCTTACAGACCATTTTAGAAAAGGCTACTTCAGAAAATGTAAAAGAGAAGAGTGGAAAGAAAAAACTAAGGAATTTTTCTATAGTTATGACAGAGGGATAGAATATTGTAAGGATAAAGATTTTTACATAGGACTTGGAATGGAAATTAGTTTTGACCATGAAAAAAATGATTATTTAGTATTTGGATTTGAAAAAGAAGATTATCTAGAAAATGAGTGGATGATTGAAATGGAGTTAAAGGATTTTTATAATAAATTCAAAGATAAAGCAATTAT
This sequence comes from uncultured Clostridium sp., assembly GCA_945871955.1. Taxonomy (GTDB): domain Bacteria; phylum Bacillota; class Clostridia; order Peptostreptococcales; family Peptostreptococcaceae; genus Terrisporobacter. The sequence continues at coordinate 15,465 of CAMBXR010000019.1, read as the reverse complement.
TATCCAAGCTCATCCTCATAGAAACAAACACAGCAAATTAGCTGATATAAACTATTTACATGGTGTTGAGATAAATAACCAAAATCCAAGACACAACAATAATAATGATTTAACAAAAGCTGTTTATGAAGAAAATCCAGGACTTATAGCTACAGGTGGTAGTGATGTCCATGAAGAAGAGGATTTATGTAGAACAGGTATTTGTACAAATAAAAAAATCACATGCGATGAAGAACTTCTTAGGATATTAAGAAATAAAGAATTTGAAATCATTTAGAATGTAATAAGTTATAATCGCTATATAATGCGAAATAATACACATCAAACAATAAATTTAGAAGGAGAGACAATTTTGAAGTACTGTTAAAAAAATAAAACTGTCATCCTGAAGTATTATATGGGCAGAATGTTTTTGTTATGATATAGCATCTATGAGACATGCAGACTCATATGCTATAAGTTCAATTATGAGAAAAATTGATAATTGGACAAAGTATTCTAAAAATAAAACAGGAGTTAGAAACTTTACTATATATGGTACACAAAGATGTTATGAACGTATTTCTTAATTATAATCTTGTTAAAAACTCGTTAAGCGGTTGTTAAGAAGCTTGTTAAGAGGTATAAATGCCTAAAATTCAATGCTTACACGATTTTTCTTAACAACTTAACGAGAAATATACTATTAATTATTTTTTTATCAATATTATATAAGACTAGCTATTATTTATATAAAACATATATAGAAAATGCTGTTTGTTATGTTACTTGTTAAAAAAGGAGTGATAAAATGGATCTTTTAAAAGAATACATACCTTACTATTTGCACAGTATGGTAGATATGATAGGAGAAGAGAACTTTTTAAAGATTTGTAAAATGTATGGAGGGACTAGCATCTATATTCCTGTATATAAAAGAGCTACACAAGGACTTAGAAATGAAGCTATTTTGAAAGAGTACAATGGTAAAAATATAGACGCACTTAGGATTAAGTATAATTTAAGTAATCGTAGAATAAGAGATTTAGTAAAGGAAAGTAAAGTATAGAAAATGTAAAAGTGCTACTTTTTACACATTAGAACATATGTTCTTTAAGTTAAAAAGTAGCACTTTTTTAATTATTTGTAATTGGCTATGTTTTAACAAAATGTTGAAATTAGATAAATTTTGAATAATAAAAAAGTAGGAGCATAGCTCCTACCCTTCTGCTTCGTAATATATTAAGTTTGTGAATTAATATAAACAAATTAAATACTAATCTATATTATAGTAAGAAAAGTTATACTTTATGAAGGATAAAAATAATATTTGATGAATAAATAGATAGTTGTGTTTATATCAAGAAAAATATTAATTGGAAAGGCGGTTAAAATATATGTCAAGTTTTGAGCATATTTACAATGCATTACAATTATATAAAGAAGATCCAGTATTTTTAATGGCAGTACCAAATGTAAAAGAAATGTTAGATGTATTAGAAAAAGGTGATGATTTATTTGAAAAAAAGTATTTTTTAGCCTTATCACAAGAATGGCATGCCTTCAACCTTTTAATAAATGAATTTGAAGAACATAGAGAAGATGTGAAATGGTACTATGAAAATAAAGGTACATATTTAAGAGAAAGATTAATATATGAGTATATCGACCCTAAATCTGAAGATTATCTAAGTGATTCTATAAAAGAAGATTATTTTAGCTTCTTTAATCGTGAATATTATGACCAAGAAATGGATGATGTACTTAATATATATAATAAATGTGTAGCTGGAGGTTATGGACAAGCTCTTTATTTCATGTATTATGAGGATTATCTTTATATTCTTACTAATGAAATTGCTATTGATGAGGACCTTTGTATTGATGAAGAATATCCAGTTAAATATGCTATGACTTATTTTACAAAATGGATAGATAAAAGATATGATTCTTACGAAAAAATAGCTAGAGAATCTAGAGATATATTTAAAGAGCTAGAGCAAAGTATATCTATACTAAGTGAATGCTCTAAAGATAAATTTTTTCTAAAAGAAGTTCCTAACACCTTTGATATTATTGATAAAATGAAAAAAGCTATGATAAGTAATAATGAAGATGAAGCTTATAGTGCCTTTTGTCAATTATATGACATTAGATATACAATAAATTTGCATAAGAAATATCCTGAAGATATGAAGTTCTTTTATGAAAATAGAGATATAAGCAAACTTATAAAACTTAAAGATAAAGATATAAACTTTTCATATATAGAGCATTTATATCATTATATTACAATATTTGAAACTAGTTCAACACTTACACGTTGCTGGTCAAGACTTTCTGGGTCTTCAACTCTTATGGAAGATAAATTTTTATCTATTAATATAAGCATTGGTCCTGACGAAAGTTCTATGGAGGACTTTATCAAATGGGTAGTTAATAAAATAAATGAAGCTACTAAGTATTATAAATGGAGGGGGACAATATGAAACCAAATATATTTAATTATGCAACGGGAGAACTTACTAATGATGCTATGATTTGTTGGATGTTAGACTGGGCAAATAGCGATGATGAAAGATATAAAAATCTATCACAAGATATTTTAAGATTGTTTACAGGAGATGAAGATTTATATGTGGAGTCTGTAAAGATAAAAAGACAGTATAAAAATATTGATATAATAGTAGAGATAAATAATTCTCATGTAATTGTAATAGAAGATAAGGTGTATACTTCTCATCATTCAAATCAGCTAGAAAGATATAGAGAGATTATTGAAAGTTCAGAAGAATATAACGATTATAATAAACACTATGTTTATTATAAGATAGGTAATGAATGTCCTTATAATGGTGTAGAACAAGCAAAATATAAAAGAATAAGTAGAGATGCTATATTAAATGTAATTAAAAGATATAGATATTTAGGAGATAATTTACTAAATGATTATATAGACTATTTAGAAAATATAGAGAATGCAACTAATATGTATAAATCTGAAGATGATATTAATAAGTGGTATTGGCAAACATGGGAAGGATATTATAATCATTTGCGACTTCAAGAAAATCAAAAAAGTAAAAAAAATATAGAAAATGTTTGTTGGCATTATGTATCAAATCCTAAAGGAGGTTTCTTAGGGTTCTTTTGGAACCATAAAGAACTAAAGTATATAAAAGACGATAAGGAGATTAATTACTTATTATATCTTCAAATAGAAAGTAATTCAGGCAATAGTGATGGTGATAAAACTAAATTAGCATTTAAGTTAAAATGTGAAGATGCTGACTATAGAAAAGAAATTAGAAACTCTATATATGGACGCTTAGAAGAATTACTAAGACAATATATATCAATTGATGATATTAGAAAACCTAAATTTAAAGATGGTTTACATATGACAATTGTAGAAATAAAAAACATAAATACAAGAACAAAGCTTGATGAGGTAATTAAGTTATCAGAAAAATGTATTGATGAAATTGAAATGGATATATAGTTGTTCTAAAATACTTAAAAGCTAAACTATTATTGTAATCATTAAACAACATTTTATCATAATAATTTTAAAAATGAAGGGAGTTGGTCAATATGACATACAATGCATTTGAAACAAAATATTTAGAAAATGGGGGGATACAAAGTAAATAATCCCCCTAAATTAATGGAGGGAATTTATGAATAAAGAATTAATTTTAAAGAAAATTGATGAAAATAATTTTATTGAGTGTTTTAATTTAAAGCTTGGAGAAAATCAAGATAAGTTTGTATCACATCCTATTCGCAGTTTGGCACAAGCATATGTATATTATAACCAGTGTACTCCTTTTGCAATTTATAAAGAGGATGTTATGGTAGGATATGTTATGGTTATTTATGATTATGATGATGAAACCTATAATATTTGGCATATGATGATTGATGAAAAATAAGAAGCTTGAAGTAGTACCAGAAGAGGCTGAAGTAGTTAGATATATTTATGATAATTATTTGCAAAATAAAGCATATCAAAAAGTAGCATCAGAATTAAACGAACTTGGTTATAAGGCATATAAAGGTGGTAAATTTAGCCCATCAAGTGTACGTGAAATATTAAGTAACATCACTTATACTGGCAATTTACTACTACAAAAATACTATATTGTTGATCCTATAATAAAAAAGGAAAAGAAAAATAATGGAGAACTTAATCAATACTATGTTGAAAATAGCCACGAGGCAATTATATCAATGGAGCAATATGAGGCTGTTCAAAAAGAATTTGAAAGAAGAAATAAACTAGGTCAAAGGGCAAACCAATCCCTACACATTACTTGTTTTACTTCCAAAGTTAAATGCCCACTATGTGGCAAGAGTTATAGAAGAAGTGGTAAGAAAAACAGAATGGGAAAAGATTATACCTATTATGTTTGGGTATGTCGAACTAAAAGTGAAAAAGGTGCGAAGTATTGCGGTGCTAAGGTTATACCAGAAGAAGAATTGAAAATCGCAGCGTGTAATGCTTTAGGTTGGAATGAATTTGACTCTGACTTATTTGATGAAACAATTGAAAAGGTTGTACCAATTGGAGAAGATATGATAGAGTTCTATCCTTATGATGGAGGAGTTATAAAACAAGAATGGCATTCGACTGCAAGGCAAAGAGGATGGAATGAAGAAAGAAAACGTACAACCACAGAAAAAAGATTAAAAACACTGGAGGCGAGAAAAAATGCCAAAGAATGTTAGAAAGATACCTGCATCAGTAAACTTGTATAATGCAGTACCAATTACAAATAAGAAAAAAAGAAAAGTCGCTGCATATGCTAGGGTTTCAACAGACCAGGAAGAACAATTAACGAGTTATGAGGCACAGGTTGACTACTACACAAACTATATTAAATCAAGAGATGATTGGGAATTTGTTGATGTTTATACTGATGAAGGTATAAGTGGAACATCTACAAAGCATCGTGAAGGATTTAATAAAATGGTTAAATCAGCATTAGCAGGAAACATTGATTTAATCATCACAAAGTCAGTTTCAAGGTTTGCTAGAAACACAGTAGATAGTTTAACAACAATAAGAAAGCTGAAAGATATAGGTTGTGAATGCTATTTTGAAAAAGAAAACATCTGGACATTTGATGGTAAGGGAGAATTATTACTTACAATAATGAGTTCATTAGCTCAAGAAGAAAGTAGATCCATATCAGAGAATGTTAAATGGGGGCACAGAAAAAGATTTGCAGATGGTAAAGTAACTGTGCCATTTGGAAATTTCCTAGGATACAAAAGAGGGGAAGATGGAAACCTTGTTATAGATGAAGAACAAGCTGTAATTGTAAAACGAATATATCGAGAGTATTTATCTGGTTCAACTGCAGTAGCAATAGCAAAAGGTTTAACCAATGATGGTATAGAAACGCCAGGACATAAACAAAAGTGGCACGCTTCAACAGTTAGGAGTATTCTTACAAATGAGAAGTATAAGGGTGAGGCACTACTTCAAAAGTATTACACACCAGACTTCTTAACCAAAAAACAAAAAATAAATAATGGTGAGGTACAACAATACTATGTTGAAAATAACCATCCAGCAATTATAGAACCAGATACATTTGAGATGGTTAGGTTAGAAATGGATAGAAGATTGATGCTAAATGGTAAATATAGTGGAACTGATATTTTGACATCAAGAATTAAGTGTGGAGAATGCGGTGGTAGCTATGGAGCTAAGGTATGGCATTCAAATGATAAGTACAGGAAAATAATGTATCAATGCAATAGGAAATATTCTGGAAAGGAAAATTGTAAAACACCTGCAATAAGGTCTGATGATATTGAAAGTAGATTTGTGAATGTAGTTAATTCAATGATTGAAAATAAGGATGAGATAATTTCTAACCTTGAAAGAATACTTGATAAAATATGCAACAAAAAAGGATTATCAGAAGAAAAAGAAAAACTGGAGAATAGTCTAGCAGAGCAAGTTGAAAAAATACAAGAGCTTATTGAAATGAATTCAAGGGTGGCACAAAACCAAGAAAAGTATAAAAAAGAATATGATGCGATAATAAAAACTTATGATGAAACAAAAGCAAAGTATGAACAATTAGAAATTGAGATATCAAAACAATCTGCAAAGCATCAGATGATAAAAGACTATATTAATACCTTAAAAAAACAAACAAGACTTCTTGAAAAGTTTGATGGACTATTGTGGGGAAGTTTACTTGAAAGTGCTACAATAAAGGACAAGGATACAATCGTATTTAAATTTAAAGATGGAACAGAAATAAATGGATAAAAAATCATTATAAATTTTTAAGAGCAAATGTAAAATTTTGCTCTTTTTATGATATAATAAGCACACAGATAAATAGTAATTTGTAGATTAAATAAAAAATAAACAAGCAATTAAACTTGTCTATTTTTTTCTCCCCAATCACATAATTGGTCTAAAATTGGCATTAAAGATTTTCCTTTATCAGACAAATAGTATTCTACTTTTGGTGGCATTTCTTGATATTCTTTTCTAATAATTAGGTCACATTCTTCTAGTTCCTTTAAATTAGATGTTAGAGTTTTAAATGAAATTGGATCTAGAAATCTTTTTAGTTCATTATATCTAAATGTGCCATAAAATGCTAAAGAATACAATATAGGCAATTTATATTTTCCTGATATTAAAGACATACTGTAAGCAAAACCTGTTTCTTCAAAGTTCATATTAGATTCTATACATTTTTTCATGTTACACTCTCCTTTAAGTAAGTACTATACAAAAATATTATATAACGATATAATGTATTTGTAAATATTTAAGAAAGGATGAATTATATGAAAACGATTAATTTAAAGGACTATGAAGAAATAGTTAATGTTGCTAACCTTTATTTAGAAGGTTGCAGAAAAGGAGATAGTTCTATAATGAAACCTGCATTTCATGAAAATGCAACTATCAATGGAAATCCTATTCAAACTTTATTTGATGGTGCAGATGAAGCGGGAGCAACTGACTCAACAGGAAGAGTAGATGTTTTAGAAGTTAATAATGATATAGCAGTTATTAGAGTTACTATGGAAAACTATTTTGGAGCAGATTATGTTGATTTGCATATGTTAAAAAAATTTGAAGATGGTTGGAAAATAGTTGCCAAAACATTTACAGATAATAAATAACAAATTACAAGTATACTTTAAGATGTAAATAATTTAATATTTATATCTTATTTTTTTATGTTAAATTATTTACCAAGAGTTTAAGTGAGAACGGCAAATTACAGAGGTCATAGAATCTAACAAATTGACAGTTCAGCTTTTATTTCTATTATTAATTTAGTTTAAGATAGTGAGGTCGTAGAATCTATATAACAAGCTTGATGAAATAATGGTGGAAACAAGAGACTTAAATTCAGAAAGGAGTAAATAATGAAATCAGTATTAAGTGTTGATGTAGCTAAAGGAAAAAGTATGATAATGTTATCTACTGAATATGGAGAAGTATTGATTGAACCTAAAGAGATAAAACATAATTTTCGTGATTTTAATGAATTAAAAGATAAAATTGAAAGTTTTAATTTAGAAGATTTAACTATTTTCATGGAATCAACAGGAATATATCATTTGCCAGTAGAAAGATATTTTAAAGAAAATAATTTTAATACATTAGTAATTAATAGTTTAACGACCAAAAATAATTATGATACATTAAGGAAAACAAAAACTGATACAAAAGATTGTATGAGATTAGCTAAATTATTTTTCGTAAATGAAGTAGAATATCATGATTTGTCTAAAAAAGATTTATATGCTAATTTGAAAGCAATGACAAGACAATATTTTTATCTAACTCAATTAAATGTGAGTTGTAAAAATAGATATAAAAGACTTATAAATATATGTTTTCCAGAATTTGAAGAAATATTTAAAGGCAGCAGAATATATGAAGAAACAGCATTAAACTTTATTAAAACCTTTCCTCATGCTTATATAGTAAAAGAAAAAAGAATAGATGCATTATACAATAATTTGTATAAAACTAATTCTAGACATGATTATTATTATAAGAGGTTAGCAAACAAAATCAAAGATATAGCAGTTAATTCATATCCAGGTGTCGATAAAGATCATTCGGATGTAAAGAACTTATCTGATATGGCTGCTATTTTACAAGAGAATATTAAGACAATAAATGAATTAAAAGAAAAGATGATAAAAACTGCAAAAGAGTCACCTTACTTCGATATAATTAATTCTTTTTACGGGATAGGAGAAGTATTAACAACCGAATTATTAGGTGAATTAGGTGATATAACAAGATTTGATAATCATAGACAATTAATTGCTTTCTGTGGTTTAGATCCAACAATAATTCAATCTGGGAAAAGTATAAACGTGCATGGAACTATTTCTAAACGTGGAAATAAATATGCAAGATGGATATTATTTAATATTAGTCAAATAGTAGTTAAGTTAGGGCATCAATGTCCTGGACACCCCGTATATGATTATTATTTAACAAAAAAAGCAGAAGGTAAACATTATTATGAAAACCTAACTGCTTGCTCTACAAAAATATTAAGAATGTTATATACAATGTGCAAAAATAATACAACATTCAAAATAAATTAACAAATTAATTTTAACATATATATAATTACATTACACGAAAAAAATTAAAAAAACGCATATTTTCGTGTTTTTAGTCGTGGTATAATATTAATATAAATTTAGTGTTGACAAAACTTAGATAGTCAATTTTATAGTTATTGATTTATAGTAATTTACCGAAAAGATTGTCAGTAATGACAGTCTTTTTTGTACGACAGGCAGTTATACAAATAGATTAGTTCAGTGCAACTAATCTATTTTTTTATTATATATTGACTTTCAATGATAACTACTATAAAATATAGTAGTATAGTTTGTAGTAGAAAGAAGGGCTTAAATATATGAAAAATTATGACAACTATTTTCTTCCTGTAGATAATATGGAAGAAGCAAAAAGATATTATGAGGAAATATTGGGGTTAAAAAAGAAATTTGATTTTTCTGATAAGGGAATGGTTGCTTATAATATTGGAAATGAAGAACCTGCAATAATTTTAAAAGACAAAAATAAATTTGAGAATTTAAAGCCTACAATATGGTTTGAAGTAGAAGATGTTGCAATCTTCTATAAAGAAATGTTGAATAATGGTATAAAATTTTTGAGTGAGCCTTTTAAAATTGGAACTGGTAATGCAGTCGAGTTTGAAGATCCATTTGGAAATAGACTTGGCGTTACAGAATATTAAGTAAGGAGTAGAGATTATGTCAAATATAGATTTAGTATTATTAGGACTTATTAAACAAAAATCACAAAGTGCTTATGATATTAAAAAAAATATAGAATATCGTAATATACCAAGATGGGTAAAAATTAGTGAACAGTCTATTTATAAGAAAGTATTACAATTAGAATCAAAAGAATATATTGTTAGCCATAAAGAGAAAGAGGGAAATATGCCAGATAAAGCAGTATATACTATTACTGACAAAGGTAATGATTATTTTAATAAACTTATGAATGATATTTCAAATTCTGATGTTAGTCTATATTTGGATTTTAATGTTATTATCACGAATTTAGATTTAGTAGATGATGAACAAAAAAAGATTCTTGTTTCTAATATAAAATCAAAGATATTAGAATTAAAAGAATTACTAAATGAAAGACAATCTCATAGACAACATATTCCTAATGTTGGAAAACAAATGTTTAAACAACAATTAGCATTAGTAGAAACATTAGAAAAGTGGATAATTGATTTTGAGAATAGTTTAAAAGAACAAAATTAGTAAATATTGATTTTAAGTTAAAAGATAAATTTGTAGGGAGGGAAATTCCATGAAAATAATCAACATTGGTATTCTTGCTCATGTAGATGCAGGAAAGACAACTTTAACGGAAAGTCTGCTTTATACAAGTGGAGCGATTTTAGAATTAGGCAGTGTAGATAAGGGAACAACAAGGACAGATACTATGTTTTTAGAACGTCAGCGTGGAATCACAATTCAGGCAGCAGTTACTTCTTTTAATTGGAATGACTACAAAATCAATATTGTAGATACTCCTGGACATACAGATTTTATAACAGAAGTGTATCGTTCCTTATCTGTTCTTGATGGAGCTATTTTAGTAATTTCTGCTAAAGATGGTGTACAAGCACAAACAAGAATACTATTCCATGCACTTCAAAAAATGAATATACCAACAATTATTTTTATAAATAAAATAGATCAGGATGGAATTAACTTAAATAATATTTATCAAAATATCAAAGAAAAACTTTCAAATGATATTATTGTTATGCAAAATGTAACATTAACTCCAGAAATATCAATTAAAAATATTATTGATTTAGATGATTGGGATCCTGTAATTTCCAAAAATGATAAACTTTTAGAAAAATATATTGCAGGAGAAAAATTGACTATACAAGAATTAACGTATGAAGAATATAGGTGTGTTAAAAAAGGTTCGTTGTTTCCTATATACCATGGAAGTGCTAGAAATAATATAGGGACTCAACAACTCATCGAAGCTATTTCAAATCTTTTTTGTCCTGAAATGAATGAGAATGATTCAGAACTATGTGGAAGGGTTTTTAAAATTGAATATACAGACCATAAGCAAAGATTAGTTTATTTGCGTCTTTACAGTGGAACATTACACTTACGAGATACAATTATATTGCCAGAAAAAAAGAAAGTGAAACTTACAGAAATATATATTCCTTCAAATGGAGAAATGATACAGACAAAAACAGTTTGTTCTGGAGATATTTTTATTATACCTAACAATACATTAAGATTGAACGATATTATAGGAAATGAAAAGCTTTTGCCATGCAATGTATGGAATGACAAGACTGTACCAATACTACGAACAAGAATTGAACCGATAAAAATAGAAGAGAGAGAAAAATTATTGGATGCTCTTACAGAAATTGCAGATACTGATCCTCTTTTACGTTATTATGTTGATACGATAACACATGAAATCATCATTTCTTTTTTAGGAACAGTGCAGTTAGAAGTTATCTGTTCTCTGTTGATTGAAAAATATCACATAAACATAAGAATCGAAGATCCAACCGTAATTTATTTGGAAAAGCCATTACAAAAGGCAGATTATACTATTCATATTGAAGTACCACCAAATCCATTTTGGGCATCAATTGGATTATCAATAACTCCACTTCCAATTGGAAGTGGAATACAGTACGAAAGCAAAGTTTCACTCGGTTATTTAAATCAAAGTTTCCAAAATGCAGTAAGAGAAGGTATTAATTATGGACTGGAGCAAGGTTTGTATGGTTGGAAAGTAACAGATTGTAAAATATGTTTTGAATATGGTGTTTATTATAGCCCTGTTAGTACTCCCTCGGATTTTCGCTTTCTTGCCCCAATTGTACTTGAACAAACATTGAAAAAAGCGGGAACGCAATTATTAGAGCCATATTGTTCGTTTATACTTTTTACACCACAGGAATACTTTTCTCGTGCATATAATGATGCACAAAAACATTGTGCAATAATTGAAACAAGTCAATCAAAAAATGATGAAGTTATTTTTACAGGACATATTCCTGCACGTTGTATTAATGAATATCGTAATACTTTAACTCTATATACAAATGGGCAAGCAGTTTTTTTGACAGAATTAAAAGATTATCAAATTGCTACTTGTGAACCAGTTATTCAATCACGCAGACCAAATAATCGAATAGATAAAGTACGCCATATGTTTAATAAAAAAGAAAATTAAGTTACTATTCGCTAAATTACAATTTGTTAAGTAGTTGATGATATGGATAAGTATTTAGAAATCAAAAAGATTTTTGTACTGTTTAGATGTGATTATGATAGAGAAAGGATGCTAATACAATTTGGTCTGTAAGCTATGATATTAAAAATAATAGCATTTATAGGATTGATGGAAATCCAAAAAGGAAAAAATATAAAATAGATACAAGGTTAAATTTAAAGAATAATTTTATGTTTAAGGTAAATCTAAGGCAATAGAAAATTTACTTTTTTCTGTTATAATATAAGTAATAATAATTTTAAAAGTGAGTTGATATGAAAATGAGAACAGAGAAACAAATATATGATACTATACTTAATTTTGCTAAAGCAGATGATAGAATTAGGGTGGTTACTTTAGAAGGTTCAAGAACAAATATTAATATTATACCAGATGATTTTCAAGATTATGATATTACTTTTTTTGTCACAGACATGCAGAGTTTTATTAATAGTGATGAGTGGCTTAATGTTTTTGGAGAGAGACTTATTATGCAAAAACCCGAGGATATGGAATTGTTTCCAAAAGAAGAAAAAGGGTATTCATATCTTATGTTATTTTGGGACGGAGTTAAAATAGATTTGACATTATTGCCATTAGAAGTTTTAGATGAATATTTTACTTGGGATAAATTAGTAAAATTATTATTAGATAAGGATAATCGTGTTACTAATATACCAGTACCTACAGATGAAGATTATTATATAGAACATCCGACAGCACGTTCTTTTGATGATTGCTGTAATGAATTTTGGAATACTGTAACATATGTAGTGAAAGGATTATGTCGAAAGGAAATTTTATTTGCAATCGACCATTTAAATAATATTGTGCGTATGGAATTACTGCGAATGATTTCATGGAAGGTTGGAATAGAGCAAGGTTATAGTTTTAGTCTAGGAAAAAACTATAAATTTTTAGAACGATATATTTCACCTGAATTATGGAAGAAAATTCTTGCTACATATAATATGGGGTCATATACAGAAATGTGGAAATCTTTAGAATTATGTATGGGAATTTTTAGAATGGTATCAAAAGAAGTGGCACAATGTTTAAATTATTTATATCCAGATTATGATAAAAATATTAGTAATTATGTTATAAGACAAAAAGAAAAATATCAAAGATAAAACATTTCTAACATTTGATGATAAAATAATTGGATATCAAAATTATAAAGAGGGCAACAAATTACAATTTATAGGGTAAAGATAATAGGAGCCGAAAGGCTCTTATTTTTGTGCCTTTAAATCCTATTCACTTACAAAACTTTTCTTATTATATATGTTAAATCGTATTCACTCTAAAAAGTTTGTTGTATTAAGAATGGTGTCGTGATAGACTTTGCCTGTGGTACTGGTGGATTTTTGACTTCTGCTCTTGAAATATTACAAAAGCAGATAAAAACAGTGGAAGATAAGGAAACTGTAAATAGAAGTTTATTTGGTATAGAGAAAAAGAACTTACCTCATTTACTTTGTATGACTAATTTATTATTACATGATATAGATGAGCCTAATATAATGCATGGCAATTCTTTGGAGAAAAATGTGAGGGATTATAAAGAGGAAGATAGATTTGATTGTATAATGATGAATCCTCCTTATGGTGGGACGGAAGAGAAGATAATTCAATCTAATTTCCCAACGGAATTACAAACATCTGAAACAGCAGATTTATTCGTAGCATTGATATTATATAGATTAAAACAAAATGGTAGAGTGGGTATAATACTTCCAGATAATTTCTTATTTGGTAATGAAAATTCACAAAAAGCTCTGAAAGAAAGGTTATTAAATGAGTGTAATCTTCATACAATAGTGAAATTACCAGCAGGGGTATTTGCTCCTTATACAAGTATTACTACAAATATATTATTCTTTGATAAAACAGAGGCTACTAAGGAAATATGGTATTATGATGTTCCACTACCAGAGGGTTATAGAAGCTTCTCTAAGACTAAACCATTTAAGGCTATTCATTTAGATGGTGTTAGAAAGTGGTGGAATGATAGGGATAAGGAAGATTTAAATTCTTATAAGGTTAGTATGGATGAGGTTATATCTAAGGAGTATAATTTAGATTTTAAGAATCCTAATAAACTTGTAGAGGAAAAGGTGTATACTCTTGATGAGTTGCTGACTACTATGGATGTTAAGTCTAAGAATATAGTTAGTTTAGTAGATAAGATAAGAGAAGCTTTAGAAGGAGTTTAAGAAAAATGGATATAAAATCGTTAAAGGATAAGATTCTTCAACTGGCTATACAAGGTAAGTTAGTACCACAAAATGAAAATGATGAACCTGCGAGTGTTCTGCTTGAAAAGATAAAAGTAAAGAAAGAGCAACTTATAAAGGATAAGGTAATTAAGAAAGAAAGGACATTGTCTGATATAAGTGAAGATGAAAAAATCTTTGACTTACCAAAAGGTTGGGAATGGTGTAGGCTTGGAAAAGCTACTATTTGCAGAGATGGGGATAGAGTTCCTGTATCATCAAAAGAGAGAGAAGACAGAGCTAAGATATATGACTATTATGGTGCATCTGGTGTTATTGATAAAATAGATGATTATTTATTTGATAAACCATTATTATTAATAGGTGAAGATGGTGCAAATTTAATTAGTAGATCAACACCTATAGCTTTTATAGCCTATGGTAAATATTGGGTTAATAATCATGCTCATGTAATAGATAGTTTAGAATTTATTACATTGAAATACTTAGAAATATATATTAATGCAATTGATTTAAAATCATTTGTTACAGGTACAGCACAACCTAAATTAAATCAAGCTAATTTAAACCAAATACCAATTATGTTACCACCTTTAGAAGAGCAAGAACGTATAGTAGCTAAAGTAGATGAATTATTTGAGTTAATAGATGAACTTGATAGTAATAAACAAGAATTATTAGAGAATATATTTAATATAAAAAATAAAGTGTTGCAATTGGCTATACAAGGTAAATTAGTAGAGCAATGTGAAGATGATGAGCCAGCTAGTTTGCTTTTAGAAAGAATAAAAGCAGAAAAAGAGCAGTTGATAAAAGATAAAGTAATAAAAAAAGAAAAGCCATTACCTGACATAAGTGAGGAAGAAAAATTATTCAAAACACCTAGCAGTTGGGAATGGTGTAGATTAGGAAATATTTCAAATATTGTTATGGGACAGTCCCCAGATAGTTCAACAGTATCAGATGTTGAAGGTGGAATAGAATTTCATCAAGGTAAAGCATCTTTTGGTAAAGTGTTTATAAATAATAGTGGATTATATTGTACTAAACCAAGTAAAATAGCTATTCCAGATGATATCTTATTATCGGTAAGGGCACCTGTTGGTACTTTAAACATAACTGATAGAGAACTTTGCATAGGAAGAGGATTAGTAGCAATAAGAAAGTATATAGATATAGAAAATAAATTTTTCTATTATTTTATAATGGCTCTTGAAGAAGAACTTGTAAAAAAATCAACTGGAACAACATTTAAAGCAGTAGCATCAACTGCTATAAAGGAATTTTTAATACCATTACCACCATTAGAAGAACAAAAGCGTATAGTAGAAAAAATAGATTTAATAATGGATTACTTAGATAAACTTCAACAAGAAATAGAATCACAAGAAATAATATTAAAAGATA
>CAMBXR010000018.1 GCA_945871955.1 uncultured Clostridium sp. | reverse complement strand
ATGAGGGTCATTTTGTAAAGTATTAAATTTTACATTAATACAACACTAGAAGGTTCAACCCTCTTTTTTTTTTATTGTTGTATTTCTACTAACTCTCCATTAGAATACAATCTATATTTCGCTAATATTGTATTATCATCAAACTTTATCCAATCCTTATCTTTAGCTACAACATCAAAATACTTTTTACCAGTTTCATCTATATTTAAATCTGATGATAGCTCATAGAAATTACGTGTATTTCCATTATCAGCATTCATTTTATCTAACATTTCTTGTGCTACTGTTTTTGAAAAGTTATTCTCGTCTGTTTCAATCTTCAACTTATTTTGTTTCTCTTTTTCTAAAGCTTCTTTTTCTTTTCTTTCAGCCTCTTCTTTAGCATAATTATCTTTTCTTTGATTAGATAACAATTCACTAGCTTTTACGTGTAAGTCATACATAGTATTTATATCTGCTTGTTCTATATATTGCCATTCTGATGTTTCTTTACTTAATTCTTCTGCTTGTTCATATTCTCCTTTTTCAATTAAGCTTTTAACCTCTTCTATTTTTACTAAAAATTCTTTTCTTATTTTTTTAACATTTAACAATTCTTTTTTTAGATTTTCTACATCATCTTTTAATCTATCATATTTTTTATAACTGCTATCAATTTCATTAAGATATTTCAATCCAGAATCTACTCCTGAACTTTGAGCCTTTTGGTAACTAACAACCACATTCCATAATTTATCTATTTTTTTATTATTTCCATCAACAACAGTATATAATATATCCCTTGCATTATCATAATCACCATTATTAATAGCTACTTCGGCTTTCTTTATTACTGCATTTTCTTCATTGATTCTTTTACCTATAATTCCTACTATAAATAACAGTATAAGAACAACTAATCCTATTATTATAGACTTATTTTTCTTATTCATATACTTATCTCCCCCTTTATTAAATTATTTCTCCCCTTTAATTTTAGAATAAATAAAAGAACCTATTAGAAATAAAACTGCTATAACTATAGCTAGTTTTATCAAAATCCATAATACTGTAAATATTCCTCCAATTAATCCACTCATCCAATTAACTATGAAAGCACCTACAGCACAACATAGAAGCCACTCACCAACCATTGCTCCAAATCCTAAATACCATATCTCAAAAATATTATTAATTAGAATAAAAAACCCTGTTCCTAATATTAATGTAAATATAAGTGCAATTAACGCTGTTAATCCTCCAGCATCAAAAACATTCATTAAACTACCTCCCTCATTCCAGCAATTTCATTTAATACAATATTACTATATTTTAATTTTATTTTTTGTCGAAATTTATCAATCTTTAAATATTTTTATCTAAATTTAATATTATTTCTATTTATTATTGATTGAACCCATCTCTCTGAATAATCTAATTCTTTAGCTAATTTTCTTACATTTTTACCATTGTAATTCTCTTGTAAATATTTAATTACATATTCTTTAGAGTATAATTTCTTAGGAAAATTAAATTGTTGACCTCCAAATACACTATGTATTTCTCTTGTAACTTTTTCACCCATATGTTCAAAAATAGTAGAATACACTCCATTAAAATGCTCTTTTTGAATATCCATATATTAACTTCACCTCCCATAAAAAATAATAGCTACTTTAAAATGATTATTCATGCGAATAATTCATTGAAAAAATCATTAAAAACTTACTGAAAATTAATTTTAAATTTAATATAAAAAAAGTTAATGCTCCTAAAATATAGAAACATTAACTCTTTTAATTTTATTTATTGGTATTATATATAATTTAATTATTATTAATTGTATATATTTATTATTTATTTTGGCTCAACACTAAAAACTGCGCTTGACAACTGAATTACCAATATTTACAGATAAAAAATGCACTTAAAATCCTGTAATCTATAGTTGCGAAACAATACGATTAAGAGGATAAATAAGTGCATATAAATAATATAAATAATATCAATAAATTACTAAACTTGCAAGATATAAATATTGTTAAAATTTCAGATGTTTATGATAATACAGTAGAAATTTTATTAGAACCATTAACTTATATACAAAGTTGCCCTTGTTGCAATAATACAAATGTTATAAGAAAAGGTAGTTCAGGTAATAGACGAGTAAGACATCTACCTTTGTGTGGCAATAAAACTTTCTTATTATTACCTAAAATAAGACTATATTGTAAGGACTGCATGCTTAATTTTACATTTAAATATAGTTTCATTGAAGGTAAATCAAGATATACCAAGCCATATAATGATAACCTAGCTAACGCTGTTACGGGTTCAACCGTAGCGCATGCTTCTGAATTTACTGGAACTCCATACAGCACAGTAGAGCGTATTTTTAAAATCTATCTTAATAATGTAAAACCTCAAATATGTGCTGAAACTTTAGAATTAAGCAAAAATACTGAAAGATTAATAATAGGAATTGATGATTTTGCAATAAGAAAAGGGCATTCATATAATACTGGAATACATGA
This sequence comes from uncultured Clostridium sp., assembly GCA_945871955.1. GTDB lineage: Bacteria > Bacillota > Clostridia > Peptostreptococcales > Peptostreptococcaceae > Terrisporobacter. The sequence goes on along the minus strand of CAMBXR010000018.1, from coordinate 43,460 downwards.
TTTACGAAATGAAACCTTGCTTCACCTTGTGAAGGGACGTAAGTTAAATGACTTAAGACAAGACAAAGAAAAAAATCCTCATATTTATGATATACAGCCAGTTGCAGTAGTTATGGATTTAGCACAATATTATCATAAATTTGCTGAAGAAACCTTTCCGAATGCTATTCGCATAGCTGATAGGTTTCATGTTAATAGATATGCATTAGATGCACTTCAGGATGTTAGACGTAGAGTAAGCTTAGGATTGTCTTCACAAAATCGTGTGTTTTTGAAATGTAATAAAAATTTGCTAAGCAAAAGAAATGACCAATTAGATGAAAAAGAGAGTATCATTCTTAAAAAATTACTCAATTTATCATCAGAGCTTGAAGAAGTATATTGTTGGAAAGAAGATTTGATTGAATGGTACGATTGCTGTATAAACGTTGATCAAGCGACCATTGTCTTTGACAGATGGATTTGTTCAGGTAAATCATTAAATATACCAGAAGTAGATGTTGCACTTAAAACCTTTGAAAATTGGAAGCAAGAAATTATAAATTATCATATATATAGATTTACTAATGCTCCAGTTGAAGGTAGAAATAATAAAATTAAGGCGATTCAAAGAAGATACTATTTCACAAGGAATAGAGAGTATTATGAAGCAAGAATTTTTTTAGAATGTAATAAACGTGCCTTGACAGCTTAATGCTGTCAAGAACACATTTTGGTGTTGAGCCTTTATTTTTTATTCTTTTTTTCTCTCTATTCTGATTATATTTTTTTATTTTTATTTATTTTTTTATTAAGGCTTTAGCCCCCCTATCCCCCCGTCACTCCTTTAGAGTTCCGAGTTCCCTCTTTCCAAGTTCCATTATTTATATGTTTTATCTTTTTCATTTTTTTATTTTTAAGTAAAATTAGTGACCTAAAACTTTTCTATTATCTACTTATTCAATTTAAAAGCAACTTATTTAGCTCTTTTTTGAGCTTTTTTAATCTAATGGCTACTTTTCTTCACTATCTAAAAAATCTCTGTTTTCTGATATGTTTTTGTTGCTTTTTGCTCAATTTCTCTCTATCATCATATAGCTTTTTTAACTTATCTTATATTTTTACTTATTATTTACTGCTTCTATTGAAGTAGCAACAACTGTTAATATAGTACCAACTACTTTTATTACAGTTATAATATCCATCTATTTCACCTCCTTTAAATATGTATAAATATATGAGTAACTATCTCTTACAGGAACTAATTTGATTACATACTTAGCAACTTCTAAATCTATGTAGACTAATGTTTCATTATCATATCCTCTACCATTACAGAACCTTACTACAGTATCAAAACTCTTTATTAAATCAAATTGAATGTAGTTAAGTTCTTGTTGTAGCTTCTTTAAATCTATTTCCTTTTTATCATTTAATTCAATTATTAAATCTCTAGGATTCCATTGATTAGCAAGCCCTCCATCATAGAAATCAAAACGCATTACTCCAAGTAGTTCCTTAGAACTATACTCAAAAGACTTTTCTTTACTTAGTTCTTTCATCTTATTACCTCCTAATATTCTTCTGCTAACATCATAGTTGAGTATTCATTATCATCTATTACGAAAACTTTTATGTTTCCATTAACCTCTATATTTTCTAAATCTATAACATACTTTTCTTTATACTCTGGAACTTCTTGACTATGTTCAATTACAATTCCTTCTTTACATTTTCTTACTTTGAAAACTTGTAAGTAGTCTAATTCCTTTCCCTCTTCATTCAACTTATCAATCATACTCCAAAGTATAAGTTGTAATCTTAAATCTAACTTTTCATTAGCTCCTCTTGTTATATATCTGCTCTCTTTCTTAAACATCTTAATCCTCCTAAAAATAATTAAAGCTACCTAATTACTTTTCTTGTAATTAAGTAGCTATTTTAATTCTTGCTTCAACATTTCTATGAATTCATCTGAAAATACTTTCTCTTTAATGGACTTCTTTATTAACTCCATTAACTCTAATTCAGTTACATCAAGACTTCTTGGAATATAAGTCTCATCACCTCTTCTAGTAGATTTATATACACAGAATCTTATTTCATTCCTTTTTAGTTCCTTGATATATATCTTTTCTATTGTATATGTATATTCATCATCTCCAACTTTTCCTTGATTTATTATCTTACAATACTTAGTTTCCTTGATTATCTTATCCTCTTTTATATTCTTACTCACATTAAATTAACCTCCATTTATTCTAATAGGAACTTAGAAAGTTCTTCTGTTGTTACTACTACAATTGCATAATCACTTGAAAGCAAAAATAAGGAAGAAGTCCAATTAACTCCTTCCTTACATTCAATAATATCAGTATATTCTGGTATTAAACCTTGTAACTTATCTTTCTTTAACATTTCGATAACAACGATATTTTCTGCTATAACTATATATCCTCCTAAATCTTTCTCTATATCTCTATTAGCTCCATAATTTTCACCTAATACATTAATGACGTCTAAAACATTACTGATTACTTCTATAGGATATCCTTTTAATTGATTTTTTAAATAAACCTTTTTCATTATAAATTTCTCCCTTCTAAGAAAGTAAAAAACTTTTACTTGTATACATAAATACAAGTAAAAGTTTGTTTTTCTAAGTTAATAATATATATTTAATTTATCTTTTAATACAGTAATTAACCTAATTCTAATATTGTAATTTAAAAGTGTTTTTGAAGATTTCTACAAAAAATTTACGAACCTTCTTGTATTGTTCAATCAAATTATCTTCATTTTTAATCCCTTATATTTATGATATTTTTTTATCCATTATCGATATTTTTTTATCCATTATCATAGAAATAATATATAACACTAATACTGGTGCTACTAATAATGAAGTACATACTATACCAATACTTACTGAAATATTTGTAGCTATGATTCCTATAATCGGTCCACCTAAAATTTGACCTAAGGAATTCATTTGTCCATTTATAGAAAGCACAGTAGCTCTAGAATTATCATCTATATGCCCATTTAACCACGCACTGAATATAGGTTCATTTATAATTCTAAAGGTATTTGTTGCCAAATAAGCTATTAACATTAAACTAAAGTTTCTTGTAAGAGCAAATATCAACATAGACGATATATAAAGTATATTTATGCATAATAATAGTTTTCCATTTTTCCTATTATCCTCATTCTTAAGATTCTTTGCCATAAAATGCATTACTATGAAGCTCAATATCATTCCTAAAATTCCAAAAATTCCAAACCAAGTCACTGAACTAAGGTTTCCAAGTTTAGGAAGTGTAGTATCTTGTAAAAAATGCGCATTAGAAAGTCTATCATAACCTTCACTTGATAATCCATAAAATAAAGTTACTGCAAGTAAAATCATAATTATAGATTTACTTTTTACAAATTTAAGACCAGATTTAAATGTATATACCATCTTTTTGAATGTATTTAAATCCCCAGGAACAGATGGTTTAAAATTATTTTCTGGCATATATAACCATAAAAATAATGCAAGAATTATAAATAAAACTCCACTAACTATAATAGGAAGCCTTACAGAGAAATTAGCTATTACAGTGCTTAGTACTATTCCAATAAATGCTCCTATCTGCCCTGCTTGTGCTCCCTTTATATAAATTTCATCTAAATCTTTATTCTTCTCTTCTTCCGCAATCCAAGCTTCAAGCGAGCCACTGATAAAAGTAGACCCTAATCCCCATACAATCTGTGCTACAAGTACGAAAATAAAACTAGAAATAGAACCTTCTAAAATAAATCCCACTCCTGTTAAAACTCCCCCAATAACAATAGATAGTTTACGACTATACACATCTGCAACTATACCTGTAGGAATTTCAAATATAAAGCATGCTAATTCCAAAGTAGTTCCAACAAGTATAAGCTGAAGTGGATTTAAATGAACTATTTCAATGTGATACACTATCATAACTGTAGCTACTAACGAAAAACACATTGCTGTAATAGCTGAAAATAATAAATAAGTTTTATATGCTGAAAGTTTATTAACCATTAATCATCACCATCCTAGTATTTCTTAAAAAATTTGTTTGTTTTTCATATACTTTTAAAAATAATCCTTATTCAGTTAATTTAATTAAAAATTACCTCTTTGCGCATATTTACAACACCTTTACATTTATATTTTTTATGCTTATATTTTAGTATAATTATATTATATATAATATAAAAATTTTTTCAATGCTATAGATTCTGAAAAACAAATTCTAATTTTCTCAAGTAGTGAAAAATGAAGAATCTATAAATAAAATTAAAATACCCAACAAAAATTCAAACTTTAGATTTTTGTAAGTTTCATTGCAAAAATTAAAGCACACCTATCGTCCATTTATATATCCAATTCTATCCAAAACCTCATTTATTTATGGTACGGTTCACCGCTATTTATTCTATAAGCTCTATATACTTGCTCTAATAAAATAAGTCTCATCAATTGATGAGGGAAGGTCATTTTAGAAAAAGATAATTTATAATTTGCTCTTTTTAATACTTCATCAGATAAACCTAATGAACCACCTATTACAAATACTATATGGCTTGTACCTCTTACACCTAAATTATTAATATTGTCTGCTAATTCTTCAGATGATAAATTCTTACCATCTATAGCAAGGGCTATTACATGAGCATTATCTTTTATCTTACTTAGTATTTTTTTACCTTCTTTTTCTTTAATCATAAGCATTTCTTTATCGCTTAGATTTTCTGGAGCTTTTTCATCGTCCAATTCTATTATTTCTAGTTTACAGTATTTAGACAATCTTTTTGTAAACTCATCTATTCCTAGTTTTAGATATTTTTCTTTTATTTTTCCTACGCAAATTATACTAATACGCATACTTTTCTCCTTTTTTAAAACTTATCAAATTTGATAAGTTTTTATCTATAGTTCAAAAACTTTAGAAACATTATCTCTCGATAAAACTTCTAAATTTAAATCTCTTCCTATTATCATATCATTATTTGCTAATACATTTTTAGATGTAGCAAAAGCTAAATCTGGAAAATTATTTTCCTTGCTTAAATGAGCTAATAATATAGACTCTGTATTATTATTAATTAATTCCACACAAAATTTTGCCGCTTCCTCATTAGATAAATGACCACAATCAGACATTACCCTTCTTTTTAAACTATAAGTATAGCTTCCCATCATTAACATATTAGGATCATAGTTTGACTCTAGCACTACAAGTTTTGAATCAAAAAGATTTTTTCTAATATTATCTGTAATACATCCTATATCAGTTGCTATAGACATCTTTTCTTTATCTGAAAATAAATTATATCCTACAGCATCTGCAGAGTCATGTGGTATGGAAAAAGGTTTAATTCCAATGTCTCCAATACTATAAGTTTTATCATTTTCAAATACTTTCATATGTTCTTCTTTTATATTTCCTAATTTATCTTTCATGGCACACCATGTTTTTACATTTGCAAAAATAGGTATGTCCAATTTTCTAGATAATATTCCCGCACCTTTTATATGATCAGAATGTTCGTGAGTTATAAATATACCTTTTATTTTATCTATTTGGGCATCTATATCATTTAACCCTGTTATTATTCTTTTACCGCTAAGGCCTGCATCTATTAATATACTTGTATCTTTATAACTAACAAAATGACAATTACCACTGCTTCCACTTCCTATAGAACAATATTTTAGCATGGCCCACCTCTTTCTCTTTTTCTCATAAATTATATTATACCAAAAAAATAGAGCATTAAATTATTTTTCAATGCTCTATCACAAATTTTTATTTACATTCTTTTATAATTTTCTCAATATCAACGCCTTTGCTCTTCCAAAGTTCAACAAATTGAGAGCTATTTACATTTTTAAACTTATATGTACTATAGTATTCTCTTAAAGTATTAAAAAACATTTCATCCCCTACTTCTTTTCTTATCTCATTAAAAAGTACTGCCCCTTTAGTGTAAACACTAAGACTGTATTCTGATGAATTCTTGTAGTCTGTTGTTGCCTTAAATATGTCATTTGTTTTAAAATCTCTCGTCTGAACCTCCATAGTTTTTATCAATTTGTCTCCTGTTTCTTTACCGTATTTTTCTTCAAAGTAAAGTATAGTTGAGTATTCTGTAATTGCTTCATCTAGCCATGGTTCACTTATTTCATCATTTCCTATAACACTATACCACCATTGATGAGCTGTTTCATGGGCTATTACATATTCCAATAAGAATTTATTTTCACTATTATATAAACTTTCATCTATCATCGACAACATAGGGTATTCCATTCCTCCTATGAAAAAATCAGATGATACTACAGAGTATGTATCATAAGGATAATCACCAAATAATTTACTAAAAATCTCTATAGATGATTTAGCCACATCCATAGATTCCTTACTCATATCTTCATTTAAGTTATATGTAGTTATAGTTATACCTTTATAATTTGTTTTATTTACTATAAACTTCTCACTTAATATAAAAGCAAAATCTCTAACCATTTTTCCTTCTATGGTATACTGAGTCTTCTCATTATCAGTCTTTATTTCTGCTATATTTCCTGTAGTTGCTAACTTGTATTTTGATGGTGCTAATAGTTTTACTTTGAAATTACTAGTATCACTATAAAAAGGGTCTCCAACAGTCTCATAACTTTTTAAATTCCACCCCTTATCATCATAAACACAGGCAATAGGAAACCAGTTTGTCACATTTACTGTATTATCTCCATAACCAAATCTTCCCAAACAATTAGGCAGTTTAACATTATATTTCAAATCAATTTTTATTACTTCTCCTGCTTTTAGTAGTTTGTCTAATTTAATTTGTAAAATATCATTCTTATCCCCTATAATTTCATACGTTGATTTATTATTATTACTTAATACATTTTTAATATCAATATACCCTTCATTAAATCCATTAGGATAAGCTCTATCCATTTCTGTATCTTCAAAAGGAACCAATTGTCTATCACAAAAAGCATTTGGATAAATATGTAAATATATTTTATCTAGTGTGGTTTTCGTATTATTTATATAAACTAAGCTCTCATTGCATAAAATACGGTTAGTTTCATCATCATATATTACATCAATTGTATATTCATTTTTACTTTTTTCATCTTGAAGAGTAAAAGTTTCTCTTTGATTAGTAAGTATAAATGAGCGTATACCATACCCAACAATGATTAGAAGAGATAGAATTAAAACAAATAGTCTTCTTCTCTTTTTATCAAATTTAATAACCAATTTATACCTCCTTTTGGGTGAATATTTTTTTTTAAAACTTCCAATATAAATTTGTAATAGCTTTTATGTTATAATTGAAGCTGAGGTGATTATATGTTTTTTTATAAAGAAGAAAATGATATAGACTTTGGAGAGACAACCATTCCAAACATCTTCATAGATATATATATGCCTATGGGTGACGGATTATACACTAAAGTATATCTTTTAGCATATAGACAAGTGTGTTCTTCAATACCTGATCCTAAGTTTGACAATAATTCTATTGCTAGAATTTTAGAAGTTCCCTTATCAGATGTTATAAATGCATGGAAATTTTGGGAAAAGCAAAACATAATAAAAATGCATAAAAATGACAGTCCAGATTATTATGATTATTCAATTGAATTCTTAGACTTAAAAAGATTATATGTGGAAAATTTACAAGTAAATACAAATTCTATAAAGTCTAATAGTAACAGAATAGTTTCTGCAGGAGAAAATCCAAGTATAACTAAAATGTTCAACAATATAAATCGTATAATCGGAAGATTCCTAGATCCATCTGAAAAATTAAGAATACTAGATATTAGAGAAAAATTTAATGTTACACCTGATGTTATTGTTTATGCATATGAAACTGCAAAACAAAACAACAATGGCGTACCAAAAAATCTTAACTATGTTGAAGGTATCCTTAGAAACTGGTATGATTTAGGTCTTTATACTATAGAGGATATTGAAAAAAACATAATAGAAGACAAGAAACGTTATGATATTTATAAACTTATCTTTAAATCTTTAGGATTCAACAGAAATCCTGGTACTGAAGAAAAAAGAATTATGGACAAATGGATTGATAAGTACAATATGGATATAGAAGTTATATTAGAAGCTTGTAGTAAATCTAAAAATACAACTAATCCGTCTATATCTTATATAAATGGTATAATTGAGAGATATAAAAAGAATAATGTTAGAACTTTAGATGATATTGCTAAATTAGAGGAAGAATTTAACCAAAAGAAACAACAAAGAAAAAGTACTATTGCAAATAATACATCAACTCCTAAAGTTAAAACAAGGTTCCATAATATCAATGAAACATTTAGAAACTACAGCCCTGATGAATTAGAAAAACTACTTAAAGAAAGTCAAAAGGGTAAGTTTTAGTAGGCAGGTGGTTAAATGAAGGAATCAACATTAAGAGATATTCTTATAAATTATGAAAGAAAAAGAGATAAAGCAGATAGATTATTAGAACAAAGAAAAAATGATGTTTATAAACAAATACCTGAAGTAAAAGAAATAGAAGACCAAATTAACAAAGTTGGTCTAGAAATGATGAAACTGGTTCTTAAAAATCCTTCAAATAAAGAGACACTTTCTTTAGAAGCAAAGGAAAAAATCCAAGCTTTAACAAAAAAGAAACAGAACTTACTAGACAAATGGAATGTTCCCAAGGGATATTTAGAAATCCAATATGAATGCAACTTATGCAAAGATAGAGGTTTCTTACCTAACGGGAAAAAGTGTAATTGTTTGAAACAAGCTATAATAAATGAATCATATAAGATGTCTAATCTATCTAGAACATTAGAAAAACAGAATCAGTGTACATATGATGATAGCATTTTTTCTGATGAAATTGATCCAAATAGCGGTATATCTCCTAGACAAAATATGCAGTTAATCTTATCTGATTGTGATGAGTTTATTTATGATTTTGATAAGGACAATGATAAAAATTTATTATTTTATGGAGATACGGGATTAGGTAAAACATTTATGTCTAGCTATATTGCCAAAGAACTTCTTGATAAAGGATACTTAGTAATTTATCAAACAGCTTTTAAAATGTTTGAAATTATTGAGGAATATAAATTTAGAAATTCTGATAACCATTTATCAAGAGAGGATTATGAAAATCTATTTGAATGTGATTTATTAATAATTGATGATTTAGGTACAGAGTTAACTAATTCCTTTACCATAAGTGAATTATTTATTATATTAAATACACGTTTATTAAATGGTAAAAAAACTATAATTTCTACTAATCTTAATCCTGCTCAACTAGGTGAACTTTATTCTCAAAGAATATTCTCACGTATATTTGATAAATTTAAAATGATTAAATTTATCGGTGCTGACTTAAGATGGCAAAATAAAATATCAAATATAAAAAAATAGGAGAAAACTTCAGATAGTTTTCTCCTATTTTTTGTTCTATGTGAAACATTATGCAAATATATTTTTTCTAATTATTGTTTGAGCTCTGTTTGGTCCAACAGATACTAAATCTATATTAACACCTATTAACTCTTCTATTCTTGCTATATATTTTTTAGCATTTTCAGGAAGGTCTTCGAATTTTTCAATATTAGTTAAATCTTCATTCCATCCATCTAACTCTTCATATACTGGCTCACATTTTGCTAAATCTTCTAATGAAGCTGGGAAGTTATTTATTATTTTATCTCCCATTTTGTAAGCAGTACATATTTTTATTTTATCGAATCCAGTTAATACGTCTAATAACATAAATGAAATACTTGTTAATCCATTTACTCTAGCTGCATATTTTACTATAACAGCATCGAACCAACCACATCTTCTAGCTCTTCCTGTAACAGTTCCAAATTCTCTACCTTGAGTTCTTATTCTTTCTCCAGTTTCATCGAATAATTCAGTTACAAAAGGACCTTCTCCAACTCTTGTTGTATAAGCTTTAACTATACCAACAACATCTTTTATCATGTTAGGACCTACACCAGCACCTACTGCAAATCCTCCTGATGTTGGGTGAGAAGATGTTACGAATGGATATGTTCCTAAGTCTAAATCAAGTAAAGTTCCTTGAGCACCTTCAAATAATACTTTTTTATTAGCTTTTATTGCATCATAAACGATTACAGTTGTATCTTCCACGTATGGTCTCATTTTTTCTGCATATACTATGAATTCATTGTATATTTCATCAAAATCAAACATAGCTTCTTTTCCGTATACACCTGTAACTAATTTATTCTTAGCATCTACTTGAAGTTTTAATTTCTTAGCAAATATTTCTTTATCCATAAGATCACAAACTCTTATTCCTGATCTTTCTGTTTTATCCATGTAGCAAGGACCGATTCCTTTTTTAGTTGTACCTATTTTATTATCCCCTCTTGCTTCTTCTGCTAATCCATCTAATTCTTTATGGTATGGGAATACTATATGAGCTCTATCACTTATTTTTATATTTTTAGTGCTTATTCCGTTACTTTCAAGCATCTCTATTTCTTCAAAGAAACCTTTTGGATCAAATACTATTCCGTTACCTATTACATTTATAGTATTTGGGTTTAATATTCCTGATGGTATTAATCTTAATGCAAATTTCTTTCCATCCACTACTAATGTATGTCCTGCATTGTTACCACCTTGACCTCTTACTACTACATCAGCTTGAGTTGCAAGGAAATCTATAACTTTTCCTTTACCTTCGTCTCCCCATTGAGACCCAACTATTGCTACTGTTTTCATCTATTTCACCTCTATTATCTATATAGAAAATCTATATAATTTATTTTCATAGTCTTAATCGAACACTTACGTACTATATTTTATCAAACATTCGTATTAGTTTCAACTTTTTTAGTTTTTTATAATTTTTAATATGTAGTTTTATATAATTCACAAATATTTTTCAACAATTGTTGTATTAAATATATAAAAATATTTATATCTTCATTATATTATTACCATATAATTTTATTTTTAGGCATAAATTTGAGTTGTTTGTAAGATTGGTGTATCTTATAAACAACTCTTTTTTCAACTTTTACACATATTTATACAGTTATACACATTTATCCACATATATTTTGTGGATATTGTGAATAAGTTTTCATTGTATCTGCTATACTTAATGCTATTTTTGTAAAAATATCCACAATTTTCTTATATACAGAAAGGTTGTTCTGTGGATATTTGTCTATACTTCTCTAATTTTATCAGCAAATTTTTGTACTTGTCCAAACCAGACTAATTCTACTGTTCCAGTTTCACCATGTCTATTTTTTGCAACAATAACTTCACCAATATTTTTCTTTTCTGAATCATCATGATAATATTCATCTCTATATAAGAACATTACTATATCAGCATCCTGTTCTATAGATCCCGATTCTCTTAAATCGGATAATATAGGTCTATGATCTTTTCTAAGCTCCGGTGAACGTGATAATTGAGAAAGGGCAACAACTGGACAATTCAATTCTTTAGCTAATATTTTTAATGATCTAGAAATCTTAGCTATTTCCTGTTGCCTATTTTCATTCTTTCCTTCACCTTCCATTAATTGAAGGTAATCTATTAGAATAAAATCTAATCCTTTTTCTATTTTTAATCTTCTACACTTAGATCTTATTTCTGATATTTTTATTCCTGGGGTATCATCTATGTATATGTTGGCTTCTGATAATACAGCCATAGCATCTATTATTCTTGGCCAATCAGATTCACTCAATGTACCAGTTTTTATTTTACTTAACTCCACATTAGATTGGGCTGAAAGCATACGTTGTACAAGTTGTTCCTTAGACATCTCCAAACTAAATACTGCTACAGATGCATCACCTTTTAGAGCTGCATTTTGAACAAGATTTAGTGAAAATGCCGTTTTACCCATAGCAGGTCTTGCTGCCACTAGAATTAAGTCAGTTCTTTGTAATCCGTTTATTTTTTTATTTAAATCTGCAAAACCAGTAGTTATTCCAGTAACTTCACTTTTTTCTGTACACAATCTTTCAATCATATCGAAAGTATCTTGTAGTACTAAATTTATTGGCTGGATATCATCACCTGATTTTTCTTGAGATATATCAAATATATTTTTTTCTGCCTTATCTAATATTTCCTGAACATCCGTAGAAGCATCATATCCTAAATTTATAATCTCGTTAGAGGCTTTAATAAGTTGTCTCATTACAGATTTTTCTTTAACTATGTTAGCATAATATCTTACATTAGATGTCGTTGGAACTATTGTTGAAAGACTTGTTAGATAACTGATTCCACCTACATTATCTAAGTGGCCTTCTTTTCTTAATTCCTCTATTAATGTTATCAAATCTATAGGTTCATTACTGCTATTTAGACTTAACATAGACTCATATATAATTTTGTGAGCTTCCTTATAAAAATCTCCTGGATTTATAATTTCTGCCACAGTTATTATTGCATCTTTATCAAGAATAATAGAACCTAATATTGATTGCTCTGATTCCACACTATGTGGAGGAATTCTATTTGTATCCTCCATTATTATCACCTCTACCTAGTGCTTATTGTTTTTCTCTTACGTCTACTCTTATTTTAGTAGTTACTTTTTGATGTATTTTAATTTCAACAAATCTTGATCCTAATACTCTAATTGGTTCGTCAAGCATTACTTTTCTTTTGTCTACTTCTATACTATGTTGTTTTTTTAATTGCTCTGCTATATCTTTAGAAGTTATTGAACCAAATAATCTTCCACCATCACCAGCTTTTGAATATATAGTTATAGCCATATCTTCCATTTTCTTTCCTAATTCTACAGCTGCTTCATATTCTTTTTGAGCTTTATTTTCTTTAGATTTATTTTTTTCATTTAATTCTTTAATATTTGTATTATCAGCAACTACTGCCATTTTTTTAGGTAATAAAAAGTTTTTTGCGTATCCATCACTTACTTCTTTTACTTCACCTTTTTTTCCTGTTCCTTTTACATCTTTTAATAATATTACTTTCATTTATTGTTCCTCCCTTAAGTGTTGTTCAACTACTTTTTTTACTTTTTCATAAGCTTCTTCAATAGACATACCTTCTAACTGTGCACCAGCTATATCTATATGCCCACCTCCGCCTAATTTCTCCATTAAAACGTGTACATTTATTTTTCCTAAAGACCTTGCACTTATAAATACAGTTTCATCTTTTTTGCCTAAAATAAATGATGCCTCTATATTTTTTACTGTTAGTAGTTCATCTGCCGCTTGGGCAATAACCACATTAATATTATCTGACTCTGTTTTTGAATAAGAAATACATATACTATTATTAATAATCTTAGTATTACTTATAATTTCAGCCTTTGTCTTAAAATCTTCAACATTTGTTCTAAATAGTTTCTTAACTTCTGTAGTATCTGCTCCAACTTTCTTTAAATATGAAGCAGCTTCAAAAGTCCTAACTCCTGTTTTAAATGCAAAGAATTTTGTATCTAAATTTATACCTGCTAAAAGTCCTTCTGCAGTAAGTTTATTTATTTTAACATCCTCTTCTAGATATTGAACAACTTCTGTTACCATTTCACAAGTTGATGATACATAAATTTCATGGAATGATAAAACTGTATCTTTAATAAATTCAACACCTTTTCTGTGATGATCTATTACTGCTACTTTTTTACTAATTCCTAATAATTCCTCACACTCTGTATAGCTAGGTCTATGAGTATCTACTACAATTACCAATGTATCTGCTGTACAATTTTTAATTGCATCTTCTCTGCTTATAAATAAACCTTGATAGTATTCTTGTTTATTCAGTCTATTAACAAATTCTTCTATAGATTCATTAACATAATCTAAAACTATGTGAGTCTCTTTTCTTAAAGACTTGCATATATCATATATACCAACTGCTGAGCCCATTGCATCCAAATCTGGATATTTATGTCCCATTATATAAATAGTTTGACTTTGAGATATTATTTCTTTTAAAGCATGACCTATTAATCTAGACTTAACTTTTGTCGTTTTTTCAACAGCCTTAGATTTACCACCATAAAACTCAAACTTATCTTTCGTTTTTACAATAGCTTGGTCTCCACCTCTACCTAAGGCCAAATCAAGAGCTCCAGCAGCAAATTGAATATTTTCATAAATAGAGTCTCCATTTCGTCCCACACCTATACTTATGGTTACAGGTAGAGTATTTCCATAATCAATACCCCTTATGGTGTCTAAAATCGTAAATTTATTTTCTTGTAACTTTGATAAACCTTTTTGATTTGTAATAACTATGTATTTATCCTTTGATGTTCTTTTTACTGCTGCTTGTAAAGATATTTCTAATGTAGATAATATTTTTTCTAGCTCTACAGTTATTAAAGGTCTTTTATCCTCGCTGGCACTTTTTAATACTTCATCATATCCATCTACTTGAATTAGCATTATTATATTTTTATCATCTTCATATTTTTGAGCAAGGTCTAAATATTCTGTTTTGTCCATCCAGTAAAGCATCATTAAATACTTTACCTGTTTGTTTTGTTCATTTTTTATTACATTATAAACAACAGTATAATTTCTATCTTTATAAGTAACATCAGTATACATTTCTTTATTTTCATTTAATACTTTTCTTAAATTTATATTTTTAATAATATTATCTATATTTTCGCCAAGTAAGTCTGGCGATTGTGTCATATCATAAAACTTCTTATTATACCAAGATATATTTCCATCAAATTCGATAATACAAAGAGGTATAGGCAAGTTCATAATTGCCTTTTTTGTTGTTTCATCTATATCTAGGGATAGATTTTCAATATATCTATTCCACTCTTTTTTTCTAAAATTAGCAATTCTCCAGTTGTGAAATACTATATAAATAAAACCAAAGAAAAATAAACATCCTATATATAAATTATAAAAAAGCAGAATTAAACTAGTTATTCCAATAATTAATATATATATATTTATTTCTGGCATATTTATTTTAAAACTTGGTTTATTCCTCATTTCTGCCCTCCTATATAGATTCATAAACTCTTACTTTTCTAAAATCTAGTATACTATCTATCATACCAATAAAAGAAATACCAGTCATTCCAAATACACCTATGCAAATTGCACTAATAAAAATATTCTTATTTGTGCCCTGATTTAACCATTTTTTTATAAAGTAAATTGATACAGCAATCCCTTGTATTATAAACATAAAGTTAAAAACTATTTGTAAGTTTAAAAATATAGTATCTGTATATAAAGGTGTTTTCATATAAGATAGTACTAATATTAATAAATATAATAAAAAGGAAATCATTATAGTATTTCCCGGTAAATAAAAGTTTTTAAACTTTATTTCTGATAAATCTCCATATTTCATTTTTTCTAGAGCAAATACTTCAATTAAATATACAATTATTGATAGAGTCATACTTCTGAAGAATAATATGGAAGGCATTATATTTGTAAATATATCTATATTATTTTGTAAATTTAATATATCATTATTTATTCCTTCATATAAATTTTTTTGACTTTCTAAAGTTTTATTAAATACTTGTAGAAATTCTTCTAGCAAATCTATTTTAAAAGCATATTTAGATATAAAGTAATATACTATTATAGAGATAATAAATACTATAGAACCTAAAAAGATGGGTTCGTATTTATTGCTATCTTTATCTCTTATAGATTTTTTAGCTATAATACCTATTATTGTTCCTGGAACTACACTATTTACAAATATATCAATTACATATATTGGTTTCGTAAAATATAATAAAGCAAAAAGTGTAATTATCAATGTAATTATATTATTTTTTAAATTTGATAATGTTCCGATTAGTGCAAAAGGTATTGGTATTAATAGTAATAATAAACTTAACTCAGATACATTTAAGCTCACTAGTATTAATATTATAGCTAAAATGACTATTGGCAATATCCTTAATAGTCTTAAGTCTTTATTCAATTACTATCACTCCCTATTGTCTATATGATTTTCTAATTTTGATAAATCTCCAAACCATGTTTCTATGCTATGTTCTTCTTTTATTCCCTGTCTTGATTTTTCTTTTATTTTATAATCTATTTCATCAAAATCAACACCAAGCCTTTTCCCTAAAAGATAAGTTAACATAATTATATTAGCCAGTATATTTTGAAGTTTATCATCAATAGGTTTTACTCCCTTGAATATTAGATTAAATAAATCGCTTACATTTATTAGTATTTCATTTTTTATCCATTCTATAATTTTTACATTCTTTGTAATATCAGAACCCTTTTCTATTCTCACAATCGTCCCCCCTCAATATATAAACATTATATCATAATTTACGACATTACATACAACTAAAAAGAAGGGGATTAAGCCATCATATGTTGATTCTATATTTATTTACATATAAAAAAACCTACCATTGGATTATCAATGGCAGGCTTTTTTATTAGTCTAATGTATATGGTAAAAGTGCTATGTTTCTAGCTCTTTTTATTGCTACTGTTAATTCTCTTTGATGTTTAGCACATGTTCCTGATATTCTTCTTGGTAATATTTTACCTCTTTCAGTTACATATTTTTGTAATCTTTGAGTATTTTTGTAGTCTATTCTAGCGTCTTTAGAAGCACAGAATTGACATACTTTTCTTTTTTTACGTCTTTTTTTGTTTATCATTTAGAGTCCCCTCCTTTTCTAAAATGGTATATCGTCATCATCTATTGCTTGGAAACCATTTGGATCTAATCCTTGTGGTGCCTCGAAGTTAGGTTCAAATACCGGTTGTGAACCTTGATGACTTTCTCCGTATGGATTTTCAGATCTATTTTTATTGCTCTCTAAAGCTTGTACTGATTTCGCACTTACTTTAGTAAAAGTTCTATTTTCTCCAGATTGAGTTTGATATCTATCAACTCTTATAGTTCCTTGTACCGCAACTAATCTACCTTTAGAGATATAATTAGCACAGAAATCAGCAGCCTTACCCATTACTTCAACTGGTATAAAATCAGTTTCTTTACTTCCATCTTTTTTAGTGTAATCCCTATCAATAGCTAGAGTAAAGTTAGCAACAGGAGTACCACTTCCAGGTATATATCTTAATTCTGGATCTTTAGTTAATCTACCAACTAAAACTACATGGTTCATAAAAGCACCATCCTAATCCAATAATAAAACTAGCTATGCTAATTAAGCACAAACTATCATATGTCTTATTACGTTTTCGTTTATTTTTAAGTTTCTGTCTAATTCTTTTGGAAGATCAGCAGAAGCTTTGAAGTTTACTAATACGTAGAAACCTTCAGAGAATTTAGCTATTTGGTAAGCTAATTTTTTGTTTCCCCAAGTATCAACTTTTTCAACTTCACCGTTAGCTGAGATTACTTCTTGTACTTTGTTTAATACAGCTTCTTTAACTTCGTCTTCAGCGTTTGGTCTTACAACGTAAACTAATTCATAATTTTTCATTAATTTCACCTCCCTTTGGACTTAACGGCTCCGCTTTTGCAGAGCAGAGAAATGAGAATAAATTCTCATACTTATGTATTTTATCACTTATAATAATCTATGTCAAACTATTTATACCTATTTTTAGTTTGTATAATTTTATTATTAGTTTTCTTATAATTTTGTCATTATTTTATTTAAATTATTCATTATATGTATATTTTTATTAATTATGATAAATAATATAAATATATATAGCCCCCATAACTTAAATATATTTCATCCCAATCTCCCAAATGGATAGCTTAATAGCTATCCATTTTTAATTAAAAAAGTAGACAAATTAAAGCTTTGTCTACTTTTCATTATCATATTTTTATTTATTAATATATCTATCAATAAATGAATTTCTTATTTATTTGTAGCTAGCTCACTATTATCATTATTTGATAATTCTTCTCTTAATACTTCTCCCATTCTTTTTATACCTTCTATTATTTTATCTTCTGGCATATTTGAATAGTTTAGTCTACAAGTATTATATACTCCGCCATTTGGATAGAATGAAGCCCCTGGTACGTATGCTACATTCTTTTGTAGACATTTCTTAGCCATTTCTCCTGCATCAATATTTTCTGGTAAAGTAACCCAAGTAAATAATCCACCTTGTGGACGTGTAAATTCAACACCTTCAGGGAACTCTTCTTCCATAGCCTTTAACATTACATCTCTACGTTTTACATAACATGCTTTTATTTTATTTACATGCTCATCTAAGTCATACATATCCATGAATTTATTTACTTCCATTTGACCTATAGTTGATGCTTGTAAATCAGCTCCCTGTTTGCAAATATTGAATTTTTCTAATATTTTTGGAGCAGCACAAGTCCATCCTAATCTATATCCTGGACAGAATATTTTTGAGAAAGTTCCTAAATAAATAACTAATCCCTTAGTATCAAGTGATTTTAAGGATGGCAAAGTTTCTCCATCAAATCTTAATTCTCCATATGGATTATCTTCTACAACAGGTATTTCATATTTATTTATGATTTCTATAAATTTAAGACGTCTTTCTAATGGCCAAGTTCTACCAGATGGATTTTGAAAGTCTGGTATTACATAAATCAGTTTAACTTTGTCATTTGAAGCTAATACTCTTTCTAAATCTTCCATTATCATTCCATCATTATCAGTATCAATTTCAATAAACTCTGGTTCATACGCCTTCATTGCATTTAATGCACCCATATAAGATGGACTTTCGCATAAAACAACATCACCCTTATCAATAAATGTCTTACCTGAAAAGTCAAGACCTTGTTGAGATCCACTAGTTATTAATATATCATCTGGGCCCACATTTGTTTTAAGTGTTTTGTTCATTCTTTCTGCAATTTTTTCCCTTAGTGGAAGATATCCTTCTGTTGTAGTATATTGTAATGCTACTTTCCCCTGTTCTTCTAATACTGCAACTGAAACTTTCTTCATTTCCTCCACTGGGAATAATTCTGGAGCAGGCATACCTCCTGCAAAAGATATAACTTCTGGTCTAGCTGTAAGTTTTAATAACTCACGTATAGCTGAACCTTCAACTTTCCCCATTCTTTCTGCAAATTTAACTGCCATGTTAAAGCACCCCCTTATATTACCTAATTTATATATATATGAATTTTTATTAGGTTGTGATAACTCTTTAACTAAAGCTGTCTCTATTCAGTTATGATTTTCTTTATCCTTTTTTCTAAAGTTGGTCTGTCTAACATAATTAATCTTTTACAATTAGTGCATTTTATCTTTATATCCATGCCAACTCTAATTATTTCAAATTTTTTACATCCACATGCATGTTGTTTCTTTAATTCTACTATATCTCCTAAATTAAGGTTCAT
This sequence comes from uncultured Clostridium sp., assembly GCA_945871955.1. Classification (GTDB taxonomy): domain Bacteria; phylum Bacillota; class Clostridia; order Peptostreptococcales; family Peptostreptococcaceae; genus Terrisporobacter. The sequence goes on along the minus strand of CAMBXR010000018.1, from coordinate 24,090 downwards.
AGGCATAAACAATCAACCTCCTAATTAGTTTAGATTTTTCTTTTGTTATATTTTAAATTATATATAATAATTCCTATAAGTATCATATATAGTTACTTTTTATTTTTACTTTAAATCGAAATTTTTATAGATTTAACACCACTTTTTATAATGTGATTTTATAAAGTAGCATCAATATGAACATTAATAATTACTTTATATTAATTATTTAGTTTAATGAAATGAATTAAGGCTGATAAAATTTTTGTTTTAAATATAATTATGATAAGAAATCACTTTCCTACCATAATTATATCAATTCATAATAAAAAAGTAAATTTTTTATTATCTACTTTTTAGTTAACTAACTAACAAAATTTGTATTTTAATCTTTATTGGTGATCTATGTATAAAACCATTATTTATTAAATAATATTTAGGTTTTTGTACATTAAAACTCCTTGTTGATAACATTCTAGTTCTTTTTCTTTTGAAATATTAGAATATAATCTTCCTAGTTCTATATATAAACTAGCTAATAATTTGTCATTATCAAGTTTGCTTACGATATCTATACACTTATTTAAGTAGTCTATTGCAACTTCTACTTCATCTTTATCTCTATACATATCAGAATAGAATTTTAACGATTTATATTCATAATATTTATCTTTATTTTTTATTGAAGAAGCTAATGCAAGTTTACAGTATTTTTTAGCAATATCATAATCATCTTTTTTAACGTAAGACTCTATAATATTAAACAAACTTTCCATTGTATACTTACTTTCATCTCTTTTAGTAATATCATATACTCTTTGAGAATATTCTAAATGTTTATCAATATCTCCTACTTCTGAATATATATTACTTATAGTAAGATATACTTTTGCTAATCTATTTTTATTTTCTTCTTTTTCTATTATCTCTAATGCTTTATTAAAACATTCTTTAGACTCTGCATATTTACCTACACTCAATAAGCCTTTAGCCTTCATAACTAAAATACTTACTTCTTCTTTTATACAGTCTTTATTTTCCATTTTATCTATTTTTTCCATAAATTCTAATGCTTGTTGAGGCTGGTTTAACTTCATAAAACATTCAGATATTTTACTATATAATTCTTTATATATATCAACATCTTCTATATTACTTTCTTCTAGTACCTCTTTCGCAAACATGAAATGAGTTAATGCACCTTTATAAAATTTATCCAGTGCATATATATCTCCTATATTTACATAACAAGTATAAATATCTTCCTTGTCTTCATCTTTTATAAAATGATATAAGGCCTTTTCATAGTAATATACTGCAGAAGAATAATCTCCTCTTTTGCAACAAATATTAGCTAATACATTATTACATTTACCATAATTCTCAGTTAACTTATAAGTTTCACATATATCTATAGTTTCTTTTATCTGTTTTTCAGCTTTTTCTAATTCATTACATTTAACATATATCTCACTTTTTAATATAAGATTATCTGTTATTTTTTTAGACTGCATCTCTTTTGTTTCTAACAAATAATCTACACTTACACCTAATTTGTCAGCCAAATATTCCAATAATTCGTGACTTGTGTGTGATTTATCTCTTTCTATATGACTTATTTGAGCTGCAGTTATTCTATCTCCAGCTAACTCTTTTAGAGTCATATTTTTTTCTTTTCTTAATTTTTTTATTTTTTCCCCTAAACTTAATATATCCATTACTATTTGCACCCCCTTTTTTTCAAATTATTGTAAATTTATAATATAATTATAACTTATATTTATATTAAACACATCATTAAAATATGCTTTTTTCTGATTTTCGTCTTTAACTTATATACGTTTAAATAGATATTTAAATTTATCTTAATCAAAATAACTATACCTATAAATTAAAAAGAAGATATTAAATCTTAATCATTTAATATCTTCTCTTTACTAGTCTTCTTCTATAATCATAGATAATATATCATTTAATTCATCTTCGTTATTGCATACTATCTCTATTTTTCCTGTCTTCTTACCAATTGATATATTTACCTTTGTTCCAAATATATTAGATAGCTTTTCTTCTGCATCAATAATATATATATCCTTCTCTTTTTTTTCTGGTTTCTTAATACCTTTATTTTCAAGTAGTTTTTTAGCTATCTCTTCTACTGCTCTAACAGATAAATCTTCATTAATTATTCTATTGGCAATCTCTAATTGTTTTTCCTTATCTTCAATTCTAAGTAAAGCTTTACCATGTCCAGCTGTTATTTCACCTTTTTCAATCATTTTTATAATATTATCTTGTAGATTTAACAACCTAAGTGTATTTGCTATATGAGGTCTACTTTTTCCAACTACCTCAGATAATTCTTCTTGTGTAGCTTTATAATTTTCAATTAAACCTTTATATGCTAGTGCCTCTTCTATTGGGTTTAAATTTTCTCTTTGTAAATTTTCTATAAGTGCAATTTCCATTATATCTTTAACTGATATATCTTTTATTATAGCTGGTATTTCTTCTTTTCCAGCCAAAATAGATGCTCTGTATCTTCTTTCACCTGCGATAATCATATAATTATTATCTTCCATTGGTTTTAATACTATTGGTTGTAACACGCCAACATTCTTTATTGAATCAGATAAAGATTTTATTTTTTCCTCGTCAAATTCTTTTCTTGGTTGATTTTTATTAGGACGTATATTACTTAATTTTATTTGCACAATATCTTTTTTATCAATTTCTTCATTTATTTCAGGAATTAATGCGCTAAGACCTTTTCCTAGTCTTTTACTTCTTCTAGGCGTGTTTTCCATACTATATTACATCCTCCTCTAGTTCAATAAATTCTTCTGCTAATTCTTTATATGCTTCTGTTCCCCTACATTTTGTATCATAATAGATTACTGGTTTACCGTAGCTTGGTGCTTCAGCTAGTCTCACATTTCTTGGAATCAATGTAGTATAAACACTTCCTTTAAAGTATTTCTTAACTTCTTCAACAACTTGAATAGATAAATTAGCCCTTCCATCAAACATACTAAGAACTACACCTTGTATTTCTATTTTAGGATTTAGTCTTTCTTTTACAAGTTTGTAAGTTGACATCAGTTGACTTACTCCCTCTAAGGCATAGTATTCACATTGTATTGGAATTAATACACTATCAACAGCTGTTAAAGAATTTATAGTAAGTAACCCTAAAGAAGGAGGGCAATCTATAAAAATATAATCATATTCATCTCTTATTTTATCTAAGCTATTTTTCAACTTATACTCTCTATTTTTTTCATTAGTCAGCTCTATTTCTGCACCAGATAATTCACTAGCAGATGCAATAATATGAATATTCTCAAAATCAGTTTCAATAATAGCATCTCTAATATCTACCCCATCTACTATAACTTCATATATAGTATTTTCAATGATATTTTTATCTATGCCATAGCCACTAGTAGTATTCCCCTGAGGATCCATATCTAAAACTAACACCTTTTTGCCTAGTTTCCCCAAACTAGCACTTAAATTTACATTTGTTGTTGTTTTTCCTACCCCACCTTTTTGATTAAAAATTGCTATAGATTTACCCATAATTATTCATCTCCCCTTTTATTTCTTTTAAAAAAAGATTACTGCTAAGCAGTAACCCTTTATTTTTTAGGGATCTTTACGACAACTTCCATGTAATCTCCCTTATCTATTTCATTATACTTTGCTTCAACTCCTGTGTTAAGTATAGCATCGTATGCTTGTTTCAATGTATTTAGGTATATTCTTATACCCATTGAGCATTTTATACTTTGCTTTTTCTCAGGTTCACTTTCAGCTTTTATAGCTTCTAACGTATCATTTATTAATTTTTCCGTTTTCTTAACTGTAAGCTCTTGTTTAACTACTTTTTTAACAATGTCCATCATTAATTCTTCATTAGGTAACTTAAGTAACGCTCTTGCATGTCTTTCAGTTAAACCATTTTCAACAAGATATTGTTTTACTGTATCAGGAAGTTTCAGTATTCTTAATTTATTAGCTATAGTTGATTGATTTTTACCTAATTTTTCAGCCAATTGTTGTTGTGTAAAATTATGTTCTTTTATTAGTTGTTCATACCCTAAAGATTCTTCTATAAAGTTTAAATCTTCTCTTTGTAAGTTTTCTAGTAAAGCCAACACTGCGGAATGTTGATCTGACATATTATTTATTATAGCCGGTATAGTTTCTAATTTAGCTAGTTTTGCTGCTCTAAGTCTTCTCTCTCCAGCAACTAGTTCATATCCGTTCTCTTTTTGTCTAACTGTAATAGGTTGAAGAACTCCATATTCTTGTATGGATTTACTTAACTCTTCTAGAGCACTAACTGAAAATACTTTCCTTGGTTGATATGGATTCGGAATTATTTTATCAACTGGTATATCTCTAACTATTTTTTCTTCCATAACATCCCTCTCTTATTGATAAATATATTTTTGCTGCAATTTATGTAAATTTATTTTATTTTTTATACTCATAAAGGGGCATTCCCTTTATGAGTATTTATTTCTTCATCTAATATTATTTTCCTTCTATATTCCTGTATATTATTTATTTTATAGGATTTTTAGATGGTTTGCCTGCTTTCCTTGGATATTTTGATGGGGTATTTTTTACTTTTTTAAATACTAATATATTGTGATTTAATTCTAAATCAGGTAATTGAATATCTATTTTTTCAACAAATTCTATTCCTAAAACTTCCATAGCCGCTTTAGACTCTTCAAGCTCTAAATTTGCATTTGGTCCTTTTAAACATATAAAGTATCCCCCAACCTTTACAAATGGAACACAAAACTCCATTAATATAGGTAGCCCCGCAACTGCTCTTGCTGTTGCTACATCAAATTGTTCTCTGTATTCTTCACTTTTCCCAAAATCTTCTGCTCTACCATGAATAAACTCTATTCCTTGTAAATTTAATTCATTGGCTACTTCTTGTAAGAAGTTTATTCTTTTATTTAAAGAATCTAATAAAGTAAGATTTAAGTTTTCTAAACAAATTTTAAGTGGCATACCAGGGAAACCAGCCCCAGTACCCACATCGATTAATGATATATTATCATTAATATAATTATTAGTTACAGCAGATATAGAATCTAGAAAGTGTTTTATATACACTTCCCTTTCTTCTTCTATACCTGTTAAGTTCATTACTTTATTCCACTCAACTAATATTTCTCTATATTTTTTTAATTGTTGAAGCTTTTCATCAGTAGCTTCTAAGCCAAAACCTTCTATACCTGTTTTTAATACTTCTAGGTTATTCATTGTTGCCTCCTCTAGTTTTTCTCATTTGCTCTAAGTAAATAAGTAAAACTGATATATCTGCAGGTGAAACACCTGAAATACGAGAAGCCTGTCCTATAGAAACTGGTTTTATAGCATCTAGTTTTTGTCTAGCTTCTAATCTAAGTCCTTCTATTGAAGCATAGTTTATATCTTCTGGTAATTTTCTATTTTCTAATTTTTTAAATTGGTCAATTTGTTTTAATTGTTTATCTATATATCCTTCGTATTTAGACATGATTACACATTGCTCTTTAACATCATCAGCCACTTCTTCTCCAGCACCTTTACCTATTTGTTCTAATATCTCATAAGTAACTTCTGGACGTTTTAAGAATTCATATAAAGATAAACCTACTTTTATTTCTGAAGCTCCTATTTCAGTTAATATATGATTAACTTCTTTTGGAGTAACTCTTTCTGTTTTTAATCTTTCTAATTCTTTTTCAATTGCTGCTTTTTTATTAAGATATCTTTCATATCTATCTTCTTTAACAAGACCTATTTCATGACCTTTTTCTGTAAGTCTCATGTCTGCATTATCTTGTCTTAGATATAATCTATATTCAGCTCTAGAAGTCATCATTCTGTACGGTTCATTAGTTCCTTTAGTAACTAAATCATCAATAAGAACTCCTATATATCCTTCTGATCTATCTAATATAAATGGTTCTTTTCCTTGTATTTTTAATGCTGCATTTATACCAGCTATAAGTCCTTGAGCTGCTGCTTCTTCATATCCTGATGTACCATTGAATTGTCCTGCACTATATAAATTCTCTGTTACTTTAATTTCTAAAGTAGCTTTTAATTGTGTAGGGTCTATACAATCATATTCTATGGCATAAGCAGGTCTCATTATTTGAGCATTTTCAAGACCTTTCATTGATTTATATATTTGAACTTGTACTTCAAATGGTAAACTAGTTGATATACCTTGGATGTACATTTCTTTTGTATTTAATCCTTCTGGTTCAATAAAAGTTTGATGAGATTCTTTATCACTGAATCTTACAACTTTATCTTCTATAGATGGACAATATCTAGCACCTGTAGCATTAACTTTACCACTGTACATTGCTGATCTTTCAATATTATCTAATATAACTTTGTGCGTATCAGTATTTGTTCTTGCTAAATGACAAGGTACTTGATCTATTTCTAACTTATCACTCATAAATGAGAATGGTGTTATTTTTTCGTCACCTTCTTGAATTTCCATTTGAGAGAAATCTATACTATCTCTATGAATTCTAGCAGGAGTTCCTGTTTTGAATCTTCTCATATTTAACCCTAAATTTACTAATTTATCAGTTAAGTGAGCAGCATATCCTAATCCATTTGGACCTTCATTAAATGTATTTTCTCCTATATATATTGTTGAATTTAGGTAAACCCCTGTTGCTAATATAACTGCTTTAGCACTGTATTCACATCCTAATTTAGTTATAACTCCTTTTACAACATTACCTTCAGTAATTAAGTCAACAACCTCATCCATAACTATATCTAAGTTTGGTTCATTTTCAAGAGTTTTCTTCATTTCTGTATGATATTTAAATTTATCTGCTTGAGCTCTAAGTGAATGAACAGCTGGTCCTTTAGCTGTATTTAACATTCTACTTTGTATAAATGTTTTATCTATATTTATACCCATTTCTCCACCAAGAGCATCTACTTCTTTAACTAATTGTCCTTTACCTGTTCCACCTATTGATGGGTTGCATGGCATCATTCCAATTGAGTCTAGTGTTAATGTTATTATTAATGTCTTTTGACCCATTCTTGCTGTAGCTAATGCTGCTTCACATCCAGCATGTCCTGCTCCAACAACAATTACGTCATAACTTCCTGCATTATATGTTTGCATATTATCTCCTTTCTTAAATAATGTTTCACGTTAAACGTTAATATTTTATTATCCGTTTCCTTTATAAAGTAACTTTATTTAAGTTTATTTTTATTATTTACCTATACAGAAGTTAGCAAATATAGTATCTAATAAATCTTCTTGTACAGTGTCTCCATTTATATATCCTAAATAATCCCATATATTTTTGAAGTCAACTTCTATAAAATCATATGGAAGTCTTTGATCTATTCCAACAATAGCATCATTAATAGAATTATATGCTTTCAGTAAGGCATCCTTATGTCTAGAGTTTGTAACTACTACACTTGAATTACTTTTTATATCACCTTTGAATACCATAGACTCTATTTTATCGTGAACTTTTTCTATACCTTCGTTCTTTAATGCTGATATTTTTATTATACTATCTTTGTCAACATATTTAGATATTTCTTCCTCTGAAACAGCTTGAGGAAGGTCGGTTTTATTTAATAAGACAATTGTCTTTTTATCTACAGCTTGTTCTAATATTTCTCTATCTTCATCAGTTAATTCTTTTGAACTATCTAAAACTATTATTACTAAGTCTGCCGAATTAAGAGATTCTTTTGATTTTTCAACACCTATTTTTTCAACTATATCTTCCGTTTTTCTTATACCTGCTGTATCAACAATTTTCAGAGGAATTCCTTTTATATTAACGAACTCTTCAATAACATCTCTTGTTGTACCAGCTATTTCCGTAACTATTGCTCTGTTTTCTCCTAAGATATAATTTAATAATGATGATTTACCTACATTTGGTTTACCAACTATAACTGTTTTTAATCCATCTCTTAAAACTTTTCCACACTCAGCAGAATCGTATAATGTTTTTATTTCATCTCTTAGTAATCTAGCATTATCTTCAAGCATTGCATAAGTTATTTCTTCCACATCTTCTTCTGCAAAATCTATTGAAACTTCTAAATGAGCTAATACTTCTGTCACTTTAAATCTTAATTCTTTTATTTTCTTAGCTAAAGAACCACTTAAGTGGCTTTGAGCAACCTCTTGCGCCTTATCTGTTTTTGCTTTAATTACATCAATTACAGCTTCTGCTTGAGATAAGTCTATTCTTCCATTTAGGAATGCTCTCTTTGTAAACTCTCCTTCTTCAGCAAGTCTTACATCTTTACTTAATATTAATTCTAATATTTTTTTAACAGATATAAACCCACCGTGACAATTTATTTCTATTACATCTTCTGCTGTATAAGAATTAGGTCCTTTCATGAAAGCAAGTAATACTTCGTCTATTTTCTTATCTCCATCAAATATATGACCATATATTAAAGTACGAGTATTATAATCTGTTATTTCTTTTCCTGAAACAGATTTAAAAATCTCTTTTACTACTGAAAGAGATTTGCTCCCACTAATTCTTATTATGCCTATTCCACCTTCTCCTGGTGCTGTTGCAATTGCTGCTATAGTATCGTCTATAAACATAATATCACCTCTATATTTAATCTATTTTAAATTCTTAACTAATATTTAAAATTATAATCTTAATTTTATCATTATATTAAATAAATTACAAAAATTAAACCCCCTAAATATTAGGAGGTTCTAATTTTAATCATCTATCTTTTATCTTTTATATTCAATCACTAATCTTCTATATGGATCTGTTCCTTCACTATAAGTAATTACATACTTATCATTTTGTAAAGCTGAATGAACTATTCTTCTTTCATAAGGATTCATATAGTCTAATTTTTTTGTTCTTCTAGTTTTCGCTACTTCACGAGCTACTTTTCTAGCATATCTAACTAATGATTGCTCTCTTTTACTTCTATAATTTTCAATATCAACTAATACCCTCATGTGAGAATCTTTGTTGATTTTATTTAAAGCTAGTCCCGTTAAAAATTGTACTGAATCAAGAGTTTCTCCTCTTCTTCCAATTAAACAAGTAGCTTCTTTTCCTTCTATGCTAATTTTAATTAAATTATCTTCTTGAGTTGCATTAACTTTAGCATTTATTTTAGATTTTAATAGAAGATTTTCTACAAATTCTTTAGCAATTTCTATTTCTTCTTTTTTTCTTACAGTTATTTCGTATATTCCATCTTTAGCACCTATTAATCCTAAGAATCCTTTAGAAGGATTTTGAATAATATTTACTTCAATGTCTTTTTCTTCTACTCCTAATTGCAATAATGCTGTTTGAATAGCTTCTTCTTTAGTCTTACTTTTTAATTCTATCTTTTTTTGCTGACACTGCATTTCCGTTAAGTTTTGTTGCTTTTTCATCTTTAACTACTGCCTCCTTAGAATCAGCCAGTTTAGCTTTTAAAGGACTTGTTATTAATTGATATTGAGCTATAGAGAACAAGTTACTTGTTATCCAGTATATCGCAAGACCTGCTTGGAAAGTATATCCCCAGAAGAATGACATAGCTGTCATTACATACGTCATACTTTTCATCATATTTTCAGTTTGCTCATCCCCAGTAGTCATAGTTTTTTGCATGAAGTAAGCACTTATCCCTGAAAGTAGTGCCAAGCTTATATTATTTGTGCTTGATATACTTTGTATCCATAAGAAACCTGTATCCGCTTTTGCAAATTCCGCTGCACTTTGGAATACTCCATGAGTAACAGGCTCTCTTAATACATTAAATAATCCTATTAATATAGGCATTTGTATTAATAATGGTAAACAACCAGCTAGTGGGTTAATTTTTGCTTCTTGGTATATTTTCATTAGCTCTTCTTGCTGTTTTTCTGGCTTATTTTTATATTTTTCTTGAATTTCCTTTATCTTAGGTTGGATATCTTGCATTGCTTTTTGAGATCTTACTTGTTTTATCATTAGTGGTACTAATAATAATCTAACAAAAAGTGTAAAAACAACTATAGACAATCCGTAATTTTTAACAAATTCGAATATAATTCTAAGTACGTGTCCTAATAAATTACTTATTGCATTCAATTCTATACCTCCTACAGTATGCTTATTTTAGAGGATCATATCCCCCTGGATGAAATGGATGACATTTTAAAACCCTTTTTATTGACAAATACATACCCTTAAATAATCCATATTTCTTGAAAGCCTCTATTGCATATTGAGAACAAGTAGGATAAAACCTACATGTAGGTCCTTTTAAAGGAGATATATATTTCTGATAAAATCTTATTAAATAAATACATAATTTCGATAAGTATGTATTTATTTCCTTCAATATATATACTATTTTGTTAAACAATTTTAGACCTCCATTAAAATAGGTATATAAAATATGTATAGTTTTAATATAAATTTGATTTTTTTACTAAATGCTTCATTGCTTTTTCAATATCAATATAATCAGCATCTTTTATGGCAACTCTTGCTATAAATACTATGTCATAGCCTACTTTTATATTGCCATCAATATTTAATCTATATGATTCTTTTATTCTTCTTCTAGCCTTATTTCTTATGTTGGCTTTACCCACTTTCTTTGAAACAGATATTCCAACACGATTATTTTCTGATTTATTTGGAAGCGTATACATAACTAAGAATCTATTTGCAACAGACTTCCCATTTCTATAAACTCTTCTAAAATCCGAATCTTTCTTTAAGCCTTGTGTTTCTTTAAAGTTCATATCTAATATCCTCCATAAACACAGCTATGTAATAAATTACATAAAAAGGCCACTATATAGCGGCCTTTTTAATTATTAATGAGTTAATCTATTTCTTCCTTTAGCTCTTCTTCTTTTTAAAACATTTCTTCCGTTAGAAGTTTTCATTCTTTTTCTGAATCCATGCTCTTTTTTTCTTTGTCTCTTTTTTGGCTGATAAGTTCTTTTCATTATATTACACCGCCTTTCACAATTTTTTTTCCGTTTATAAAAATAATAACTTTACTGTCAAAGTAAACATAACACATATTATTATAAATCCTTTTATATTTGTTGTCAACGTGTTTTATAACCATATAAGTGTAAATTAATCTGTTAATAAGTATTAATTTCTTCATTGATAGAAATAATAGTTCCCCAAAACCAATATATTATACCTTTATATAACGGTAATTTATTTATTTTTGCCACTTGTTGATTAAATTATTCACAATACGACAATATTGTGGATAATTTGTACATAACGTATTGAAGTTTGACATATATTTTGATATTATAAATATACTTGTTGATAATGTTAATAATAAATAATAACATATTAAACTTATTCACAATCTGTGGATTAAATTGTGAATAAGTTTTCATGTCTTGGACAATAATTGAGTAAATAAAAAGTTTTGACTATATGTTTTACTATTTATAAGTTTATATACAACCTGTTTATATCTTTTAAATTATATTTAATAATTTTATTTATTAACATATTATCCACATTTTATCCCAAGGTTATAATTTATATTTTTTATTAACTCATCGTTCGTCAATTTTTGTTAATAACTTTGTGGAAAATGTTAATTATTTAGTTCGGAGGTTTATACTTATGGATATAGTTTCTTTATGGGAAAAAACTTTACAGCTAATAAAAGGTGAAGTATCTACTGCAAGCTTTAATGCTTTTTTTAAAGAAATAAAACCTTTAAAACAAATATCTAACGAGCTAATTTTTTTGGCTCCAAATGAATTCATACAAAATATACTTGAAAATAGATACTTAAACTTAATAGAAAGTTGTGTAAGTCAGTTATCCTTAAAAAAATATCAGATTAAATTTATTTTAGACGAAAAAGAAATACAAGATACTAATGAAGAAGATAAATCTAATGCTATCAAGAAAAGTTACCCAAACCTAAATCCTAAATATACTTTTGATACCTTTGTAATAGGTAATAGTAATAGATTTGCTCATGCAGCTTGTGTAGCAGTAGCTGAATCTCCAGCTAAAGCATATAATCCTTTATTTTTATATGGAGGAGTTGGACTTGGAAAAACACATTTAATGCACGCAATTGGACATCATATAATGTGCCAACAAGAAGATCCAAAAGTTGTTTATGTTTCTTCAGAAAAATTTACAAATGAACTTATAAATTCAATAAAAAATGATAAAAATGAAGAATTTAGAAATAAATATAGAAATGTAGATGTTTTATTAATAGATGATATTCAGTTTATTGCTGGAAAAGAAGGTACTCAAGAAGAGTTCTTCCATACATTTAATGCTTTACATGAAGCTAATAAACAAATAATCATATCTAGTGATAGACCACCAAAAGAAATACCTACATTAGAAGATAGATTAAGATCAAGATTCGAAATGGGACTTATAACAGATATTCAGCCACCTGATTTCGAAACGAGAATCGCCATACTTAGAAAAAAAGCACAGTTAGAGAACATAAATGTTCCAAATGAAGTAATGACTTACATAGCTAAGTACATTAAATCAAACATAAGAGAATTAGAAGGAGCTCTAACTAGAGTTGTTGCTTATTCGTCTCTTACAAATAAAAATATTTCTCTTGAGCTTGCAACAGAAGCTTTAAAAGATATTATTTCTAACCCAAAGAGTGAAGAAATCACAGTAAATAGAATAAAAGAAAAAGTTTCAGAAGCTTTTAATATAAAAATGGACGACTTTAATTCTAAAAAAAGAACAAGAACAATAGCTTATCCTAGACAAATAGCAATGTATATATGTCGTGAACTTACTGATTTATCATTACCTAAAATAGGAAGTGAATTCGGAGGAAGAGATCATACAACTGTAATACATGCTCATGATAAAATAAGTAAGGATATAGAAGAAAATCAACAAATAAAAGAAAAAATAGACAAAATCATCTTAGATTTAAAAGGCTAAGTTATTCACATTTTGCCTGTTAATAACTTATATTGTAATGTTAATATTTTTTTTGTTAAGATTTTGTTCACAATGTAATTAAGAGGTTTTTTATAAGATATTAACATTTTATATACAGGTTAATATCTTTTGCTTTATTTGTATTGATATACTTATCCACTTTATCCACAACACCTACTACTACAACTACTATTGTTTTTATATATATTTTTATTAAAATGGTACGAGGAGGTTATCCACATTGAAAATAATTTGTAATCAAAAACTATTAGCTCATAAAATTAGCATTGTACAAAAAGCTATTAACTCAAAAACAAACTTTGATTTACTAAAAGGAATTTTAATAGTAGCTAAAAAAGATCAAATAGTTTTAACTGGATATGATTTAGAAATTGGTATAGAAACTTATGCACAAGCTGAAATAGCTGAAGAAGGAAGCATTGTTATAAATGCAAGATTATTCGGAGATATAATAAGAAAATTACCAGACTCATTTGTTGAAATCGAAACAGATGATGAAAATAATGTTTATATAAATTGTTTAAACTCAAAATTCAAAATTAAAGGTGATAGCCCTGAGGAGTATCCTGTATTACCTGACGTAAGTGAAGGAAATTTATACAGTGTACCACAAGATATTTTAAAAAATATGATTAAGCAAACAGTCTTTGCTATATCACAAGATCAAACAAAACCTGTATTAATGGGTGAATTATTAGAAATAGTAAACGGAGATGTAAGCTTAGTAGCTATAGATGGATATAGACTTGCAGTAAGAAGCTGTTCTGTGGAAAACTTAAATGCAAATGCTAAAGTTATAATTCCAGGAAAAACTTTAAACGATGTTAACAGTCTGTTATCCACAGAAGAACAAGTTCAAATTGGATTTGATGAAAAAAATGCAATTTTTATAATAAACGAAACAAAAATAATAACAAGATTATTAGATGGAGAATTTATTGAGTATAAAAAATTACTTCCAAGAGAACATAATACTAGGATTAAATTAAATACAAGAAGCTTACTTGACAGTATAGAGAGAGCATCTTTATTATCCCAATCAGAAAGAAATAATCTAATAAAATTATCAATAAGAGATAATACAATGGCAATAACATCAAACACTGAGAAAGGTAATGTTTACGAAGAAGTAAATTTAGAATTAGAAGGTGATTATTTAGATATTGCTTTTAACTCAAGATATTTATTAGAAGGATTAAAAAATATAGAAAGTGAAGAAATATTTATCGAATTTACTACTAATGTTAATCCATGTATAATTAAGCCAGTTGATGGTATTAAATATATATATTTATTACTTCCTGTAAGGATAGCTTCAAATATATAAAACAAAGAGCCCAACTGCATCTAGTTGGGTTTTTATTATTTTTATGGTATAATAAATACTTAACTAATAAGAAATAGGAGGAGTCAAATATGATAGAAATAACTATAGATTCAGAATTTATTAAGTTAGACCAATTCTTAAAACTTGCTGATATTGCTTCAACTGGTGGTCATGCTAAATTCTTAATACAAGAAGGCGTAGTTAAAGTAAATGGAGAAGTTGAAACAAGAAGAGGTAAAAAAATAAGACCAGGAGATTTTATTGAAGTTGAAGGAAACTCAATAAAGGTAGTGTAAAAAGGAGTCCCCTTAATGCAGCTTAATAGCTTAAAATTAATTAATTTTAGAAATTATGACAATCTGTATATAGATTTTAATAAGAAAGTTAATCTCTTAGTAGGAAAAAATGGACAAGGGAAGACAAATATAGTGGAATCTATTTATATGCTATCTTTTGGCAAATCTTTTAGAACAAATAAAGATAAAGAAATTATTAAATTTGATACGGAAAGTCTGTATGTTGGAGGAAGCTACACTAAATACGATACCAATAGTTTAATAGAAGTTGCAATTGGAAAGAATAAAAAGGGAATCAAAGTTAATAAAATACACATCCAAAAAATTCAAGAATTACTTGGAAACTTAAATGTAGTGATATTTTCTCCAGAAGATTTAAGACTAGTAAAGGATGGACCAAGAGAACGCAGATCATTTATAGATAAAGAAATAAGTCAAATAATGCCCAAATATTATAATTATTTAATAAATTACAATAAAATATTAAGTCAAAAAAATAGAATCCTTAAAAATCGAGACATAGATACTAATTTATTAGATGTTTATGATGAGAGTTTATCTACCTATGGAAGTTATATTTATATAATTAGAAGAGATTTCATAAAGAAAATTTCTGATATAGCAAATGCTATGCATACTAAATTAACTAATGGTATTGAAGATTTACAAATTACTTATAAAAATCAACTTAACATAAGTGATGAAGATACAGTAATGGAAGTAAAAGAAAGATTCTATAATAAATTAATTGAGAGTAGAAGTCATGATATGGAAGTGAGGACTACAAGATACGGCATTCATAAGGATGACTTAAACATATTTGTTAATAAATTAGATGTGAGACTATATGGTTCACAAGGACAACAAAGAACAGCTTCTATCTCATTAAAATTATCAGAAATAGAGCTAATAAAAAATGAAGTTGGAGAAAATCCCATATTAATACTAGATGATGTATTTAGTGAATTAGATGAAACAAGACAAAAATTACTAGTAGATAATTTAGAAGATGTACAAATGTTCATAACTACAGCAGAAGTTGCGCACAAAAGTATATTTAATAAAGAAAATACTACTATTTTTAATATAGAAAAAGGTAAAGTAATTAGTATACAGAATGGAGGTAACTAAATGAAACAACAAGAGTATGGCGCAAGTCAGATTCAGGTACTAGAAGGTCTTGAAGCAGTTAGAAAAAGACCTGGTATGTATATAGGATCTACTGGACCAAGAGGACTACACCATCTAGTTTATGAGATAGTTGATAATAGTATAGATGAAGCATTACAAGGTTATTGCGATAGAATATACGTTAGTTTAAATGAAGATGGTAGTGTAACTGTAAAGGATGATGGTAGGGGGATACCTGTTGAAACTCATCCTAAAACTGGAAAATCTACATTAGAAACAGTTTTAACAGTATTACATGCTGGTGGTAAATTTGGTGGAGGAGGATACAAAGTATCTGGTGGACTTCACGGGGTTGGTATATCTGTAGTTAATGCCTTATCAAAATGGTTAGTTGCAGATGTATATAGAGATGGAAAAATATATAGACAAACTTATGAAAAAGGTATAACAACTTCAGCATTAGAAGTAGTTGGTGAGTCTCATCATACTGGTACTATAATAAACTTTATGCCAGATGAAACAATATTCGATGAAATAGAATTCAAATATGAAACTTTAGAGCATAGACTTAGAGAGCTTGCTTTCCTAAATAAAGGAATAAAAATAGTATTTGAAGATAAAAGAAAAGACAGTGAACGTAAAAAAGAATTCCATTATGATGGCGGATTAGTTGAATTTGTAAAATACTTAAATAAAACAAAAACACCTATACATGAAGATATAGTTCATATAGATAAAAAAATAGGAGATTCTATTGTTGAAATAGCAATGCAATATACTGATGGATATACAGAAAATATATATTCATTTGCTAATAATATAGATACACATGAAGGTGGAACTCACTTAGCTGGTTTTAAAGCTGCTTTAACAAAAACAGTAAATGACTATGCTAAACGTAATAAATTAATAAAAGAAAATGAAGGAAACCTTACTGGTGAAGACATAAGAGAAGGTCTTACAGCTGTTATATCTGTTAAATTACCAGAACCTCAATTTGAAGGTCAAACAAAGACTAAATTAGGTAATACATACATGAGAGGTAATGTAGATAGTGTAACAGTAGAAGAGTTGGGTGCATTTTTAGAAGAAAATCCAACAACAGCTAGAACTATAGTTGATAAAGGATTAAGAGCTCAAAGAGCTAGAGAAGCAGCAAAAAGGGCTAGAGAATTAACTAGAAGAAAAAGCGTTTTAGAAAGTACTTCATTACCTGGGAAATTAGCAGACTGTGCTGAAAAAGATCCTGCGAAAAGTGAAATATTCTTAGTCGAAGGGGATTCTGCCGGTGGTTCAGCAAAACAAGGTAGAGATAGACATACGCAAGCGATATTACCACTTAGAGGTAAAATATTAAATGTTGAAAAATCAAGATTAGATAAAATATTATCTTCTGATGAAATAAAAAATATGATAACTGCTTATGGATGTGGTGTAGGAAATGATTTTGATTTAGAAAAATTAAGATACCACAAAATAGTAATCATGACCGATGCTGACGTGGATGGTGCTCATATAAGAACACTATTATTAACATTCTTCTATAGATACATGAGACCACTTATAGAAAAAGGATATGTTTATATAGCACAACCACCTCTATACAAAGTTAAAAAACAAAAGAAAGAATACTATGTTTACTCAGATAAAGAATTAGAAGTTTTATTAGAGGAAATAGGAAGAACTGGTGTAGAGCTTCAAAGATACAAAGGGCTTGGAGAAATGAATGCAGAGCAGTTATGGGATACAACAATGAATCCAGAAACAAGAACTTTATTACAAGTTTCTATTGAAGATTCTGTAATGGCAGATCAAGTATTCTCTATGTTAATGGGTGATAAGGTTGCGCCAAGAAAAGAATTCATAGAAGAAAATGCAAAATTCGTTAAGAATTTAGATATATAGGAAAGGGGATGAGTATAAGTGGAAGAAAATAAAAGAATACTCCCTACTGAAATATCATCTGAGATGAAAAACTCTTATATTGACTATGCCATGAGTGTTATAGCAGGTAGAGCACTTCCAGATGTTAGAGACGGATTAAAACCAGTTCATAGAAGAATACTTTACTCTATGAACGAATTAAATTTAACTCCAGACAAACCGTACAGAAAATCTGCTCGTATTGTCGGAGATGTACTAGGTAAGTATCATCCACATGGTCTAAACATTAAGTAGTTTCAAATTAATTAGGCTAATAAATAGGAAAAGTGCATATTAAGTTAAAATATGGTAAATATTATAACTAATTTAAGAAAATGGGATATTATTTACCATGAAAAAAATTAAAAAAGAAATAATAGATGCTGTAGAGTATTCAATAAATAACCCATCTATAAGTTTAACTAAAGTATCACAAGAATTTAATATTGATAGGCATACATTATCTAAGTATCGTAAAATAGATATATCTAAATATAAGTATTTATACAATGATGAATGGTACTACTTAGATAGTAATGAAGAAGAGGCAATTAGATATTATATATCAAATAAAGAGGTAACTTTTACAGATATAAAGAATAAATTTGGATATAAAAATGAAACATTTAAATACAAATTAGAGATTATCAATGAATCACAACAAAGAAGATATAGACAAAATTTTAATAGAAATTTATTTGATGTAATAGAAACAGAAGAAGACGCCTATTGGCTTGGATTTATTCTTGCAGATGGATATATAAATGAAAATAGAGGATTTCTAAATCTTAAACTTGGAGCGATAGATAAAAGACATTTAGTTAAGTTTTGTAATTATGTTCAATGCGAAGAGAATATAATTAAAGAAGAGATTGGAGGAGTAGGGAATATTATATATTCACTTACATTAAATTCTAAGAATATTATCCAAAATTTACAGAAGTATGGATTATTTCAAGCAAAAAGTGAGAAAGAAATACCCTATTATAATATAAATGATAATTTAAAATCTCATTATATTAGAGGAATTATAGATGGAGATGGATGGATATTAAAAAATCTAAAAGGATTTGGAGTAGTAGGTTCTTATGATGTTTGTAAATATATATTAGATGATTTAGATATATCTGAATCACGTATTTATCAACATAAAACTATAAAAAAAGTAGATATAAGAAACTCTGAAGAATTAAAAAAATTTGTGAATAGATATTATAAAAATGCACTTATTTATTTAGATAGAAAAATGGATTTAGCAAAACAATTATTTTAAACTATAACGAATTGCCATGTATAAACTCGAGAAAAAAACTGGAATCCTTTAAAATGGAAATCAGAGGTGAAGGCTAAAGTTAAAATATTAGTCAGCCGCAACGCATAGAAGATGAACCTACAATTGTAGAATATAATTCTTCCACGAGGCTCGAGCATGCTAATATTGGATGTGAAATAAGTATTAGATTAACATGAAAAGATATGCTAGACTGGGTTGGAATTGACCAGCCGATGAAAATGAAGGAAACTTCCAGAGGTTAAGATAAAAAACTTAACGTTAATAACAATCGGACAGTGCAGTTTATTTAGCAATGGTTAGAATGGCCCAAGATTTCTCAACTAGAGGACTTTTAGTTGATGGTCATGGGAACTTTGGTTCTGTAGATGGTGACTCACCAGCCGCAATGCGTTATACAGAAGCAAGAATGAGTAAATTATCGTTAGAATTACTTAGAGATATAGAAAAAGAAACAGTAGATTTTGTACCGAACTTCGATGAATCTTTAAAAGAACCAGCAGTATTACCATCAAGATTCCCTAACCTTTTAGTAAATGGATCTAATGGTATAGCAGTTGGTATGGCTACATCTATACCTCCACATAACTTAGGTGAAGTTATAGATGCTACAGTTCATTTAATAGATAATCCAGAATGTACAGTAGATGATTTAATAAACCATATTCAAGGACCAGATTTCCCAACAGC
This sequence comes from uncultured Clostridium sp., assembly GCA_945871955.1. GTDB lineage: Bacteria > Bacillota > Clostridia > Peptostreptococcales > Peptostreptococcaceae > Terrisporobacter. Next base: position 4,449 of record CAMBXR010000018.1, on the reverse strand, counting down.
AGCAATAATAATGGGAAAAGAAAGTATAGCAGAAGCATATAGAACTGGTAGAGGAAAGGTAAAAGTTAGATCAAGAGCTATAATAGAAGAATTACCAAAAGGAAGACAACAAATAGTTGTTACAGAAATACCATATCAAGTTAATAAATCTAGATTAGTCGAAAGAATAGCTGAACTAGTAAAAGAAAAGAAATTAGAAGGAATTTCTGATTTAAGAGATGAAAGTAATAGAAATGGTATGAGAATAGTTATAGAGTTAAAAAGAGATGCTAATGCTAATATAGTACTTAACAATCTTTATAAACATTCTCAAATGGAGGATACTTTCAGTATAATAATGCTTGCACTAGTTAATGGTGTACCAAAAGTATTAAATCTAAAAGAAATTTTATACTACTATGTAGAACATCAAAAAGATGTTGTTACACGTAGAACAAAATTTGAATTAAATAAAGCAGAAGCTAGAGCACATATATTAGAAGGATTAAGAATAGCATTAGATAATATAGATGCTGTGATAAATTTAATCAGATTATCTAAGACTACTGCAGAAGCTAAAACTGGTTTAATGAATAAATTCGGTTTAACTGATATACAAGCTCAAGCTATCTTAGATATGAGATTACAAAGACTTACTGGATTAGAAAGACAAAAGGTTGAAGATGAATACAGTGAGTTAATGAAAAAAATAGAATATTTAAAATCTATATTAGCTGATGAAAAATTACTTTTAGGAGTTATTAAAGAAGAGATAATAGCCATAAAAGAAAAATATGCAGATGATAGAAGAACTGAAATAAGACATGCTGAGGGTGAAATCAATATGAGAGATTTAATTGATGATGAAGAAATCGCAATTACTCTTACTCACTTTGGTTACATCAAAAGAGTACCTCTAGACACTTATAAGAGTCAAAATAGAGGTGGTAAAGGTATATCAGCAATGTCTACAAGAGAAGAAGATTTCGTTAAACATTTAGTTACGACTTCAACTCACAGTAGATTATTATTCTTTACAAATAAAGGTAGAGTGTTTAGACTAGATGCATTCGAAATTCCAGAAGGAAAAAGAAAAGCAAGAGGAACTGCTATAGTTAACTTATTACAATTAGCACCAAATGAAAAAATAACTACTCTAATACCAGTAGATCATACAAGTGAAGAAGAACTATATTTATTATTAGCAACTAAAAAAGGTATAGTTAAGAAAACTAAACGTGAAGAGTTTAAAAATATTAATAAATCAGGTCTTATAGCAATAGGCTTAAGAAACGACGATGAGTTAATAGATGTTAAAATTACAAATGGCGAAAAAGATATTCTTCTAGTTACTGAAAATGGAATGTCTATAAGATTTAATGAAACAGATATAAGACCTATGGGTAGAACTGCTATGGGTGTAAAAGGTATAACTTTATCACAAGAAGATAAAGTAGTATCTATGAACTTAACAGATGAAGGTAGCGAACTATTAGTAGTAAGTGAAAATGGATTTGGTAAGAGAACTGACATTAATGAATATAGACTACAAAGTAGAGCTGGTAAAGGAATAAAAACTTACAACATATTTGAAAAGACAGGAAAAATTGTTGGAGCAGAAATGGTTGATGAGCAAGATCAAATAATGATAATTAACTCTGATGGAATACTTATAAGATTACAAGTTGAAGATATTTCAATATATGGTAGAGTGACTAGCGGAGTTAAACTTATGAAGACAGAAGATGAAGTAAATGTAGTTTCAATCGCCAAAATAAATATAGATGAAGAATAGGATTTTTCCTATTCTTTTTCCATATAAACTTGTAAAATATAATTAAAAAGGTAAAAGGAGAAAGTGTTATGAGTAAAAAGGGATTATACTTAGTTTTAGGAGCAGTGGCTGGATTTGTAGCAGGAGTATGCCTTGCACCTAAAGAAGGATCAGAAACAATAAAAGATGCAAAAGAAAAATTTAAAGAAGTAAAAGACAATCCAAAAGATGTTCTACATGAAACATTTGATGGATTTAAGGAAAAAATAATATCTATAAAAGATGAAATAATAGAAGATAACAATATAGAAATATCAGAAGAAGATATACTAATAAGTAGAAGTTTTGAAGAGGGAGATAAATAATGAATTCATTAGGTTGGCAAATAGGAGCAGTTCTATTTGGTGCTAGCTTTTTTATAGTAGCAATATATTTGGCCAAAGTACTAAATAGTACAAATAAAGTTGTAGAAAGAGCTAATAGGTTAATTGATGTTAATGAAAGACATGTGACTGATATAATTGATAATACAGCTCATATAACTAAAAGTGCTAGAGAGATAATAGATATAATGACTAAGATTACTAGCATATTTAAAGTATTTAAATTCTTCAAAAAATAATAATTCATTAAATTGGAGGTAGACAGATGTCAATAAAAATAGATTCTATGATAGATACTACAGATAATTCTTGGAGGGTTTCTCTTGAAGGAGAATTAGATGTATCTACAGCAGATGAATTAAAAAAATACTTACATAAAATAGTTGATGAAAAAAATATAGATATAAGATTAAATCTTGAAAACTTAGACTATATAGATTCTACAGGTCTTGGTGTAATGATAGGTATTTTAAAAAGATTAAAAATAGATAATAAAGAAGTTTATATAGAAAAACCTAAGAATAACGTAAGAAAAATATTCAATATAACAGGTTTAGATAAGATTTTTAAATTGGAGGGATAGTTTTGGCTTACGAAACAATAAAAATGGAAATTACAGCAAATCCTGAGTATGTAAGTATTATAAGATTAACTACTTCTGGAATTGCAAATAAAGTAGGTTTTTGCATAGATGATATTGAGGATTTAAAAGTTGCAATATCTGAAGCTTGTACTAATGCAATAAAACATAGCCTAGAAGAAAGATTTACTATTATATATACAATGATAGAAAATGGATTAACTATTGAAATAATAGATAATGGTAGAGGATATGATATAAAAGAAGTAAGTGAACCAGATTTAGATAATCTTAAAGAAAGTGGAATGGGATTATTTATAATACAATCTCTAATGGATGAAGTAAAAGTTGAATCAAAAGAAGGAATAGGAACTAGTATAAAAATGACAAAGTATTTAGGAGTTGATATGTAATGAAGAGAGTAGCTCATGCTACGGATTACCTAAATATGGAAACTAAAGAGCTTTTTAAGATTTATAGTAAAGACAAAAGTAGAGAAATAAGAGATATATTAATTGAAAGACATCTATATTTGGTTAATATCTTATCTAAAAAATATATTAACAAAGGAGTGGAATTTGATGATATATATCAAGTTGCCTCTTTGGCATTAATATATGCAATAGAAAGATATGATATAGAAAAAGGATTTGAATTCTCAAGTTTTGCTACACCTACAATCGTAGGAGAAATAAAAAAGTACTTTAGAGACAAAGTATGGACCTTAAGAGTTCCTAGAAGGGTTCAAGAACTAAGTAAAAAGGTAAGTGAAGCTAAAGTTATATTAGAGCAACAAAATAAAAGACATCCAAAAGTAAAAGAAATAGCAGATTATATAGGTTGTACAGAAGAGGAAGTATTAGAATCCCTAGAAGCATTTTATGGATATCAACCTGTATCTTTAGATGCAACTACAAATAGTGATTCGGAAGAAAATATATCATTAATGGATAAAATAGCTGATAAAGAAGAAAGTTTTAGTGATATCGAATATAAAGATTTCTTAGAAAAGTTTATTGAAACATTAAATGAATTAGAAATTAAAATATTTAAAGGCAGATTCTATTTAGAGAAGACACAATCAGCTCTAGCAAAGGAATTGAATATATCTCAAATGACTATTTCTAGGCTTGAAAGAAAGATAATAGAAAAACTAAAAAAAGAATATGAAAAAAATATATAAAAAACTATTGACCTATTATCGAATATAGTGTATATTATTTATTGCGCCAGGGAAATGGAGCAAACGAAAACTATCACTTCGGTGATAGGTCAGTTTTTCTAAAAAAGAAAAACAAAAAAAGTGTGAAAAAACATTTGACAAATACTTTTGAAAATGTTAATATAATACTTGTGATTGAAAAATAAATAAACAATTTGGTTATTATAGCAAAGAGGATACACCTGTTCCCATTCCGAACACAGAAGTTAAGCTCTTGAGCGCTGATGGTACTTGGTGGGCGACCGCCTGGGAGAGTAGGACGTAGCCAAATTGGTGCATGCCGAAGTGGCGGAACTGGCAGACGCACAGGACTTAAAATCCTGCGAAACTTATACTTTCGTACCGGTTCGATTCCGGTCTTCGGCACCAAATAAAGTGGACCATTAGCTCAGTTGGTTAGAGCGCCCGGCTCATAACCGGTAGGTCTGGGGTTCGAGTCCCTGATGGTCCACCACTTAAGAACTTTGAAAATTAAACAGTAGGTTAACAATAAATTAATTCTTTAAGAATT
>CAMBXR010000017.1 GCA_945871955.1 uncultured Clostridium sp. | reverse complement strand
GTTTTTTATCTTCTTCTTTTATTAGAATATCTCAATTTTCTTTTTCTTATTCTTCTTTTTTTAATTATTCTAGATATAACGAATAATATAAATAGAGTAATTAAAGCTAAAGCGAGTCTAATTGAATATTTCACCGTTGTATTTTCTGTTAAAAATCCAAATATACTATTTAAATCATTTTTAGCGACTAGATTAATTGTTTTTTCTAATGTTTTTCCGTTATAAACATCTAGTGTACCAACTTTATCTCCCTGTTTAATAGGTAAATCATAGTCTAAGTTGATTTTAGTAGTATAATCTTTAGATACAGGATTTCCTTTTTCTAAAACGACTTTATAGTTAAATGCTGGCTCATAAAGTAATTCTTTTTCTTTTGTGAATAAAACTCTTTTACTTTTAGTATAATCAGCCTTATTAATTATTGTTTGAGTGTAATAATTATCAAAAGCATAATCGATAAGTGTTCTAGAGTCCACATATACCTGAGTGCCATAATCTTTAAATACAGCACTTATAACTCTCATACCATTTTTTACAGCACTTGATAATAAACATCTTCCGGCATCATCAGTATATCCTGTTTTAATACCATCTACTATATCGTACTTTATATCTATGTTCTTTCCTTTGTACTGGATTTTTTCCGTTGACGTTAGAAACTTATTAGTATTATAGAATACTCTAGTTGTAAAACATCTGCTTGTAGGTGTATCACGTTTTTCAAAAGTTACAGATTTTGTACTAACTATTTCCCTAATAACTTCGTTACTCATAGATTGTCTAGCCATTAAAGCTATATCATAAGCTGTAGTATAATGATTTTTGTCTGGTAATCCATGAGGATTATTAAAATGGGTATTATTGGCTCCTATTGCTTTTGCTTCTTTATTCATTAATTTTGCAAATTCAACAGTTGATCCAGATACATATTCAGCTAATACTTCAGCGGCATCATTTGAAGAATGTATTAATAACCCCTGTAATAATTCTTTAACAGTAAAAATCTCACCTTTTTCTAAATACATACTTGAACCATCTACATAAAGTTGTTTATTAATCTCTACAGGTTCATCTAAGTTTTTGACATTTTTTATAACTAAATAAGCAGTCCATATCTTCGTTGTTGAAGCTGGATATATTTTTTTATCTCCATTCTTTTCATAAAGAACTTTACCAGTTTCATAATCTAATACTACAGAGTTTGGTGAAGAAATAGATACATCGCTGCTATCAGCAAATGAATAGACTGGACTTGAAAAAGTTGTTATAGAAATAAGACATGCGAGAATAAAAGATAAAAACTTTTTCATAAATAACCTCCCAATTTTAATCTTATATTTTAGTATATCATATTTTTGTTAATAATTAAATTAAGGAGGTATAAAAAATGATGAATAAAAGAAAAATAAGGGTGTTTTTACTAATATTACTAATTTGCCCTGCTATATTAATTATAAAAGACAAATTTGTATCAAATGAAGATGTTTATGTTTTGACAGAAGAAAATAAAAAAATTGAAGAAAATATAAAATCAAAAGAAATAAAAAAAGAAGAAACAAATATTAGTAGTAAAGAAATAACCGTATATGTAAGCGGAGAGATTAAAAAACCAGGAATAGTAAAATTAAAAGATGGTGATAGACTTGCTGCAGCAGTAGAAAAGTTGGGAGGGACAACTAAAAAAGCTGATTTAAATCAAGTTAATTTGGCTATAAAAGTTGAGGATGAGCAACATTATATTATTCCTAAAATAGGAGAAAATGTTAATGAAGAATCAGTAGATGATGAGAAGATTAGCAAAGGAAGTATGTCTGATAATTCATCACAAAAATCTTCTAAAATAAATATAAATACTGCTACAATAGAAGAACTGGATACATTACCAGGAGTAGGGGAGGCTACTGCTAATAAAATAGTAAATCACAGAAGTGAAAATGGAGAATTTAAGTCTATTGAAGAAATTAAAAATGTTAATGGAATTGGTGATAAAAAGTTTGAAGATATGAAAGAATTAATTTGTACTCAATAAAAAATTCTTCCTGATTAAGGGAAGAATTTTTTGTTGAAATAAATTATATTTTAATTGTTTACAATTGTAAAACTATTATCTGTTAAATTAAATTTATCTTTTAGGTTATGGCTTAAGTATATGTTTTTGTCTTTTGTAATAAAAATAGCATCAACACCATCTAAATTTTCAACTAACTTTAAACCATCTTTAATACCTAAACCGAAAGCTGTAGTAGATAAGGCATCGCATATGATAGATTTATCAGAAACTATGGTTACACTGCTTAAATTATTATCAAAAGGATAGCCAGTATGAGGGTCCAGCATATGGTGATAAATTTTATTGTTTTGTTCTAAGTATCTTTCATAAATTCCAGAAGTAACAACAGATTTATTTGTAACTTTAATATTTCCTATGGAATTTCCACGAACTTTAGTTGGATCTTGAATTCCTATGGAAAATGGTTGACTATTTTCCTTAGTTCCAAGAGCATAAATATTTCCCCCTAAATTGATTAAGGCACTGTCTAATTTTTCATCTTCTTTTAAATATTTATATATTTTATCGGCAGCATAACCTTTGGCAATACCACCTAAGTCTATCTTCATATTTTTTTTAGCTAATTTTATAGATTTAGTATCATCGTCAAAAAGTATATCTTTATAATTAACTAAAGATATTTTTTCTTTTATTTCTTTTTCTGTTGGAACTTTAGCATTATCTGCACCAATTCCCCATAAATCAATAATAGGCCCTATACTAATATCAAAAGTGTCATTGGAAATACTAGAAAAATTAATAGACTCTTTTATAACATAATAAGTGTCATCAGATAGTTGTACATAATTCTTACCAGCGTTTTCGTTTATTTTAGATATTTCGCTATTAGATATTTGACAACTCATTTTATTATCAATATCCATTAAGATTGATTCACATTTTTTTAGAATCCTATCTCCATCATTCTTTTTTACATTATATAGCGTTATCTCATTAATAGTTCCCAAGTTATAATATGTATTAGAATATTTACTTTCTTTCTTATTGGTAATTATTATAAAAAAAGAAGATAATATAATAATAGATGTAATTATTATCAACGAGAGTTTTTTATTCATTATAATGATTCCTCCAAATATTTATGTTATATTTAAACTAACATTTAAATTATAACATAAATATTTATAAATAATATTTGTGATTGGGAGGATGAAGCTTGAAGAAAAAAGACTTTATATTAATATATGCTGTTTTGTTAATTGTATCTGTAACTTTTAGTATTAATTATTTTATAAATACTAAAAAAGGAGAAAAAATAGAAATATATGTTGATAATAAGTTATATAAAACTTATGATATTGATGATGAAGATGAAATAAAAATAGAGAGTGAAAAAGGATATAATTTAATTAAAATTCATAATCATGGAGTAGAAATTACTGAAGCATCTTGTCCAGATAAGGTGTGTATACATGAAGGTTTTATTGAAAAACCAAGTAAAAGTATAGTTTGTTTGCCTAATAAGGTACATATAAAAATAACGAGTGATAGCAATCATGAAGATGAAGAAGATGTTATATCTAAATAGACTTGGAGGTAAAAATGGTTAACTTAGGAAATGACTGGGACGATTTATTAAAAGACGAATTTAAAAAAGATTATTATTTGAAGTTAAGAGAATTTCTTATAGAAGAATATAAAAATAGAACTATATATCCCAATATGTATAATATATTTGAAGCATTGAAACATACATCTTATAAGGATACGAAGGTTTTGATTTTAGGACAAGATCCATATCATGGCGAAAACCAAGCTCATGGACTTGCTTTTTCTGTACAGCCAGGTGTTAAGATTCCACCATCACTATTAAATATGTATAAAGAATTAAAAGAAGATATAGGATGTTTTATACCTAATAACGGTTATTTAATTCCATGGTCAGACCAAGGAGTTTTGTTATTAAATACAGCTCTTACAGTTAGAGCTGGAGAAGCTAACTCTCATCAAAATAAAGGATGGGAGATTTTCACTGATGAAATTATAAAAAAATTAAATGAAAGAGAAGACCCGGTAATATTTGTTTTATGGGGAGGAAATGCTAGAAAGAAAAAAGCTTTTATCAATAGTAGTAAACACTATATATTAGAAGCTCCTCATCCAAGTCCTTTGTCTGCTCATAGAGGTTTCTTTGGATGTAAACATTTTTCTAAAATAAATGACATACTTATTAAGTTAGGTAAGGAACCTATTGACTGGCAAATACCAAATATATAAAAAATAGATTTTTTTGTAACATCTTATCGATATAAATAATATTTTATAATGAGGTAGGGTGTTATATATGAAAGTGAATAAATTAAATAGTAAAATAGTAAGTGAAAAAATAAAAAATAATGAATTTAAATTAATAATAGATTTAAGATCTAAAGATTCATATTTAATAAGTCATTTACCTGGAGCTATAAATATTCCAACTAATGAAATAAATGATTATCTAGACTATATTAGAAGTGTTACAAATGAAGATATACTTCTTTATTGTAATGCTGGAAGCCAAAGTATGACAGTGGGAAAGGTTCTTCTAATTAATGGCTTTAATAATATATACAGTCTTGCCAATGGAATAAAATCTTACAATTATGAATTATATAAATAGTTAAAAATAAAAGGTAACAATTTTGTTAATTGTGAATCATAAAGTGAAGTGCTTAAATAGTTGTAATAACTAGATAAGCACTTTTTATGTTTTTTGTCAAGTTGACAATGTTAAAATAAAGAGTTACAATTTAGTTACAAAATAACTTTCGACGAATGATTTAAAGTTAAATAAAACATAGGAGGAGATAGTTTGAGTTATATAAATAGAAAGTTAAAATCTATTATGTTATCTGGATTATTATCTATGGGGATTGTAACAACAAATTATATCGCTTTTAATAAAGAAGTTGTTTTAATAGTTGATGGACAAGAAATTGAAGTTAATTCACTTCAATCAGACGTACAAGGTGTATTAGATGAAAATGAAATAGATTATGATAAAAATGATATAATCAGTGAAGATTTAGATGCTTCATTAGAAGATGGAATGGAAATAGAAGTTAAGCGAGTTACTAAAAAAACTATTGTAGAAAAAGAGGATATACCTTATGATACAGTTGTAAAATATGATAGTTCTTTACGAAAAGGTAAAAAGCAAGTATTACAAGTAGGTAAAAATGGTACTAAAGAGCTTGTTTATGAAGGTGTCTACGAAGACGGTCAATTAGTAAGAAAAATATTAATACAAGAAAAAATCACGAAAAAAGCTAAAGATAAAGTTATAAAAAAGGGAACTAAGGAAAAGGAAAAAATGAAAAGCACTAGTAAAAAATCTAGTAGTTTAAAAAGTAGTTTAGGGAAGAAGATGGTAGTATCAGCTACAGCATATAGTGGCGATGGTATAACATCTACAGGTACAGTTCCGAAATGGGGAACTATAGCAGTAGATCCAAGTATAATACCATACGGAACTAAGGTATATATACCTCAGTTTGGTAAATATTTTATAGCAGAAGATTGTGGTGGAGGAATCAAAGGTAATAAAATAGATATATTTATGAATAGTGAATCTCAGTGTAATAGCTGGGGAAGAAGAACAATAGACATATATATTGTTGAATAGAAAAAAGCCTTAAGGTGTATAAACTCCTTAAGGCTTTTAATTTAGTGAAATAATTATGTTTAAAATATAATTATTTATAACAAAATAATTATAAAAAACTATTTAAAAATTATAAAAGATAATTTATAATAATATTTATTTAAAATCAAGGAGACATTATATATGAAAGATTTTACACTAAGAACAAGCCTTATTGTTGGAGATGAAGGTATAAATAAATTAGAAAACTCAAATGTAATAGTATTTGGAGTAGGTGGAGTAGGAAGTTTTGCTGCAGAAGCCATAGTTCGTGCTGGAGTAGGAAGCATAACTATAGTAGATTTTGATGATGTGGATATAACAAATATAAATAGACAGTTGCCAGCTCTACATTCTACAGTAGGTAAATTAAAAGTCGATGTAATGAAAGAAAGATTATTAGATATAAATCCAGATTTAAATATAAAAGCAATTGCGAAAAAATATAATAAAGAAACTACAGATGAAATACTAGTAGAAGATTATGATTATGTAGTAGATGCTATAGATATGGTTACTTCAAAAATATTATTAGTGGAAGAGTGTAAAAAAAAGGGATTAAAATTAATATCTTCTATGGGAATGGGTAATAAATTAGATCCAACTAAAATAGTAGTTACAGATATACATAAAACTCATACTTGTCCACTGGCAAAAGTCATGAGAAAAGAATTAAAAGATAGAAGAATTAAAAAGCTTAAAGTTGTTTATTCAGAAGAGCAACCTCAAGAATTAAAGAAAAAAATAATGAATGGAAGAAAAGTGACCCCAGGAAGTACTTCATTTGTACCATCTGTGGGAGGATTAACAATAGCTTCTGTAGTTATAAATGATTTACTAAATAAATAATAGATATAAAATAGCATTAGCCTTTAAATTAATTGGTTAATGCTATTTTTATATTATAATTTATATTAAAGGAATAATATAAAAAGTTATTCTTTTAAAATTATTAAGGATAGTGAGGTATGATGAAAAATATATCAAATTATATATCCGTATCACGTATGTTTTTGGCTTTTACACTACTTTTTACAAAACCATTAAGTGTAAATTTTTTTGTGATTTATTGTTTATGTGGAGTAAGTGATATTTTAGATGGATATATAGCAAGAAAAACAAATACAGTTAGTAAAATAGGTGGAAAACTTGATTCTATGGGAGATTTTATAATGATTGTTTTTGCAATAATAGTTTTATATCCAGTTATTAATTTAGAAAAGACGGTTACTATATGGATATTTATTATTGCATGTATCAAAATACTTGCCATAATAATTGCGCTCTTTAAGTTTAGAGAATTATATGAGCCTCATACTTATGCAAATAAGTTTACAGGAATTTTACTATTTTTATATCCAATGTCATTTTTACTAGAACAATCATTTGTATATACATATATATTATGCGTTATTGCAACTGTTTCTGCTATGGAGGAGCTTTTAATTAATATAATATCAAGTAAAATGGAGATGGATATAAGAAGTATATTGGATTTTGTGTTATATAAGTAATATAACTTAGCTTAATATTCTACTTCGTATTTTTTTGTAGTGAAAATCTTATATCCATCGCTATAAAAAACTAAATCTCCGTTAATATCAGTTCTAAAAGTATTTACATGATATTTTTGTAATGTATCTAAAGTCGATTTATGAGGGTGGCCATAGTTATTTTTATATCCACAAGAAATTGCTGCTATTTGAGGAGATGTTTTTTCTATAAAAGTATCTATAGAAGAAGAGTTACTGCCATGATGGGCTACCTTTAAAAAGTCAACATCTTCTAAATTATAAGAATTAAGTATATTTAATTCATTTTCTTCTTCGCAATCTCCTGTAAAAAGAAAATCCATATCTTTATAACTTAGATTAAAAACAATAGAATTTAGATTATTGTTATCTTGAATATAAGAAGGACTAAGTACATGAATTTTCATATCTTCATCGATTTTTATAGTATCGTTCTTTGAAAGATAATCAATTTTTAAGTTTTTCTTACTACAAGCTTTTACTAAGTTTTTATAGTGAGTAGTATTATCTTTTTGATTTGGCATATAGAATTTTTTTACTGAATAATTTTCTATTACATAATCTAAACTACCAATGTGATCCTTATCTAAATGAGTAGCTACTACAATATCTAAATTTTTTACTTTTTTAGATTTTAAGTAAGACTTAATTATTCTATTATTATCTTCATCTCCGCCATCAATAAGGATATTTTTATGACAAGGTGTTTTAATTAAAATACAATCACCTTGACCAACATCTATAATATGTACAGATAAAAAATTATCGTATTTCTCACAACCACAGAATATTAAAACAAAAATTATAATTATTAAAAATTTAAATTTTATCTTCAAAGCTTCACTCCTTCAATAAATAAACTTCATATTTTATTCATAATTATTAAGTAAAATCTAGATTATTATACATAAATAAAAAATGATGTATAATAGAATCTATGAAAAAATTTTGTATGATTTCATAAAAAGTGATATCATGTACAGTGAATAGAAAAATATTTATTTGATTTCAAATAGAATGTTTATATACATTTTATTAGGGTATTATATATATTAAATGCAATTTAGGTCGAAAAATATTTAATAATAAAAATTAAGGTTAATATAACATAAAATCTCAGCTGAAAACAGGAGGAAATTATGAAATTTAAAAATATAGATATGGAATCGAGGGAACTTCTTAATCCATATTTTGATTTAGTAGATTATGAAGCCTGTGAATATTGTTTTAATACATTATACATGTGGCAACATTTATATAAGACAGGTTACTATATAGGAGATGGATTTGCTGTAATCGTTGCGGAATCTGAAGGAAATACATTCTCTATACTACCTTTAGCAAAAAAAGAAGATATGCAAAAGGTTATACAATATATAATAGATTATTTTGAAAAAGAGGAAAAAAAGATTTATTTCAGAGGAATAACAAAAGAAGTAGTAGAATTTTTAAAAGAAAATTACCCGGGAAAATTCGACTATACTGAAGAAAGAGACTTATTCGACTATATATATGACGGAGAAAGCATGAGGACTCTAAAAGGAAGAAAGAACGTTAAAAAGAGAAATCATATAAATTTCTTCTTAAAAGAATATGATGGAAGATTTGAATATAGATTACTTGATGAAAATGATTTTGATGCATGTATAGAGCTAGTACATGAATGGACAAGTAATAAAGAAGAAAATGATGCTGTAACTGATGATATGGAAGAAGAACTTATTGGAATAAAAAAATTATTTAATAATTATAGTGTAATAAAAGATAAACTTAAAATAGCGGGTATATTTATAGATGGCAAATTAGAAGCTTTTACTATGGGAGAATATATAAATCCTAATATGGCTTTAATTCATATAGAAAAAGCTAATCCAAGTATTAGAGGACTATATCCATATATAAATCAACAATTCCTAGTTAATGAATTTAGCAATGTAGAATTTGTAAATAGAGAAGAAGATTTAGGTATAGAAGGACTTAGAAAAGCAAAATTATCTTATCATCCGGTAAGATTTGTAGAAAAGTATACTGTTAGAGAGGTATAAACTTATGAATATTAGGTTTGCTAGGGAATGTGATAAAGATAATATAATAGGAATTTGGAACTATTGTTTTAACGATGGTCCTAAATTCACTGATTATTACTTTAATAATAAATATAAGAATTATAACACAGTTGTAGTTGAAGAAGAGGAGGAGATAGTCTCTTCTCTTCAATTAAACCAATATGAGATAAGATTAAATAATAAAGTATATAATACATCTTATGTAGTTGGAGTATCTACTTTACCTGAAGTTAGAGGTAAGGGATACATGAAACATATTATGAACTTTACTTTAAATGAACTATATAAAAAAGGTCAACTTGTATCGATTTTAATGCCTATAGACTATAGATTGTATAGAAAATATGGATATGAACATTGTTATGACCAAATAGAATATGAAATTGATATGGAAGATTTAAAAGGATTTAAATCTGAAGGTAGTTTAAAGAAAGCTAAATTAAATGATATTGAAGAAATGATAAATATAGAAACATCTTTCTTGAAAAATCTAAATGGTACAGTTATTAGAAATAAGGAGTACTATAAAAATTTATTTAAAGAAGTAGAAAGTGAAGATGGTCATATTTATATTCATAAAAATTATGAAAGTGATGGATATATAATCTACTTTATAAATGGAGACAGTATTTTTGTAAGGGAATTATATTATAAAAATATAAATACTCTCAAAGGTATATTAAAATTTATATACAATCATAATACTCAGTGTAAAAAGGTTGTTATATCTTCAACAATAGATGATAAAATAAGATTTATTTTAGCTAATCCAAGAAATATAACTATAAAATTAAAACCTTTTATGATGGGCAGAATAATAAACTTAAAAAAATACTTAGAAGATTTAGATATAGAAAGTAATAAGAAAGCTAGCATAAATATTTGTGTGAAAGATGATTATATAAATGAAAATAATAAAATATTTAAAGTTAGTTTAGAAAATAATAAACTAAGCGTTGAAGCTGGTGACTTTGATTATGATGTAAAATTTGATATAAATACTATATCTCAACTAGCATTTTCTTATATAAATGGAAAAGAGGCTTATTTATTAAATAACTTAGAGGAAAATAATAAAGTTATAGACTTTTTAGATTTGATTTTTATTAAGAAAAATAATTATATAAATGAATATGTATAAAATAAAGAGGCAACTATATGTTGTCTTTTTTGTTTGAAAAAAATTAAGATGATGATAATAAAAATATAAGAATATAAACTTGGGAGGTAAGATGAGAAGACCATTATTAATTTTATTCATATTTTTATTATTCATATCTTTTATTTATACAAAGGACAAACCTTTAGACAATATTACACATACGAAGAAAATTACAATAAAAGGTGTGGTAAATGATAAAGTTGAAAAAACTAAATATGACCAATATAAAATCGAAAATTACTTAGTAAATGATTACAGTAAAAAATTAGACATAAAAATAGGTAAAATAGTTAAAATAAATGGAAGTATAAAAACCTTAGATAAAATGAGTTTTGATGACTTTGATTATGGTAGATATGTGAAAAGTATGGGATACAAAGGTGTAATATCAGCAAAAGGCTATACAGTAATAGGTGAAAATAAATTTTATACCCTTTTAGGGCGGATAAAATTTAATCTTAGAGATAGATTTAGATATTTATATAAAGATAAATCTGACTTTATTAATTCCTTGTTATTAGGACAAAAGGAGTATTTAAGTGACGAAGAAAAAGACATGTTCTCTAGAACGGGAACTAGTCATGTAATAGCCATATCTGGACTTCATACAGGAGTATTATGTACTATGGTAGTCTTGATGATAAAAGGAATTAATAGATTTTATAAGTTGTTAATTTTGGCTATTGTAATGATTTTGTATAGTATAATGGTGGGATTTTCTCCATCAGTGAGTAGATCTATAGTATTTGTTATTGTTATGTATTTGGCTATTTTTTTGGAAGAAAAAAGAGATGGTATATGTACTCTATCTTTGATAGGAACATTTTTAATTGTAAATAATCCTTATATAATTTATAATATTTCCTTTCAGTTATCATTTTTAGCTACATTATCAATTATATATTTTTATAAAATAATAAACAAATATTTAAAGATAGATATAATATCCATAAGTTTAAGTGCGAATATATTAACTTGGCCAGTTGTATATTATGTATTTAAAGGAATACCAATATTATTTCTTCTTGGAAATATTATCATTGTGCCTCTTATTGGTATAATAATGAACTTAAGTATAATTAGTATGATTTTGTTCCAATTTAGTATTTTAATATCAAAAATTTTAGCATATTTGAACAAAAGCATTATTATTGTGGTATATTATTTATTAGACAAACTCGCAATGACGAAATTAGCATATATTGAAATAGACAATCCTAAATTATTTTATGTAACTTTTTATTACATTTTAATTTTTTCATATATGATATATAGAGAGTTAAAAATTATGAAGGAGCAAGAAAATGGATTACAAGGATATTATAAGGAATATTAAAAATAAAAATTTTGAAAATATATATCTTTTATATGGTAGAGAATATTACTTAATTGATAATGCTATAAAAAACTTCAAAGAAAGCCTAAATGAGTCTATGATAGATTTTAATTTAGATATAATAGATGGAAAAGAGGTATTACTAGATCAAGTTTTAAGTTCTATAGAGACTCTTCCTTTTATGGATGATAAAAAAATCACCATAATAAAAGATTTTGAATTATTAAAAGGAAAGAGAAAGAATTTTTCAGAAGGTGATGAAAAATATTTTATTGATTATTTAGATAACATATCAGAAAGTACAGTTTTAGTTTTTGTTGTATACGGAGAAGTTGATAAAAGAAAGAAAATTGTTAAGAAGATACAAGAAAAAGGAATTGTATTTAATTGTGATAAAATTTCTGATATGGATTTATTTAAATGGACAAAGAGAAAGTTTGAAAGTTTTGGAGCTATAATAGAAAATGCTCAAGTTATGTACTTTATAGAATCACAAGGATATAGAGATAAAAATAGTGAAAAAACTCTTTCTGATTTAGAAAATGAAATAATTAAAATAAGCTCCTTTGTTGGTAAAGAAAATAAAGTTAGTAATGAGATTATAGATAGACTATCACAAAAAAAAATAGAAAATGATATTTTTAAATTAATAGATTATATAGGTGAAAAAAATTCTTCTTCTGCTATAAAAATATTAAATGATATGATGAATGAGGGGGAATCTGTTTTAGGTATATTCGCTATGATAAGTAGACAATTTAAAACTGTATTACAAGTTAAGCAATTACAGATGCAAGGGATTTCTGTAAATGAGATATGTCAAAAACTAAGTATTAGACAATTTATAGTTAATAAAGCATTAAAACAAAGTCGTAACTTTTCTGACGAGATAATTATCGATATGTTGAATTTTATCTTGGAAAATGACTTTAAAATAAAAAATGGATTAATAAAAGATACTTTGGCAGTTGAAATTTTAGTAAGTAAATACTGTCAGAGAAATGTTAGTTAAAAGTCTTGGTTAAAAAACTAGGACTTTTTTTATTTGTGAAAGTTATTGAGATAATAAAAAACCCTTGATAAAAATCAAGGGTTTAAATTTATAAAAATTAAACTGTTATTATGCGTTCATTGCGTTTAATTTTTGAGCTAATTTAGCAACTTTTCTAGCTGCAGCATTTTTGTGTATAGTTCCTTTAGATGCTACTTGGTATATTCTTTTTTGAGCATATTGGAATCTAGCTGTAGCTTCTTCTTTGTTTCCTGCAGTAACAGCTTCATCGAATCTTCTTATAGCAGTTTTTAATTGAGATTTTCTAGCTTTGTTTAAAGCAGTTTTCTTATCGATAACTTTTATTCTCTTTTTAGCTGATTTTATGTTTGCCACGAAAAACACCTCCTCGTAAATATAATTATTCTCATCGTCAACATATTAGATTTTAACAGAAATAAATATAAAAATCAAGAGTTAATATTTATTACTTAAATATAATTTGCTAACTGTTTTTTTCGTGCATCACATACTTTATCATATATAAAAATATTTCACAATAATTTATATGTTTATTCATAAAACTAATAAAAATGATAAATAATGTTTAAAATGTTATTACATGTCAATAATCAATAATATCATTTAATTATATACTGGAGGAAACTATGATAAAAATTAGAACTGACTTAGCTGTAGAAGCTCGAGAAATAATTGAAGAAAGTAGTAATAGTAGTGAAATACCAGGAGTTAAAACAGTAAATAAACAACTTTATGACTGTATAGTAACAAGAGTTGATGTATTAGATGAACAAGGTTCACAGATAATGAATAAAGGAATAGGAACATATGTGACATTAGAGAGTAAATTAATGAAATATGACGATGATGAATCAAGAAATCAAATAATAGATTATTTAGTAAATGAACTTAAAGATATTTTTGGTCCAGAAAAACATAAGAAAACTTTAGTGATTGGACTTGGTAACTGGAATATAACATCAGATGCATTAGGCCCAAAAACTGTATCAAAAACTCTTGTAACACGTCATATTTTTAAAAATTATAATAAAGATTATGATGATGATTTTACAGAAGTTGCTGCTTTGAGTCCAGGGGTTATGGGAGTTACAGGATTAGAAACAAGTGAGACTGTAAAGTCTATAGTAGACACTATTAAGCCTGATAGAGTAGTTGTTATAGATGCGCTAGCTTCTAGAAAAATGGATAGAGTTAACTCTACTATTCAAATATCAACAGCTGGAATTTCTCCAGGTGGAGGAGTAGGTAATAAAAGAAAAGCTTTAAATAAAGAGTACTTAGGTGTAGATGTTATAGCTATAGGTGTACCTACAGTAGTAGATGCAGCTACATTAACTAGTGATGTGTTAGATATGGCTATAAATAATTTAATGCAACAATCTAATGAAGGTGAGGTATTTTATAAGATGCTTCATCAACTAAAAGAAGAAGAAAAATATCAATTAATTAGAGATTCACTAGACCCGTATGATAAAAACTTAATAGTAACACCTAAGGATATAGATGAAACTATAGAAAATTTAGCCATAATAATTAGTGAAGGATTGAATAAATCTCTTCATCCAGGGAGAACTTCGTAACAAGGAGGAATTTGAATGATAAAAAATAAAATAAAAGCTATGAAAATTGGATTTTTAATAGTTTGTATTTTACCTACTATGTCTTATGCCTTAGATAAAGAAGATATATTAAAATATTTGGTGCAACTGTCTTATCCTGAAGTTAATGTAATAGAGAATGAGGATAATAATTCAAAAGGAGATATAAAATATACGGATAATATAAATGATAAAACAAATAAAAAAGACGATGAGGAGTTTGTTAATATTTATGTTGGTGAAGAAAATAAACCAAACACTAAAGAAGAAAATGAATCAAAAGAAGCAAATAATTTAATTGACTCAAATTATAAAAATGATATAAGGGTAACTAAGGACAAGCCTCAAATTTTAATTTATCATACGCATAGTAGTGAAACATACTCAGATTCTCCTAAAAACAATTATCACTCTGCAGATATAGAACATTCAGTTATGTCTGTGGGAAGTGTTTTATCAACAGAATTATCACAAAAAGGGTGGGGAGTAGTTCATACTACTAAGTATAATGACTTATCATATAATAATGCCTATGCAACTAGTGCAAAAACTATGAAATCTATTTTATCCCAATATAATTCTATTAAAGTATCTATAGATTTACATAGAGATGGACAAAAAGTAGGTACTGCTCAAGCAAAAAAAACAGTGCATGATAAATATACTACTAAAATAAAAGGAGAGACGGTCGCTAAGTTTTTCTTAGTAGTTGGTCAAAGAAATAGTAATGTGTCGGAACTAAAAAGGCAAGCAGAAGAAATAACTGCATTGGCTGAGAAGGAATATCCAGGTTTAGTTTGCCCAGTAGTTACTAAGCAATATGGTAGATTTAATCAATATATAGCAGATAATGGTTTGTTAATAGAAGTTGGAAATAATGCCACGACTACTAAAGAAGCACAGGCTACATGTAAATATATAGCAGATATATTAGATGAGTACTATTCAGATATAAAATAAAAATGGTATATATGAGTCGTTTAGAAAAAACATTAAATAATAAAAACTGTAAAAAAAAATATAAAACAATTTGCAGGATTGTATTTATATTTATTATGATAATTATTACTACTAGTAGTATATTTATGATTGATTATAGAATTAATGAGTTATTAGGTGATGATAGTAAAAATAATCTTATGAAATATATAAATATATTTTGAACAGTATATTTTGTATTATTATATAATATTAAAGAATACAAATTATAAAAATAAATCAAAATAATAAAAAATAAGGCTTGAAAAATAAGTCTTATTTTTTTGTAATACAGTACTTATTTACAGAAATGCAGATATATTATAAAATAAAGTTTATGATAATAACTTATTTAAGGAGGAATAAAGGTGGACAAACAAAGTAGAACTAGAAATTTTAGTATAATTGCCCATATAGATCATGGTAAGTCTACCTTAGCTGATAGATTAATACAGTACACAGGTTTAGTAAGTGATAGAGAAATGAAAAGTCAGTTATTAGATAACATGGACTTAGAAAGAGAAAGAGGAATCACTATTAAACTTCAAAATGTTAGATTAATATATAAAGCTAAGGATGGTAATGAATATTATTTAAATCTTATAGATACTCCAGGTCATGTGGATTTCAACTATGAAGTATCAAGGAGTTTAGCGGCTTGTGAAGGAGCATTACTTGTAGTAGATGCAGCTCAAGGTGTAGAAGCTCAAACTTTAGCTAATGTTTATTTAGCTCTAGATCAAGATTTAGAAATATTACCGGTAATAAATAAAATAGATCTTCCAAGCGCAAGACCAGATGAAGTTAAGGAAGAAATAGAAGATTTAATAGGACTTGATGCAAGTGAAGCTCCATTAATATCTGCTAAGAGTGGTTTAAATATAGAGGATGTATTAGAAGATATAGTTGCTAATGTACCAGCGCCTACTGGAGATGCAGATAAACCATTAAAAGCCTTAATATTTGACTCATACTATGATGCTTACAAAGGTGTTGTAGCTTATGTTAGAGTATTTGAGGGTGAAGTTAAAAAAGGTATGACTATCGAGATGATGAATACTAAGAAAAAATTCGAAGTAACAGAAGTTGGTGTAATGGCACCAGGAGCTACTGAACTTGATAGTTTATCTGCAGGTGATGTTGGTTATATAGCTGCTAGTATAAAAGATATAAGAAGCTGTCATGTAGGTGATACTATAACAGATGCTAATAATCCTACAGAGGAACCTTTAGAAGGATATAAAAAAGCAACTCCAATGGTTTACTGTGGTATATATCCAGGTGAAGGTGAAAAATATGAAAACGTAAGAGATTGCTTAGAAAAACTACAAGTTAATGATGCGGCTCTTGAATTTGAACCAGAAACATCTGCAGCTTTAGGATTTGGTTTTAGATGTGGATTCTTAGGATTATTACACTTAGAAATAATACAAGAAAGATTAGAAAGAGAGTTTAATCTTAACTTAGTAACTACGGCTCCTTCTGTTATATACAGAGTTACTAAAACTGATGGAGATGTAGTTATGGTTCAAAATCCTGCAAACTTACCAGAAGTTTCAGAAATTCAAATGATAGAAGAACCTATAGTAAAAGCTGATATCATAGCTCCAAAAGATTTTGTTGGTATAGTTATGGAACTTTGCCAAGAAAGACGTGGAACTATGTTACACATGGAATATATAGATGAAAAAAGAGTAATGCTTCATTATGATTTACCATTAAATGAAGTTGTTTACGATTTCTTTGATGCTTTAAAATCTAGAACAAGAGGATACGGATCTTTAGATTACGAAATGAAAGGATATGTTCCTTCTAAACTTGTTAAACTAGATATATTAATAAACAAAGAACAAGTGGATGCTTTAAGTTTCATTGTTCACGATAGTAAAGCCTATTCAAGAGGAAAAGCTATGTGTGAAAAACTTAAAGAAGAAATACCAAGACATCAATTCGCTGTGCCAATACAAGCAGCTGTTGGAAATAAAATAGTTGCTAGAGAAACTATAAGTGCTCTTAGAAAAGACGTTCTTGCTAAATGTTACGGTGGAGATATATCTCGTAAGAAAAAACTTCTTGAAAAACAAAAAGAAGGTAAAAAACGTATGAGACAAATAGGTAGTGTAGAAGTACCACAAAAAGCGTTTATGTCAGTTCTTAAACTTGATGATTAGTGAAATAAGTAAATATAATAAATAAAATGAGGTAATTAATTGTTTGTTTATAATTGATACAATTAATTACCTTTATTTTTGCAAAAAACACGGCAAATTGTTAAATTAAAACAAATTAATAAGATTGCTTATTGAAAAAAAATAAGAAATATTATAAACTTAGGTATGAAGTTTGTAGAATTGTGTAGATATTTATATTGTTACAAAATCAATTATATAAAAATTAATATAAATACTTTTAGTATTTATTAGTTTTTGATATAATTCATTGATTATGTTATGAAATATGATAGCTATTCAATTTTATATAATATTATATAAAAAATAAATATATTTTATATTTAAACTGGGTGTGAATGAAAATAATAAGATGAAAATTATTAAATAGGAGGGATGAGCCATTATTATTATAGCATTGTGTATAATCACTCTAGTTACACTAGGTATAAGAGAGCAACTTGCTCAAAAGAGAAATGTTAAGAAAATACCAATAAGAGTGAATATCAACGGAATAAGAGGAAAATCAACAGTTACAAGATTAATAACTGGAATATTAACTGAAGCAGGATATAAAACAGTAGGAAAAACTACAGGAACAGAAGCAAGGATGATTTATTGGTTCCAAGATGAAGAAGAGCCTATAATAAGAAAGCCTCAAGGTGCTAATATAGGTGAACAATTACAAGTTTTACAAAAATCAGCTGATTTAGGGGCAGAAGCCTTAGTATGTGAATGTATGGCTGTAAATCCAGAGTATCAAAAGGTATATCAATTTAGAATGTTAGAAGCTAATATAGTTTTAATAGTTAATGTTCTTGAAGATCATATGGATGTACTAGGGCCAACATTAAATGAAGTTGCACAAGCATTTGCAGCGACAATACCATATGATGGTCACTTAATTACTATACCAAGTCCTTATTTAGACTATTTTAAAGAAGTTGCTAAGGAAAGAAATACTAAGGTCATAGTAGCAGATAATTCAAAAATAAGTAGTGAGTTTTTATCTAAATTTGATTATATGGTATTCCCTGATAATGCATCTTTAGCATTAGCTGTAGGTGAGGCTTTAGGAATAGATGAAGAAATTTGTATGAGAGGTATGTTAAATGCCCATCCAGATCCAGGTGCCATGAGAGTTTCTAAAATTGGAGATGAATCATTAAACTGTCATTTTGTAAATGGATTTGCAGCAAATGACCCACAATCAACTTTAAATATTTGGTCAAAAATATGTGAAATGGACTACAACTCAAAAGATCCTATAGTAATAATGAACTGTAGACAAGATAGAGTTGATAGAACAGAAATATTTGTAAGAGATGTATTCCCAAATATACAAACTCATACACTTGTTGGAATTGGAGAAATAACAGAACCAATTGCTACAGCATTTAAAAATGGTATGTTACCAAATGTAAAAAATTATATTGATTTAGAAAATGCTTCGCCAGATGAAATATTAGAAGCTATAAGTCCTTTAATGAAAGATAGAGTAATATATGGTGTAGGAAATATACATGGTACAGGTGAACCATTTATAGAAAAACTTTTAAGCATGAGTCAAGAAAAAACAATAAAAGAAAAAGATATAATCTAAATATATTAGGAGGCTATAATGATATCGACAGATTTATATGTTGCAATAATTTTAGGTTTAACACTAAGCTTATTATTTGCAGAAAAATTCGGAATAAATCCAGGAGGGCTTGTGGTTCCTGGTTACTTAGCGCTTACAATGGATAATCCTAAAAGTTTAATAGTAATATTTTTAATAAGTTTATTAACGTATATGATAGTTGAATTTGTGTTAAGTAAATTTATTATATTGTATGGAAGAAGAAGATTCTTAGCATTACTTATGGTATGTATGTTATTAAAAATAGGATTAGATTTATTAAATGTATCAATGGGAATGTCTTTAGGAATTCTTGAAGGTGTAGGAGTAGTAATACCTGGTTTAATTGCAAACTGCTATTACAAACAAGGTATAAAACTTACTGCAGCAAGTACAATAGGAGTTTCTTTAGTAGTTTTTGTTATCTTAAATGTAGCTCAATTAGTTTAAGGAGATGAAAATATGACTAGAAATTTAACTATAAAAGAAAAAATCCAAATTTATAAAAAAAATAGAAAAGAAATTACACTTTTTAATTTATTGACATTATCATTAATTTTATGCTTTACTTATATGTTTTTGGATATTATATTCTAAAAGGGATAATTTAATAATTATCCCTAGTGGAAATTAATATCAAAAGGAGAGAATATATTGAAAAAATTGAAGTGGAAACAATTTGCATCTGTACTATTGGCAGTTGCACTAGGCTTAAGTTTAGTTTTCTATGATAATATTCAATCTATGTTTACAGTAGGTATGAATAAGGTATTAAAAAGAGATGGTCTAGAGGGGTATGGAGTAAGCTCATCAAATCCTTTAGCAGTTAAAGTGGGGATGGAGGTATTAGAAAATGGCGGAAATGCTGTAGATGCAGCTGTGGCAATATCTTATACATTAGGTGTTGTAGAACCTTATGGTTCAGGAATTGGTGGCGGAGGAGCTATGCTTGTTTATTCACCAGAAAATGATGAATTCAAATTCTTTAATTATAGAGAAACGGCACCTATAACTTCTCAAACTCAAATAAGTGCTATTGGTGTACCAGGTTTTGTACAAGGTATGGAAGATGTAAATAAAGCTTATGGATCTAAAACTATGAGTGAGCTTTTACAACCAGCTATAAATTATGCTGAAAATGGGTTTGAAATGGATACAAATCTATACAATAGACTGAATATATTTAAAGGGTATTCAGACATGAATAATCTATCTGTATTTTATAATGAAGATGGAGAACCTAAAAGTGAAGGAACGACTATAGTTCAATTAGATTTAGCAAATACATTGAAATCTATTCAAGAAGGCGGAGCGGATGCTTTCTATAATGGAGTTATAGGACAACAACTGGTTTCAGGAACACAATTAACACAAGAAGATTTATCTAGTTATAAAACAGATATTTTAGAACCGATAACTGGTGAATTTGATGGGTATGAAGTTATAACAGCACCAGCACCATTTAGTGGAGCTACATTAATACAAATATTGAAAATGGCTGAATATGCTAATGTTGAAAATTTTGCAAGTAATCAAACAGAATATTTAAAGAAAATGTCTCAAATCGTCAATATTGCTTATACTAATAGAATGGCACATATTGCAGATCCAAACTTTGAAGATGTTGATTCTCAGAAATATGTAAAAGATAAATATGTACAAAGACTATATGAAAGAAAATACACTGAAGATATAACAGAAGATGAAAGTGAAGATACTACAGCTTTTGTTGTAACAGATAAGGATGGTATGGTTGTGTCTTGTACAAATACATTAGGTGATTTCTTTGGTTCACAAATAACTATAGGCGGATTTTTCTTAAATGACTCTGTAGGTCACTTTAATGAAAATGCCCATTCTATAAATGCTTATGCACCAGGGAAAAGATCTAGAACATTTATAGCACCAACTATAATAAGAAAAGGTGAAAATTTCATAATGGGTATAGCATCTCCAGGAGGAAATGTTATTCCACAGGCTATTTCTGAAGTATTATTAAACTATTTCAAGTTTAATAAAAATATAGAAGAATCTATAAACGAGCCTAGAACTGTATTTAGAAATAATACAGAGATATTAACTGAAAGACAACTTTCTGATAAGCTTATAAATGAAATGCAAGCTGACGGATATTCTTTAAGTTACTATGATTCTAATATCTTCTATGGTTCTATTCAGACCATAATAAAAGATAAAGAAAAAGGAATATCTGGTGGGGCTGATTATAGAAGACGTGGAGAATACAAAGTTAAATATTAATTAAATATTAAAAGGCTGTTGCACAAATGAATGAAAAATGTGCGACAGCCTTTTTTAATTGTAAGGAATTAATATATTTATTTTTAGAAAAAGACCTAGATTTTATTTTATATGGTAAGAATAATAATATATAATAATTATTATGTAAAATGACAAAAAGAGGTGACTAAATGTTAGGTTTATATATACATATACCGTTTTGTGTAAGAAAATGTAAATATTGCGATTTCAATTCTTTTAAACTTAATATAGATGAAAAGAAAAAATATTTAAGTGCATTATCAAAAGAAATGGAATTATATAAAGAAAAAATCGGACAAAAAGAAATAGATAGTATTTTTGTAGGTGGAGGTACACCGAGTATACTAAATGAAGAAGAAATCAAAATTTTATTTGATAATATAAATTTGAATTTCAAAATAAAAGAAGATGCTGAAATTACTATGGAATGTAATCCAGGAACATTAACATTAAATAAATTAAAAACTATGAAAAAATGTGGAGTAAATAGACTTAGTATTGGACTTCAAGCTGTTCAAAATCATCATTTAAAATACATAGGAAGAATACATACTTTTGAAGAATTTGAAAAAAATTATCATGAAGCAAAAAAGGTTGGTTTTGACAATATTAATATTGATTTGATGTATGCATTGCCAAATCAAACTAAAGAAGACTGGATGGAAAGTTTAGAAAAAGTAGTAAATTTAAATCCTACTCATATATCTGCATACTCTTTAATTTTAGAAGAAAATACAGAATTGTTTGATATGTATGAAAGAAAAGAATTTAAATTATTAGACGAAGATACAGATATTGAAATGTATGAGTATACTATAAATTATTTGAAATCTCATGGATATAATCAATATGAAATATCAAATTATGCAAAAGAAGGTTTTGAGTGTAAGCATAATATCTTATACTGGAAGTGTGAAAATTACGTTGGTATTGGAACATCGGCATCAGGATTTTTAGATGAAATAAGATATAATAACTTATGTGAAATAGATAAATATGAAGAATTAATATTAAATGGTAAAAAACCTATAGAGTGGGAAGAAAAGTTAAGTATTAAAGATAAAATAGAGGAAAGTATATTCTTAGGTTTAAGAATGAATGAGGGTATAAAATTTAAGGATTTTAAAAATAAATATGATTTTAATTTTTTAGAAGAATATAAAAATGAAATAGAAAAACTAACAAAATTACAATTGATAGATATAAACGAGACGGGAATGAAGTTGACACAAAAAGGTAAAGAAATATCTAATAGTGTTTTTGTAGAATTTATAAAATAAGAAAATAAATAATCTGAAAACTGTTGACAATAAAATTTAAATGTGTTATATAATATATATAATCTTTTTAGCACTCGTAGATAGTGAGTGCTAACAGCGAGGGAGGTATTTAAAAATGGAGTTAAATGAAAGAAAAATGAATATCCTCAAAGCAATAGTTAAAGATTATATAGAAACAGCTGAAGCTGTAGGATCTAGGACAATATCAAAGAAATATAACCTTGGTGTTAGTGCAGCAACTATTAGAAATGAAATGGCTGATTTAGAAGAGTTAGGCTACTTAGTTCAACCTTACACATCTGCAGGTAGAATACCGACAGAAAAAGGTTATAAACTTTACGTTAATTCTCTAATGAATACCACAGAAATTAGTGACTATGATAAAGAGATAATTCAAAAATGTGTAGATCGTAATATGAATGATATACAAGATTTAATACATGAAACATCAAAGATGTTATCTCAACTAACTAATTATACTACAGTTGCTATGACAAGACATTTGTCACTATTGAGTGAAATAAAGCATATCCAATTAGTTAGAATGCATGAAAGTGAAATTTTATTAATAGTAGTTACAGACGATGGAGATATTAAAAAATCAAGCTTAAATGCTAAAATTGATTTAGATCAAGCTAAGTTGAATTTGATTTCTGATAACTTAACTAAAAAGCTTTCAGGTAAAACAATTACAGAAATAGATGACAGATTAATAGCATATATAAAATATGAAATAGGAGAATATTCATCTATTATAGATCAACT
This sequence comes from uncultured Clostridium sp., assembly GCA_945871955.1. Lineage (GTDB taxonomy): Bacteria > Bacillota > Clostridia > Peptostreptococcales > Peptostreptococcaceae > Terrisporobacter. Next base: position 22,529 of record CAMBXR010000017.1, on the reverse strand, counting down.
ATTGAATATGTTAAATTCAAATGCTACTGATGAGGAACTTTCAATGACATTAAATGGAGCTACTAATATATTTAATTATCCAGAATTTAATGATGTTCTAAAGGCTAGGTCTTTCTTGGATATGTTAGCGACTAAAGAGACAATAGCTAAAATAGTTAAATCAAAAGGGATATTAAAAGATAATGCCACAATTGTTATCGGTAGTGATAATGAGTGTGAACAAGCTCAAGAATGTAGTGTAGTAACAGCCACATATAAGGTCGATAAAGATTTGGTTGGTCGTATAAGTTTCATAGGACCTACAAGAATGGATTATTCTAGAATATATTCCATAATAAATTATATGAATATATTATTAAATAATAAATCAAATAAATTTTAAGCTGAGGGGTGTAAATCTTGGAAAATAACATAAATCAAGATGAGATAAAACAAGAAAATAGCGCTTCTTCTAATGAAGAAAAAGTACTAAAAGACTCTCAGGATAACATACAAGTTGAAGAAGATGTTATATCTGAAGAAAATGTAACTGATATAAATTCTAAATTAGAAGAAAAGAAAATGAATGACAAAATAGAAGAGCTTGAAAAGCAAATAGAAGAAAAAGATGATAAATATAAAAGACTTCAAGCTGAATACTCAAATTATATGAGAAGAACTCAGCAAGAAAAAGAAACTATAGGATTATTCGCTAATGAAAAAATAATTAACGAATTAATACCAGTTTTAGATTCTATGGAAAGAGCCATGGATGCTTGCTCAGATAAAGAAGATGATATGTACAAAGGTATAGAGCTTGTACATAAACAATTAATAGATTCTTTACAAAAATTTGGTGTAGAAGAAATAGCTGCAATAAATGAGGAGTTTGATCCTAATTTACATTTAGCTGTTATGCAAGAAAGTATAGAAGGTGTAGAAGCTAATAAAGTAGTTATGGTATTACAAAAAGGATATAAACTTAAAACAAAAGTTATAAGACCAACAATGGTTAAAGTTTCTTGTTAATTGAATTTACAAATAAATTAAATTTAAATAGATAAAGTATTAAGGAGGAAATGAATTATGTCAAAAGTAATAGGAATAGATTTAGGTACAACAAACTCATGTGTTGCCGTTTTAGAAAATGGAGAACCTCAAATAATAGCAAATAACGAAGGTATGAGAACAACTCCTTCAGTAGTTGCTTTTACAAAAGGTGGAGAAAGAATAGTAGGGGAACCTGCAAAAAGACAAGCAGTTACAAATGCTGATAACACTGTAATATCAATAAAAACTCATATGGGTACTGATTACAAAGTTAACATAGAAGGTAAATCATATACTCCACAAGAAATATCAGCTATAATACTTCAAAAATTAAAAGCTGATGCTGAAAGTTATTTAGGTCAACCAGTTAAAGAAGCTGTTATAACAGTTCCAGCTTACTTTACAGATGCTCAAAGACAAGCAACTAAAGATGCTGGTAGAATAGCAGGATTAGAAGTAAAAAGAATAATAAATGAACCAACTGCTGCAGCTCTTGCATACGGTATGGATAAATTAGACCAAGACAAAAAAATATTAGTATTTGACTTAGGTGGAGGTACTTTCGACGTATCTATACTTGAAATAGGAGATGGTACTTTCGAAGTTTTAGCTACTGCTGGTAACAACAGATTAGGTGGAGATGACTTCGATAAAGTTATAATAGATTACTTAGCTGAAGAATTCAAAAAAGCTGAAGGTGTTGATTTAAGAGACGACAATATGGCTCTTCAAAGATTAAAAGAAGCTGCTGAAAAAGCTAAAAAAGAATTATCTTCAACTATGAGCTCAAACATAAACTTACCATTCATAACTGCTACTGCAAGCGGACCAAAACATATGAATATAGATTTATCAAGAGCTAAATTCGATGAGTTAACTCATCACTTAGTAGAAAAAACTATGGAACCAACTAAGAGAGCTTTAGCTGATGCTGGACTTTCTGTATCAGAAATAGATGATGTATTACTAGTAGGTGGATCTACAAGAATACCAGCTGTTCAAGAAGCTGTTAAAAAATTCATAGGAAAAGAACCTCACAAAGGTATAAACCCAGATGAATGTGTTGCTGCTGGTGCTGCTATACAAGCTGGTGTTTTAACTGGTGAAGTTAACGACTTATTATTATTAGATGTTACTCCATTATCTTTAGGTATAGAAACTATGGGGAACGTAATGACTAAAATAATAGAAAGAAATACAACAATACCAACTAAGAAATCTCAAGTATTCTCAACTGCTGCTGATAACCAAACTGCTGTTGATATACATGTACTTCAAGGTGAAAGATCAATGGCATATGATAATACTACTTTAGGTAGATTCCAATTATCAGAAATACCACCAGCACCAAGAGGAATACCTCAAATAGAAGTTACTTTCGATATAGATGCTAATGGTATAGTTCACGTTACTGCTAAAGATTTAGGAACTGGAAAAGAACAAAAAGTTACTATAACTTCAGGAACTAACTTATCTGAAGAAGAAATAGAAAGAAAAGTTAAAGAAGCTGAAATGAATGCTGAAGCTGATAAAGCTAAAAAAGATAAAATAGAAGCAGTTAACCAAGCTGATTCAACTATATATCAAACAGAAAAAACTTTAAATGAACTTGGCGACAAAGTAAATGCTGATGATAAATCTGCAATAGAAGCTGCTGTTGCTTCATTAAAAGAAGTAAAAGATAAAGAATCTGCAACTGCTGAAGAAATAAAATCAGCTATAGATGAAGTAATGAATAAATTCCATAAAATATCTGAGCAAATGTATCAACAAGCTCAAGCTGAACAAGCTGCTCAAGGTGGAGAACAAGCTGAGCAAACTCAATCAAATGATGATGTTGTAGATGCAGATTTCAAAGAAGTATAGGATTTGAATTTGTTGCAAAAACATACTAATTGTGTATAATAAATAAAGGATATTAATCTGTTTTAAAACAATTAATAATAGCTTGTAGTTTAATATTCTACAAGCTATTGTTTTGTAATATAAAGGTGGTGACAAAACTTGAGTACTAAAAGAGACTACTATGATGTCTTAGGTGTTGGTAAAAGTGCGGATGCATCTGAGATAAAAAAAGCTTATAGAAAATTAGCTATGAAATATCACCCAGATAGAAACCCTGGAGATAAAGAGGCTGAAGAAAAGTTTAAAGAAATAAATGAAGCATACGAAGTATTATCAGATGAAACTAAGAGAAGAAACTACGATCAATTTGGTCATGAAGGTGTAAATGGCCAAGGATTCGGTGGAGCTGGAGGTTTCGGAGGCCAAGGATTTGGTGGATTTGATGATATATTTGGAGATATATTTGGAGATATGTTCGGTGGAGGATTTGGCGGAGGTGGCCGTCAAAGAAGAAGAGGTCCAGAACGTGGTGCTGATATAAAACAAAGAATAAGTATATCTTTTGAAGAAGCTGCATTTGGTAAAAAAGTTCAAGTTAAAATAAATAGAAGTGAAGAATGTGATGCGTGTAACGGAAGTGGTGCAAAACCGGGAACTTCTAAAAAAACTTGTCCTACATGTAATGGTAGTGGTCAAGTTCAATCAGTTCAAAGAACTCCTTTTGGTAATATAGCTAGTACAAGAACATGTTCTACATGTAATGGAGAAGGAGAAGTTATAGATTCTCCATGTACTAAATGTCATGGAAAAGGAAGCATAAGAAAAACTAAGACTATAGAAGTTGATGTACCAGCAGGTATAGATGCAGGTCAAATGATTAAGCTTTCTGGTCAAGGTGAGCTTGGAACTAGAGGTGGTCCAAGAGGAGACTTATATATTGAAGTAGATGTAAAATCACATTCAATCTTTACAAGAGAAGGATATGATGTTTATTTAGAAATGCCTATAACATTTGCACAAGCTACATTAGGAGATAAAATACAAGTTCCAACTCTAGATGGTAAAGTTGAATATGAAATACCAGAAGGAACTCAAACTGGAACAGTATTTAGGCTAAAAGGTAAAGGTATAACAAAACTAAGATCAAATGTTAGAGGAGATCAATACGTTAAAGTAACTGTTGAAGTACCTAAAAACTTAAGTGAAAAGCAAAAAGACTTAGTAAGACAATTTGCAAAAGAGTGTGGCCAAGAGGTGCATGAAAGGCAAAAAAGTCTCAGTGACAAGATAGACGGATTTTTTAAAGGAATAAAGAAAAAAAATAAATAATGCAAACAAATAAAAGTCCTTCCAAAATTAATTGGGAGGATTTTTGTGTAATTATAAGTATTATATGTATAAAACAATATTATAAAAGAGAATAATTATGATATAATAAAATTCATGAAAAATAGTATTAAATATTGAAAGAAGGTTTACATATGAATTGGACAGAAGTAACAGTGAAAACGACTACAGAGGCTGTAGAAGCTATAAGTAATATATTATTAGAAGAAAGATGTGGCGGGGTAATGATAGAAGACCCTAAAGATTTCTTATTCCAAGAAAAAAATGAATTAGATTGGGATTATGTGGAAGAAGAAGTATTCAATAAAAGTAATCAAGATGGGGTATTAATAAAAACGTATATACCTGAAGAAAGAAATGTATTAGAACTTGTTGAAACTATAAAAGCTAAAATATCTTTATTACCATCTTGTGGATTAGATATAGGAGAAGGAACAGTATCTCTAAGCAATGTAAATGAATCGGACTGGGCAAATGAATGGAAAAAATACTATAAGCCAACAAAAATAGGTCAAAAAATAGTAGTAAAACCTACTTGGGAAGATTACGAAGCTCAAGAAGGTGATTTAATAATAGAATTAGATCCAGGAATGGCTTTTGGAACAGGAACTCATGAAACAACTTCTATGTGTATTAGAGAATTAGAAAAATACGTAGATAATACTAAAAGAGTATTTGACATAGGATGTGGAAGTGGTATACTTGCCATAGCTGCAGCTAAACTTGGTGCGAAAGAAGTTATTGCAGGAGACTTAGATGAAGTTGCTGTTAAAGTTTCAAAAGAAAACTGTGAATTAAATAATGTAAGTGACAAAGTTATTGTAAAACATGGAAGTTTATTTGAAGTTGTAGAAGGAAAAGCAGATGTAATCGTAGCTAATATAATAGCAGATATAATAAAAATATTAGCTAATGATGTAAGTAAATTCTTAAGCGAAGATGGTGTATTTATATCATCAGGAATAATTCATGCTAAAATAGATGAAGTAGTTGAATCTCTAGAACAAAATGGATTTGAAATAGTTGAAATAGTAAAACTTGGTGAGTGGTCAGCTATAGTATCTAAACTTAAGTAGGTGTAATTATGGATAGATTTTTCACACCTAAAAGCAACATAAACTTAGAACAAAATACTTGTATTATTGAAGGTGAAGATGTTAAACATATTTCAAGAGTCCTTAGATGTAAAGAAAATGATAAGCTTGAAGTATGTGATATGGACAATAATGAGTATATTTGTGAAATAAGAGAAATAAACAAAGACAATATATTATTAGACATAATTGAAAAAGTAAATATAAAACGTGAATCAAGTCTAAAGGTTAAGCTATACCAAGGTATGCCTAAAGGAACTAAAATGGAGTTAATACTTCAAAAACTAACAGAAATAGGTGTAGATGAAATAGTTTTAGTACAAACTAAAAGAAGTGTAACTAAAATTGACAACAAAAAAGAAGATAAAAAAATTGAAAGATGGGAAAGAATCATTTACGAAGCTGCTAAGCAAAGTAAAAGAGGAAAAATACCAACTTTAAGAGGCGTATTATCATTTAAAGAAGCATTGAAAGATATGGAAAATAATGATTTAAATCTTTGTCCATATGAAAATGAAAGAACTATTTCAATAAAAGAATGTTTAAAAGATGTAAATGCAAATACTATTGGAGTTTTTGTTGGACCTGAAGGTGGATTTGAAGAAGATGAAATAGAAAAAATTCAAGATATGGATGGAAAAGTAGTTTCTCTAGGACCTAGAATACTTAGAACGGAAACAGCATCTGTAGTTGCTTCATCAATAGTTTTATATGAACTAAGTGACTTAGGAGGAAATATATAATGAAAAAAGTAGCTTTTTATACTTTAGGTTGTAAAGTAAATCAATACGAAACAGAAGCTATGCTTGAAATGTTTGAAAAAGAAGGATATGAGCAAGTTAGTAATGAAGATTATGCAGATGTTTATGTTATAAACACTTGCACAGTAACTCATATGAGTGATAGAAAATCTCGTCAATATGTAAGAAGAATGAGAAAGAAAAATCCAGATGCTATAATAGCAGTTGTTGGATGTTATTCTCAAGTATCTCCAGAAGAAATACTTGAAATAGAAGAAGTTAATTTAGTAATGGGAACTAACGAAAGAAGAACTATAGTTGATGAAATTAAGAAGTTAGAAGCATTAGAAGGTGAAAAGAAAGCTTCTACAGTTGATGATATAATGAAGGTTAGAGCTTTCGAAGAAATAGAGATAAGCCAGTCTAACGGAAGAACTAGAGCATTTATGAAAATACAAGATGGATGCGATAGATTCTGTACTTACTGTATAATACCTTATGCTAGAGGTGGAAAAGTAAGAAGTAGAGATATGGAAAGTATAATCAATGAAGCTAAAACTTTAGCTGAAAATGGATACGAAGAAGTAGTACTTACAGGTATACATGTTGCATCTTATGGTAAAGATTTAAGAGAAGAGAATGTAACTCTATTAGATGTAATTAAAAAAATAAATGAAATAGATGGAATAAAAAGAATAAGAACAAGTTCTGTTGAACCTATATTATTTACAGATGAATTCGTAAATGAAGTTTCAAAAATGGAAAAAGTAATGCCTCACTATCATTTATCACTACAAAGTGGATGTGATGAAACTTTAAAAAGAATGAATAGAAGATATACAACAACAGAGTACAAAGAAATAGTTGATAAATTAAGAAGAGAAATACCAAATGTGGCAATAACTACAGATGTTATAGTAGGATTCCCAGGTGAAACAGAAGAAGAGTTTGAACAAACATATAACTTCTTAAAAGATATTGAATTAGCACAAATGCATATATTTAAATATTCACCTAGAAAAGGAACTAAAGCTGCTGATATGGAAAATCAAGTTTCTCCGCAAATTAAGCACGAAAGAAGTGAAAAACTGATACAGTTAAATAAAGAAAACTTTGAAAGATTTGCCTCTAAAATGATTGGTAAAGAGTTTGAAGTATTATTTGAACAATCAGTTGGAGAAAATAGATATGAAGGATTAACTCCTAATTATTTAAAAACTTTTGTAAATTGTGATGAGGATATTTGTGGAAAAATATTAAAAGTTAAAATAACAGAAGTTAAAGATGAATACGTAGAAGGAATTTTAGTATAAGATGTAGAATTTTAGGTTTATAATCAATGGTTAGGAGGTGGAAAAGATGGATTGTTTATTTTGTAAAATAATAAATGGAGAAATACCATGTAGCAAAGTTTATGAAGATGATAAAGTATTAGCTTTTAATGATATAAACCCTGTAGCTCCATATCACATATTAGTTGTACCTAAAAAACATTATGATAGTATAGCTGATGTTTCAGAAAAAGAAATGGAAATTGTTGCACACATTCACTCGGTTATAAATAAAATAGCTATAGATAAAGGATTTAGTGATGCTGGATATAGAATAATTAATAACTGTGGAGCTGATGGAGGTCAAGAAGTTAAGCACCTTCACTATCATATATTAGCTGGTAAAAAATTACCTAATTATGAAGCTGAACAAAAATAAACTTTTTATAAATATTTTAAAATTATAAATAATTAAATACTTGATAAAAGTTTGATTTTAGTTTATAATAAACAAAGTGTGAGGTTGTAATGCAGTGATGCAGATATAATCAAATTACAGTCCCAGCATAATTCGCGCAATCGGAGGGAGGGAAAAAGAATGTCAGAAGTAAGAGTAAGAGAAAACGAATCATTAGACAGTGCTTTAAGAAGATTTAAACGTCAATGTGCAATGTCTGGCATAATGTCAGAAGTAAGAAAAAGAGAGCACTATGATAAACCAAGTGTTAAACGTAAGAAAAAAGCTGAAGCAGCTAGAAGAAAAAACGCTAAAAGATAGTAAATAGAAGTAAAGAGGTGAGGGGAATGTCCCTTAAACAAAAGTTACAAGAAGATCTAAAATCTTCTATGAAAAACAAAGATGCTATTAAGAAATCTGTTATAACTCTTATTAGATCTTCTATTAAACAATATGAAGTTGATAATAGAGTTGAATTAGGAGACGAAGAAATAGTAGATCTTATTGCTAAGCAATTAAAACAAACTAGAGATTCTCGTGAAGAGTTTGCAAAAGCTGGAAGAGACGATTTAGTTAGTAAGGCAGAAGCAGAAATAGAAGTTTTAAAAGAGTACCTACCTCAACAATTAAGCGAAGAAGAATTAAATGAAATTGTAATTTCTACTATATCTGAAGTAGGAGCTACTTCTATGAAAGATATGAAAAAAATTATGACATCAATTATGCCTAAAGTAAAAGGTAGAGCTGATGGAAAACTAATAAATGAGTTAGTAAAGAAAAATTTACAATAGATAAAAACCTAGAGAGCAATCTCTAGGTTTTTTTATTTTATATGACAATAAATTAATAATCATAATCCTTTGTTTTTGTACATACTTATTAATTAGAAATACATAGTAAATAGTAAGTGAAGGAGAGTGAAAGAATTGATTATATCGGTAAAAGAAGTTAAAAAATATATCTACTGTGTATTGGTACCATTACTTGTTGGAGTTTTAAGTAGTATGTTATCAAAAGTAATATCTGGAATGGACATGTCATCATACTATAATGAACTTATTAAGCCAGCATTTGCACCACCAGGAATAATTTTTCCAATAGTATGGACTATATTATACATATTAATGGGAACTTCATCTTACATAATATTGTCACAAAAGAAACATGAATATAAAATAAAAGATGCTATGTTTTATTATTGGCTACAACTAGCATTAAATTTTTTTTGGTCTATATTATTTTTTGGATTTCAACTTAGATTAACAGCATTAATAGATCTTGTATTACTTCTTATAACAGTTTTAGTAATGGTCTATAAGTTTTATAAAATTAAACCTATAGCTTCTTATTTGAATATACCATATATCTTTTGGTTAATTTATGCTCTTATCCTTAATTATTATGCATGGTTCATAAATAAATAGTAAATAGAGAAGTAAAAATACTGGGAGTATTCTCAGTTTTTTTTATATAAAAGTTTAGTTAGAGTAAAAAATCATGAAATTTTAATGTCACTTACTAATAGAATATACAAGGGGAGGGGATTTTTATATGGATATATCGCCAGATTTAAAAGTAATGCAGCCAACAGTTACTTTAATAAGTAATACATTTGTAAAAATAGAAAATTACTTATCCATTATAACTTATGACACTAATTTGATTAAGATAAAGACTAAAGTTAAAACAGTAAAAATAACTGGGGATAAGCTTTTATTAAAATATATTGAAACAGAAGAAATAGGAATAAAAGGACTTATATATTCTCTAGAATATATTGATTAGGAGGAGATAGTAGTGATAAGTTTCATAAGAGGATATTATACAGTGACTGTGGAAGGTATAGGAACAGAAAGCTTTTTAAATTACCTTATAAGAAATAAAATATATGTTTACAATGTAAATAGGATAGATAAAAATAAAATACAATTTAATATAGATAGGGGAAATTTGAAAGAATTAAAAAGAATTTATAGAAGTAATAAATTTGATATTAAGGTTAAAAAACAGACAGGCATTCCCTTTATAGCAAGAAGGATATATACTTATAGAGGAATGGTTATTTGTGCTATGGCTTCTTTGGTTATACTAATGTCTACATCACAGTTTGTGACAGATGTATATATAACAGCTCCAGAGGGAATTGATAAATCAGCTCTAAAAAAGGAGCTTTACATACAAGGTGTTAAACCAGGTGTTTACAAAAAGAGTATAGATAGAAAAATTGTTAGAGAAAATATTATGAGTAAATTCAAGCAAATTGCATATGTCTCTATAAATGTAAAAGGAACTAACATATTTGTAAATATAACCAAAAAAGATGAAAGTAAAAATGCAGAAGAAAACTCCAATTATTGTAATATTATAGCAACAAAAGATGGTATAATAGAAAAAGTAGTACCAAGAAGTGGAGAAGCCATAGTAAATGAAGGTGATATAGTTAAAAAAGGTGATGTATTGATTAATGGAGCTAATACTTCAGCTTTACCAGAAGTTTGGGCAACAACTTTTTATGAAGCAAAAAAATCTTCAAATTACATGGATATTAAAAATCAAAGAACTGATAATAAGAAAAAAGTTTATACCATAAGTTTCTATGATAAAAAATATAAAATATTGAGAAATATAAAGTATAAGAATTATGAAATTGAAAATAAAACTTACCAACTTAGATTAGGAGATTATACATTTCCTATAAAGATAACTGTAAGTACATTTTATGAAACAAAAAAGACTGAAAATAAAATAGATGTTGAAAAATTGAAAAAAGAATTATCTGCACAAGTATTGAAAGATTTAGAATATAAAATTCCAGTATCTGCAAGATATATTGATGTAAAAGATAAATATAATGTCAATAAAAGTATGATAGAATATGTAGTAACAGTAACTACAAGTGAAGATATAGCTCAACTTGATATACTAAGTAAAAGTGAAGCAGAAGCTATAATTAAGTCTAATTTAGAAAAGAAAAAACAAGAAGAAGGAGAACAAAAGACTTCTAATCCAAAAAACAGACCTATTAATGATATAAGAAATGAATTTAAAGAAGAAGATATTAAAACTAATACTGATGAAAAAGAAAATCAATAAACACATATTACTTAAGGAGGAATATTTTAATTGATTATACAAAAAAAATTTATCGTATCAGAAAAAACATTTGAAAGAGAGTTATTTGGAAACTTTGATGAAAATGTAAAATTAATAGAAAATACTCTAAATATAGATGTAATACTTAGAGAAGGTAATATTGTATTAATGGGGGAAGAAAAAAATGTAGACTTAGCACTTAGATTAATGAATGAGTTACATGACTCAGTTTCTAAAGGCAAGTCATTAGATAAACAAAGTATTACTTACTCTTTATCCTTATTATTAGAAGGCAGTGAAAGAAAAATCAAAGAGTTAGAAGATGTAATAGTTTTAACTAAAAAAGGAAATGCAGTACAACCAAAAACTTTAGGTCAAAAAGAATATGTGGACTTAATTAGAAATAATGATATAACTTTTGGTATTGGTCCAGCAGGTACAGGAAAAACTTATTTGGCTGTAGCTATGGCAGTAAGAGCTTTTAAAAATGATGAAGTAAGTAGAATAATTCTTACTAGACCTGCAGTAGAGGCTGGAGAGAGTTTAGGATTTTTACCTGGAGATATGAAGGATAAAGTAGATCCATACTTAAGACCTTTATATGATGCTTTATTTGATATGCTAGGTGCAGATAGATTTAATAAATATTTAGAAAGAGGAACAATAGAAGTTGCACCTTTAGCATTTATGAGAGGTAGAACCTTAGATAATGCCTTTATAATTTTAGATGAGGCTCAAAATACTACACCAGAGCAAATGAAAATGTTCTTAACTAGACTTGGATTTGGTTCTAAGGCAGTAGTTACAGGAGACATAACTCAAACAGACCTTCCAAATAATAAAAAAAGTGGTCTAGTTCAAGCTACAAAAATACTACAAGATGTAAGTGGAATAGGAATTAAAACATTAAGTGAGAAAGATGTAGTAAGACATGAGTTAGTTCAAAGAATTATAAGAGCTTATGAAAAATTTGAAAAAAAAGAAGAGTACAATAGAAATAAAAAACAAGAGCTTAAATCTAAAGATAAAAGTTCAAAAAAATAAGACAATAGAGGGTGGGACAATGGAATTAATAATAGATAATAGACAAGATAAATTAGAAGTAAATGAAGAATTAATAGAAAAAATAAAAGATATCATATCTGAATGTTTAGACTATGAAGGATATGACGATGATTATGAGGTAAGTTTATCATTTGTGGATAATAAAGAAATACATCAACTAAATAGAGACTTTAGAGGAGTAAATAGACCTACAGATGTATTATCATTTCCTCTTTTAGTAGAAGACGAATTTGGAGTGGATTTTGGAGAAGAATCTTTAGGAGATATAGTAATTTCTTTAGAAAAAGCATTTGAACAAAGTAGAGAATATAACCATAGTTTTGAAAGAGAAGTATGTTTCTTAGTATGCCATAGTATGTTCCATTTATTGGGGTATGACCATGATACAGAAGAAAACACAAAAGAAATGAGAGAAAAGGAAGAACATATTTTAAATAAGCTTGGTATAACAAGGGAGTAATTTTTATGAGAGATAAAAAAACTCGCCCAAGTATTATAGAAGCATTTAATGCAGCTATTTCGGGTATATTATACACATTTAAATACGAAAGAAATATGAAGATACACTACTTTATTGCCGTGGTAGTACTAATTGTTAGTCTGTTTTTTGATTTAAATAAACTAGAAATGATGATTTTAATCTTATCGATTTCATTAGTAATAATATCTGAAATGTTTAATACTGCCATAGAAAATACAGTGGATTTAGTTACAGATAAATATCATAAATTAGCAAAGATAGCAAAGGATGTGGCTGCAGGAGGAGTATTAATTTCGGCTATGAATGCAGTAGCAGTAGGTTATTTAATCTTTTATGATAAATTTAACGATTTATCAAAATCCTTGATTTTTACTATAAGAAAATCAGATCCACATGTAACATTAATATGTATTGTATTAGTATTAATATGTGTAGTAATAGTAAAAGCACTAACATCTACGGGAACTCCACTAAAAGGAGGAATGCCAAGTGGTCATTCAGCTTTAGCTTTTGCACTTGCCACATCAATTACTATGTTAATTGAAAGGCCTGTAGTATCAGCTCTAGCTTATATTATGGCAATACTAGTTGCCCAAAGTAGAATAGAAGGCAAAATACATACATTTTGGGAAACAGTTGCAGGAGGATTACTGGGAATTTTAGTAGCTATGTTAGTTTTCCAATTAAAAATAATTAACTTTTACTAAAATGTGTTATAATATTAGATGTTTATTTAATTTATATAAAATTATATGAAAAAAATTATTCAAATGAATATATATATAAACATAGGAAAAAATGAACAATAACATAAACAAGCAAAAGAACAGTTAGGAGAGACATACATGTTTAAATCAGGATTTGTAAGCATTGTAGGTAGACCAAATGTTGGGAAATCTACATTAATGAATAACGTAATAGGAGAAAAAATCGCTATAATGAGCGATAAACCTCAAACAACAAGAAATACAATACAAGCAGTTTATACAAATGAACAATGTCAAATTGTATTTTTAGATACACCAGGTATTCACAAACCTAAAACAAAATTAGGAGAATTTATGGTAAATCAAGCTACAGATGCATTCAAAAATGTAGACGTAGTTTTATTTGTAGTTGATGATTCTAAAAAAATAGGACCAGGAGATAGAAAAATCATGGAAGATTTAAGAAATATAAAAACTCCTGTAGTCTTAGTAATAAACAAAATAGATCAAATGGAAGAAGCTGATTTATTTAATTTAATGAAGCTATATAATGAAGAAGGTATATTTAATGAAATAGTACCAGTATCTGCACTAAAAGGAAGAAACGTAAAAGAATTATTAAAAGTAATAGAAGGTTATCTTGAAGAAGGTCCAAAATACTTCCCAGATTATATGATTACTGATCAACCTGAAAGAGTTTTAGTTTCTGAACTAATTAGAGAAAAAGTATTACACTTTGTTCATGATGAAGTACCTCATGGAGTAGCTGTTGAAGTAGAGAGAATGAAGTTTAGAGAAGAAAAAAGCATTATAGATATTTCGGCAGTCATTTGTTGCGAGAGAAGTTCGCATAAAGGTATAATTATAGGAAAGAATGGTAGAAAACTAAAGGGAATAGGTAAGTCAGCAAGAGAAGATATGGAATTACTTTTAGGAGCTAAAGTAAATCTTCAATTATGGGTAAAAGTTAAAGAAAATTGGAGAAACTCTCAAAATTACATAAGTGATTTTGGTTATAATGATAAATAAAGGTGGATTATATGGATAAGAAACAAGAAGATTCCAGGGATTTGTTAAGGGATGTCATATCCTTACTTGAAAATAATAAATTATTAGATCTAAGGGAATTACTAGAAGAATATCATATTATGGATATTTTTGATGTGATGGAAAACTTAGATGAAGATATGAAAATAAAATTATTTGAAGTATTACCAATCGATATGTCTGCTTCTATTTTGGAAGAAAGTGGGCCTGAGTTTTTTAAATCAATATTATCTAATATAGACCAAGAACATGGAAAAAATATATTAGAACAAATGTCTTTAGATGATTTAACTGATATTTTAAGTGAAATTGAAGAAGATGAAAGACATAGAATAATGAATCTTTTAAGTAAAGAAGATGCTGATGATGTTAAAGAATTATTAGTATATGATGAAGACTCTGCTGGTGGAATTATGACTACAGGGTATATTGAAATAAATAAAAATATGACTGCAAAAGATGCTATAGATCATATGAGAGAAAATGCTTTAGATGCAGAAACAATATATTATATTTATGTAGTAGATAATGATGAAAAGCTAGTAGGTGTTTTATCTCTTAGAGAATTAATTACTGCAAGAGATTCAGTAATAGTTGAAGATTTAATGAGTGAAAATATTATATCAATAGATGTTGACGAAGATAGAGAAGAAGCAGTTAGATTAGTTTCAAAATATGATTTAATCGCCATACCAGTAATTGATAAAAATGGAGTACTAAAAGGAATAATAACAGTAGATGATATTATAGATGTAATGGAGGAAGAAGCCAGTGAAGATTTATATAAATTAGCAGGCTCTTCTGAACATGAAAGAGATGTGGCAGAAGATCAAAATGCTACACAACTTCAACAAGTAACATCTTCTGTTAGAGCTAGAATGCCATGGTTAATAATAATATTAATTATGGGATTATTATCTACAATAATTTTAACAAAGTTAAACTTTATAGGAACTGACTCAAAGTATGTAAATTTATTAATCTTTTTACCAGTAATATTATGCTTAGGCGGAAGTATTGGTATGCAATCATCATCTATAACAATTATGACTTTATCAAATAAAGATATGGCATCAACAAATAATAATACAATAAAAGAAATTTTAGTTGGACTAATAGCAGGTATATTTTGTGGTTTAATAGGATATTTAGGAACTTATATCATAATAAATGATATAAGCATATCTTTATTAGTAGGTATATCAATATTAATAAACATGATATTTGGAGCTACTATAGGAGCTTTTGTACCTACATTATTAAAAAAACTAGATATAGATACTTCAATAGTATCTGCACCTCTAGTTTCAGTTATACTAGATTTTATAGGAATATGTATATTCTTCTTAATAACAACTAGCTTCTTGTAAAAAATTGCTTTTAAAACTTATGAATTAATTACCTTATTCTTACGAAAAATATTAAAAATACTATAAAGAAGAGGTAAAAAGTATGTATAATATATGTTGGCAATTTTTTAAGAAAAGTGGAAGTATAGAAGCTTACTTATATATAAATAATAGAAAATCCTTGCTTAAAGATAAAAAATAAAAGGGAGATAAGTAATGGTAATAATAAATACCCAGGGCATAGTGCTTAAATCAGTAACATATAAAGAGAATGATTTAATATTAACTATATTTAGTAGAAAACTGGGAAAAATATCAGCAATAGCTAGAGGTGCTAAAAAAAGTAAAAGCTCTTTACTTTCTTCTTCACAAATATTTGCATATTCAAATTTTACACTAAAAAGAGAAGGAAATATGTATAGAGTAACCCAAAGTGAAATTATAAAGAGTTTCTACAACTTATCTTATAATTTTGATGCTTTTTCTTATGCAACTTATATTCTAAAACTAATAGACAATTTTATGATTGATAATCAGCCTAATAATAGGCTATTTGTATTACTTGCTCAATCTCTTTATTTATTTTCAGAAGAAAATATAGATATGCAATACGTAACTTTGTGTTTTGAGCTTAAATTTTTAGACTACATAGGATTTAGACCAATTGTTAATACATGTGTAAGTTGTTATAACAGCGACTTTAAAAATCCAGTCTTTAATATATATGAAGGTGGTATATTATGTGAAAAGTGTAGCTCTAATTTTGAACATAACTTAAGATTAAATATAACGACTGTCAAACTTATGGATTATATATTAAAACATGATTTATTATCATGTTCAAAAGCCAAAGTATCAAAATATCTAATAAATGAGTTAAGTAAGATTTTAAAAATCTATATAAATGAATATTTGGGAAAAACAAATGAAAAATCGTTAAATGTATTAAAAAGTCTAAATAAATAAAAAGGAAGTGGAATAAATGAGTAAAGTAACTATCGAAGCCATTGACCAAGTTATGGAGAGAGTACCAGGAGCAACATATGCTCAGGTAAAAGAAGCTCTTATAAAATGTGAGGGAGATGTGGTAGATGCTATAATTTTACTACAAGATAATTCTACAGGTGAAGAAGACAAGAAAAGTAAGAAATCCTTTGAAGATGTATTTGGAAAAGATGCTGATAAAATAAAAGAAGAAGTTACAGAATTAATAAGAAAAAGCAATGTTATACGTATAGTTATTGAAAAAAATGGAAAAATAATAATGAATATACCTATTACTGTGGGTGTGGTAGGCGTTGTATTTGCACCAATACTAGCACTAATAGGGCTTTCAGCATCAGTAATTGCGAAATATAAAATAAAAATTGAAAACGAAGATGAAGGCACAATAGTTGATTTAGGCGAATTTAGTGAAGAAAAATTAAACTTAATTAAAGATATGATTATTTCTACTACTAAAGATGTAAAGGAAGCTGTTGATAAGAAAAATAAAAAAACAGAAGATAAAGATGAAGTGAATAATGAAGATGTTATAATAGACCTTAATAAAAATGATTATAGAGAAAAAAAGGATGAAGAATAATAAATAATAGTTCAGTTTATTGACAAATTTTTTATGTTTTGTTATTCTTACAAATATAAACGAAGTATTAGGGAGGCCTTTCGTGGATGCGGAAGGCCTTATTGCATAAATAATTAAATTATCAATTTAGGAGGTATTACTATGAATTTTCAAGATATGATACTAGCACTTCAAAGCTACTGGTCTAAACAAGGGTGTATCATGATGCAACCTTATGATGTGGAAAAAGGTGCAGGAACTATGAACCCAAACACTATCTTAAGATCATTAGGTCCAGAGCCATGGAGTGTTTGCTATGTAGAGCCATCAAGAAGACCTGCAGATGGTAGATATGGTGAAAACCCAAATAGATTATATCAACATCACCAATTCCAAGTTATATTAAAGCCATCGCCAGATAATATACAAGAATTATACTTAAAAAGTTTAGAAGCTATAGGTATAAATCCCTTAGAGCATGATATAAGATTTGTTGAAGATAACTGGGAATCAACTACAGTTGGTGCTTGGGGACTTGGATGGGAAGTATGGTTAGATGGTATGGAAGTTACTCAGTTTACTTATTTCCAACAAGTTGGTGGTATAGAATGTGAGTTAGAAACTGGTGAAATAACTTACGGTTTAGAAAGACTTGCAATGTACATACAAGATGTTGACAGTGTATATGATTTAAAATGGAATGATAACATAACTTACGGAGATGTTTTCAAACAAGCTGAATTTGAAAATAGTACATATTCATTTGATGAATGTGATGCGGATATGTTATTTAACTTATTTGATACATATGAAAAAGAAGCATTAAGAATAATAGACAGAGGACTAGTAGTTCCTGCTTATGACTATGTATTAAAATGCTCTCATACATTTAATACATTAGATGCAAGAGGTGCTATAGGTGTTAGTCAAAGGGCTTCATTTATAGGTAGAGTTAGAAATATGTCAAAAGCAGTAGCTGAACTTTATGTAAAACAAAGAAAAGAAATGGGATATCCACTGTTAAAGGAAGGTGACAAATAATGAATAATTACCTTTTATTAGAGATTGGGGTAGAAGAATTACCATCAAGATTTGGACAAACTACATTAGATCAAATAGAAAATAATTTAAGTAAATTATTAAAAGAAGAAAGAATAAACTTTGATAATATAGAAAAATATGCAACACCAAGAAGATTAACTTTTGTTATAAAAAACTTAGCTGACAAAGCTACTGATTTAGAAGAAGAAGTTAAAGGCCCTGCTAAAAAAATAGCAGTAGATGCTGATGGAAACTTCACAAAACCTGCTCTTGGATTTATGAAAAGTAAAGGGTTAGACCCAGAGAATGTATACTTTAAACAATTAGGTAATGCTGAATATCTATTTGGTACTATCAAACAAGAAGGTAAGCATACTAGTGAAGTATTAAAAACTATAGTTCCAGAAGCTATAAAAAATGTTACATTCCCAAAAGCTATGCGTTGGGGTGGAAAAAATATGAGATTTGCTAGACCTATTAGATGGATGGTAGCTTTATTAAATAATGAAGTTTTAGATATAGATTTAGAAGGTATAAAATCATCAAATATAACTAGAGGTCACAGATTCTTAGGAGAAAAAGAATTTGAAGTAAATTCTGTAGAAGAATACTTTGAAAAGTTAGATAAAAACTTTGTAGTGTTAGACCAACATAAGAGAAAAGAAATGATAAGAGAGCAAGCTGTTGAAGTTGCTAAATCTTTAGGTGGAGAAGTTGAACTAGATGAAGATTTATTAGAAGAAATAACATTCTTAGTAGAATATCCAACTGCTTTCTATGGTGAATTCGATGAAGAATATGTTAAACTTCCAAAAGAAGTCGTAACTACACCAATGAAAGAACACCAAAGATATTTCCCAGTATTAAAAGATGGTAAATTATTACCAAACTTTATAGCTGTTAGAAATGGTGACTCAAATAGAATAGATTTAGTAAAAGCAGGTAATGAGAAAGTTTTAAGAGCTAGACTTGCTGATGCACTATTCTTCTATCATGAAGATACTAAAAAACCATTAGAAAGCTTTGTAGATAAATTACAAACAGTTGTATTCCAAGCTAAACTTGGTACAGTTTATGATAAAACTTTAAGAATAGAAAAATTATCTCAAGTTATACTAAATGAACTTAATATGACTGAAAGTAAAGAAAATACTTTAAGAGCAGCAAAACTTTGTAAAGCTGACCTTGTAACTAATATGGTATTTGAATTTACTGAACTTCAAGGTATAATGGGTAGAGATTATGCTAAGGTAAGTGGAGAAAATGAGGAAGTATGCCAAGGGATATTTGAACATTATCTTCCAAGATTTGCAGGAGATATATTACCAGAAACTAATACAGGTATAGCATTATCTATAGCTGATAAACTAGATTCAATAGCAGGATTCTTTGCTATAGGAATTAAACCATCTGGTTCTCAAGACCCATATGCTCTAAGACGTCAAGCATTAGGTATACTTTCAATATTATTAGATAGAAAATTATCTGTTAATTTAAATAACTTAATAAATGCATCATTAGATAACTACTCTAACTTAGAATTTAATAAAGAAGAAGTAGCTTCTCAAATAGTTGAGTTCTTCGTTGAAAGAGTTAAAAACTTATTCAAAGACTTAGGAATAAGATATGATGTTATAGATGCAGTATTAAATAATAACTTAGATGATATATCAGATATACATACAAGAGCTTTAGAGTTAAATAGATGGCTTCAAAAAGATGAGCTAGTTGAAATGTTAACTGCTTTTAATAGAGTGTCAACTTTAGCAGAGAAAGCAACTACTGATATAGTAAAAGAAGATTTATTAAAAGAAGATGAAGAAATTAAATTATATAATGGATTCAAAGAAATAAAATCAAATGTAGAAAGTTTACTATTAGATAAAAAATATAATGAAGCTTTAGATGCATTTGCTACACTAAGACCATTAGTTGATAACTTATTTGATAATGTAATGGTAATGGATAAAGATGAAGTAATAAAAGAAAATAGATTAGGATTATTAAAACAAATCTACAGTACTATGCTTACAATTTGTGACTTATCTAAAATAGTATATAAATAAAAAAATTAAATTAAAATAAAGAGCCTTCCTTTACAAAAAAACATTAAGGAAGGCCTTTTTAACTAATAATATTTAGTATAATAGAAATGTTAAAATTAACTAAATTTAGTTTGCATTAATATTAATAATATAGTAAAAACTAAATATATAATAAGTAAGGTTAATAAAAAATACATCATAAATAATTATAAAACTTATTTACTAAACAATACATATACATATATAATATACTATATAAGGAAAAATAAACATAAAGTATAACACATTGAAAGAAGGTGATTGTCATTCAATTAAACCAAAGACAACAAAAGATAATAGAAATAGTTAAAGAAAATGAACCAATAACAAGTGAACAAATAGCTTCGATTTTAAATGTTACTCGTGCCACATTAAGATCGGACTTAGCAATATTAACAATGACAGGAATATTAGATGCAAGACCAAAGGTAGGTTACTTCTATGCAGGAATAAATAAACTTAATTTAATAGGTAATGACATAAAGAATAAAAGAGTAGAAGACATTATGAGTGTTCCTGTAATTGCGAAAAAAGATGAAAGTTTATATGAAGTAATAGTAAATATGTTCTTATCAGATGTTGGTAGCATATATATCGTAGATGATGAAGAGAACTTATGTGGTATAGTATCGAGAAAAGATTTACTAAAGGCAACTATAGGTGGGGCAGATATAAATAAAATGCCTATAGGAATGATAATGACTAGAACACCTAATATAATTACAGTAGAAAAAGAAGATAATGTTGTCTTAGTTGCAAAAAAAATAATAGAACATGAAATTGATTCTATACCAGTAGTTGAAAGTATAGATGGCAATAAATGTAAAGTTCTTGGCAAAATATCAAAAACAAATATTACGAGGTTATTTTTAGATATAGTAGACAATTAAGGAGGAGAATATGGAGAGTTTTATATTATATGCAATATCCGATTCTATAGGAGAAACTGCACAACAAGTTGCTAAAGCTGCCATATCACAATTTGATATAAAAGAGGAATCTTATGATATAAAAAGATTTCCTTATGTTTCAAGTAAAGAGGTTCTTCTTGAAATTTTAAAAAGCGCAAAAAATGAAAATGCAATAATTGTTTATACACTAGTAAGTGAAAATTTAGGAGATATTGTTGAAAAATTTTGTGCAAAAGAAAATTTACACTGTATTGATTTAATGTCTCAAATAATAAATATCTTAGCAGATAAAATAGGAACACCTCCTAAGAGAGAACCTGGAATTATTAGAAGAATGAATAAAGAATACTTTAGAAGAATAGATGCTATAGAATTTGCTGTTAAGTATGATGATGGAAAAGATCCTAGAGGTGTGTTAAATGCAGACTTAGTGCTAGTAGGTATATCAAGAACATCAAAAACTCCTCTTAGTATGTACTTAGCCAACAGAAATATAAAAGTGGCTAATATTCCTTTAGTACCAGAAATACCAATACCAAAGGAAGTTTATGAAGTTAATCCTAAAAAGATAATAGGACTTACAAACTCACCAGAAAAGCTAAATGAGATAAGACAAGAAAGGCTTAAAGCTCTTGGATTATCAAGTAATGCTAACTATGCTAAACTAGATAGAATTTTAGAAGAATTAGATTATTCAGAAGAAGTAATGAAAAAATTATCTTGCCCAGTTATTAATGTTTCAAATAAGGCTATAGAAGAAACTGCAGGATTGATTTTAGATATTATGAAAGAGAATGGTTTAAATAAAAAAATACATACAAACGAATAAAATGATTATTAAAAAATACACACAAAAAATCTATTATCATAGATTTTAGATAAATAAATATTTTTAAAGGGGATTATAAATATGAGAGTTAAGTATGTTTATAGTTTTAATGAAGGTAGTAAAGAGATGAAATCTCTATTAGGAGGGAAAGGTGCTAATTTAGCAGAAATGACTAAAATAGGATTACCAGTGCCCCCAGGGTTTACCATAACAACACAAGCATGCAATGACTATTATGAAAACAACAAAACAATAAAACAAGAAATTATAGACGAAATAGAAGAAAAATTATCTTCTCTAGAAAAAGACTTAAATAAAAAATTAGGAAGTGAAGAAAATCCACTATTAGTGTCTGTACGTTCTGGTGCAGTTATATCAATGCCAGGTATGATGGATACAATACTAAATCTAGGATTAAATGATAAAACAGTTATAGCTTTAGCTAAGGCAACTGAAAATGAAAGATTTGCATATGATAGTTACAGAAGATTTATACAAATGTTTTCTGATGTTGCTATGGAAGTACCAAAATATAAATTTGAAAATGTACTAGATAGATATAAAGAAGAAAATAA
>CAMBXR010000016.1 GCA_945871955.1 uncultured Clostridium sp. | reverse complement strand
TAATGTAGACTTGGGGGGAGTGATATGAATAAGATAATAAGGGTAATAAGCAGACTATTATTGGGGTTTATTATTTATGGTCTTGCTATAGTAGTAATGATACATGCCAATATAGGTCTTAGTCCATGGGATGTATTTCATCAAGGGATTTCTCTAAAAACAGGCTTTAGTATGGGTCAAATATCTATTATGGTTGGAATAATAATTATAATAATTGATGCAGTTTTGGGAGAAGGAATTGGATTTGCCACATTGGGAAATGTAGTTCTTATAGGAACATTTTTAGATATATTTGAAAATCTAAAAATTGTACCTTATGCAAGTAATTTATTTACAGGTATAATTATGATGATAATAGGAATTATCTTAGCAGCAATAGCTACAGTTTTATATCTAAAGCCAGCTCTTGGTAGTGGTCCTAGGGATGGACTTATGCTAGCTATAAATAAACGTTCATCAAAATCTGTAGGAACAATAAGAACAATTATAGAGCTTAGTGTATTATTAGCTGGATGGCTTTTAGGTGGAAGTGTGGGAGTTGGAACTATTATAAGTGGAGTAGGACTAGGATATGCTATTCAAATTGGATTTACAATAAGTCATATAGATTCTAAAGCTCTAAATCACCAAAGTATTTATGATACTATTAAATCTTTAAAAAATAAAGAAAATATGGAAATAGAGACATGTAGTGATGTGGATGAAGAATAAAACTTATTTTTATGAAATAATTTTTTAAAATTAGATATATGGACAAAAAGAGAAGCTAATTTTAATAGCTTCTTTTAATTTATGTTAAAAATTTATTTTTCATCAAACATATTACAACTGGCATTTCCACTATTTATTTTTATAGATTCTGCTTTGCATAATTTATCATCATTATATTTACATTTTACTGCATCACATTTTATATTTTGTGTTGTAGTAGGATTTAGTTTATCATTACCACTTATGGAACTTGTAAATTGTTGATAGTCCTTTTCTTTGAAAGTGGAACAATAAGTGTCATCAATATCATCGGCAAGTCTTCCATCAATACTTATTCTACCTGCATAACAATAATTACTATTGTTATGTATACATCTTGTTGCATCACATATTAAATTAGTATTCAAATTTATAGACCTCCTTTATAAATCATATTAAAAATAATATATGTAGGTTAAACTATTTTATACAATGTGACTATTTTGGATATTTTTCTAAACATTTACTGCATAAGACAATTACATCATCATCTGTTTCTCTTCCTAACTTTTTATTTATATGATATACACCTACATCTTCTGAGGAATTACAAAGGGAACAAGAATAATTATGTTTTTTTAATATGTTTTCTTTGAATAATTGCCAATATAGAGAGTCTAAGTAATCTTCATATTTTATCCTAAGACTTGTTTCTAGAAAGTCTAAATACAAATAATCTAAGTCACGAGTAGTCAAATTAGTATGTTCTTGACTAAAACATTCACAACAATCTGATGGATTGGGAATAGTATTCTTAATTATACACTTAATATAATATCTAAAATTCTCGTCTGGTCCTTCCAAACTTAAATGAGAACAAAAAGTACAGCAGTTTTTAGGCAACTTATCTTCTAAAATTTTATTTTCCTTTTTCATATAGTATCCCTCCAAATTTTATAAAGGAGTAAAATCTTATATTTAATACATATTAAAAGGATTTATGGATTATTACAAAATAAAAGTATTTGACAATAAAGGATTTTAAATATTGAAAATAAAAATATATATTAAATAATTGAATTTAGGTGATAAAATGCACATATATGATTTTGAAAAAAACAGAAATAAAATAAAGATAGAATTGACAAGTAGATTAATTAAAAGTGACGAAAAACTAAATAGTATTAAAAAAGATTATAGGAAGAATAACAACTATGAAGAAAATGAATTTTATAAAGATAATAAAGATATGTTTGAAATGGAAGAAGTTAAATATACTTTTGCTCATATAAAAAATAAAATATTAGGAACGAAAAGTCTTGATTCAAAACATATATACAAAACCATCTCCAATAAAGAAGTTGATTATAATATATTTGAAAACTGTGATTTTAATAATATTAAATTTGAAAACTGTACTTTTTATGGTAGTAGTTTTGAAAACTGTAGATTTAATAATGTGTATTTTTCAAATTGTAATTTTGAAGATGAAAAAAGTATTGTAGCTTTATTTAAAAATGATTCTATATTTGAAAACTGCACATTTTATAAATGTAATTTAAAAAACATAGTTTTTATTTTGACAAAATTTAAAGAAACTAAATTTATATTAAGTAATTTAAGAAATGGTATTTTAAGTGAATGTACTATAGAAAATATAACTTTTGTGGACTGTGATTTAAAATCTATGAAAACAATAAAAACAGATATAAATATTTTAAACTTTGAGGATGAATTTGTTAGTAAGGTGAACGAGGATACTTTTTTTGATTTATTAAAATTAAAAAACAAAGATAAAACATCCTATGAAAAAATATTTAAAACTTATAATGGTATATCAGCAGTTTTTGAGAAAAATAGATTATTTAACTATTCAGGTGAATATTATTATTTAGCCAAGTGTGCAGAGCGAAAATCTTTAAAAGGATTGCAAAAATTAAAGTCATCTATATTTTATTATATATGTGGATATGGTGAAAGGCCTACATTTGCTCTTATTTCATCCTTAGAGGTAGTACTAATTTTTTCTATTATTTATATGTTTTCTGGACTCTGTGTAAATGAAAGAATTATACATTATAATCTAAACATATTATCTTATTTACCGAGAAAACTAATGTATATGGATTTAATACATTGCTTTTATTTTAGTTTAACTACTTTTACAACTGTAGGCTACGGAGATATTTTTCCTATAGGTTATAGTGTAATATTTTCTGGAATAGAAATGATTTTAGGTGTTACTCTGGTGGGAGTTTGGACAGCAACTTTAGCCAGAAAAATTACGAGATAATAAATTTAGGGTGGAAATATTTTGTAAAAAATTATTGTGTATGATAAATTATAGTTATTGTAATATTTAGGAGGATAAAATGAAATTTAAAGACTATAAATATGAAAGACCTAACTATGATGAAGTAAAAAAATTATTTTTAGACTTAGTAAATAAAATAAATGAAGCTAAAACTTATGAGGAGCAGCACGGATATATTATGGATCTAAATAATATTAGAAAGCATATTGAAACTATGTCCACATTAGCTTCCATAAGAAATAGTATAGATGTATCAGATGAATTTTATGATAAAGAGCAAAATTACTGGGATGAACATGGACCACTATATACTGAACTAAATTCAGATTTTTATAAAGCAATTGTTTATTCAAAATTTAAAGAAGATATTATAAAGGATTATAGTGAGCAGTTTTATAAAATTTGTGAGTACTCATTAAAATCATTCTCACCAGAAATAATTTCTGATTTACAAGAAGAAAATAAGTTAATGTCTCAGTATACAAAGCTTTTAGCTTCTGCAAAAATTAATTTTAAAGGTGAAGAGTTAAATTTATCTGGTTTATATAAATATATGTTATCAGATGATAGAAATGAAAGAAAAGAAGCATCTCAATTATATTACAACTACTTTGAAGAGCATGAAGATGAATTTGATGATATTTACGATAAATTAGTACATATAAGACATAATATATCTAAAAAGCTTGACTTTGATAATTTTGTTGAGCTTGGATATATAAGAATGGATAGAACAGATTACACTCCAGAAATGGTAGTTAATTTAAGAAAACAAATACTAGAATATATTGTACCACTTTGTAATAAATTATATGAAAAACAAGCAAGTAGATTAAATTTAGATAAACTAACTTATATTGATGAAAATATAGAATTCTTAGATGGAAATGCCACAATAAAAGGTGATTCTAAGTACATTATAGAAAATGGAATAAAAATGTATAATGAATTATCTAAAGAAACAAAAGAATTCTTTGACTTTATGCTAGAAAATGAACTTATGGATTTGGAGACAAAGCATAATAAATCAGCTGGAGGATATTGTACTTATATACCAGACTACAAAGCTCCATTTATATTTTCAAACTTTAATGGAACTAGTGAAGATATGGACGTATTAACTCACGAGGCAGGACATGCTTTCCAACTTTATATGTCAAGATATATAGATATGCAAGAAATCAACTTTCCAACATTAGATAGTTGTGAAATTCATTCTATGAGTATGGAGTTTATAACTTATCCTTGGATGGATGTTTTCTTTAAAGAAGATACTAATAAATATAAATTTGCTCATTTATGTTCAGCTATAAAGTTCTTACCTTATGGTGTAGTAGTAGATGAATTCCAACATATAATATATTCAAATCCAGATATGAGTAAGGATGAAAGAAAAAAAGTATGGAGAGATTTAGAGAAAAAATACTTACCACATAGAGATTATGAAGACAATAAAATTTTAGAAAAAGGATGTTGGTATTTTAAGCAAGGTCATATATTTAAAGATCCATTTTATTATATAGATTATGTTTTAGCTCAAATATGTGCATTCCAATTCCTTAAGAAAATGGACGAAGATAAAGATAAAGGATGGGAAGATTATTTAAGAATTTGCAAAGTGGGAGGAACTCAGTCTTTCTTAGAAATCGTTAAAACTGGAAATTTAGTTTCTCCATTTAAAGATAAATGTATTGAATCTATAATTCCTAGCTTAGAAGATAATATAATAAAATTTGAAAATAATTTATAAAATAGTAACATTCTTGTAATTATTCATGTTATCTTTTTGTAATCCAAAGTAACAAGGGTGTAACTTTAATTTTCAAGGCCTCAATGATATCATAATAATATAAATTAATAAAAGAACTAATATTATGAGATTATGAGGAAGTGTTGAAGATGAAAAAAGGAATTATAGCAATATCATTATTATTAACTGGAGCTTTATTAGTAACTCCAATAACAAATGCAGTAAGTGAACCAGATGTAGCACAAACAACTTCTGCGCCAGCTAAAGCTGAACAAGTTGTTAAAAATGAAAAAGTAGAAGTAACAGATAAAAACAATGATAAAACAGCACAAACAAATGACATAGATAATGAAAAAACTCCTGTTAAGGAAGTTATGATTGAGGAAGAAACTACTAAAGAAGCAGTAATACAACAAGAAACTGCTGAAGAAGTAATAAATACTAAAGATGATATAAAAGAAGAAAATATAGTTGATGAAGAAAAAGAAGACGCTGCAATGTCTAAAGAAGAAGCTGAAGCAGTTTTAAATAAATATATAAAAGATGTTGAAGAAGGTGACTTTACTTATACATACCAAGGTGATGAAAATACTTTTGAGGCAATAAAAGAAAAAGGTATAAAAGGATATGTATTCTTACCAAATATAGAAACTGATATGGCATACTTAGTAGACAAAGATAGTGGAAATATTTATTTATTCCATCCATCAGGATATTTTGAACTATTACAATAAGATAGATTTTATACAAAAAGAGCTTTCACTAAGGTGATAAGCTCTTTTTTAATAATTATATAAAAAAATATTGACACATAAAAAAAGCTATATTATACTATCTAAAGAATTAAATATTGATGCTTTAAATTAGTCCAGAGAGGCTAAAAAGAATAGTTACATATATAAAGTATATTTGTTATTTTGAATTAGAATGTAATCGTCCTTTTATCTTCTTTAGGTAAAAGGATTTTTTATTATATGGAAATTATAAGTATAAATTATACTTAATATGTAAATGTACAAGTGTCATTATGTAATTAGATTTAAGACATCGGAGGTACAACAAATGAAATTAAAAAAATTAGTAACACTTGCAATGGCAGGAATAATATCAACATCTTTCTTAACAGGATGTGCAGGAAATTCAGAAAGCTCAAATAATGGAGATGAAAAATATACAGTAGCAATGATAACAGACGTTGCTGGAGTAAATGACCACTCATTCAATCAAAGTGCTTGGGAAGGACTTCAAAGAGCTGAGAAAGAATTAGGAGTAGAAGTTAAGTACTTAGAATCAAAACAAGACGCAGATTATACAACAAATGTTGAAACATTAGTAGATGAAGAAGTTGATTTAATTGTGGGTGTAGGTCCTAAATTAGCACCAACTATAGAAGAAGCAGCTAAAAACTACCCAGAACAAAAATTCTTAATGGTAGATGAAACATATGAAAATATACCATCGAATGTAAAAACAGTATTATTTGATGCAGAGCAATCAGCTTACTTAGTAGGATTAATAGCTGGTAAAATGAGTGAAACAAAAAATGTTGGATTTATAGGTGGATTAGATATACCAGTTATAAATACTTTTAAATATGGATATATGGCAGGGGTAAAAACTGCAGATGCTGACTGTGAAATACAAGCACAATATGCTAACTCTTTCACTGATCAAGCAAAAGGTAAAGCAATAGCTAACCAAATGATATCAAAAAATGCAGATACAATATTTATAGCAGGTGGAGATGTTGGAACAGGTGCTATAGAAGCTATAAAAGAAGCTGGTAAATACGGAATAGGTGTAGATAGAGACCAAAGTGATTTAGCTCCAGAAAATGTTTTAACTTCAGCTATAAAAAGAGTTGATGCTGGTATATTTGAAACAGTAAAAGATTTCGTTGAAGGTAAATTCGAAGGTGGAACTTCAACAACTTATGGTTTAGAAGAAGATGCAGTAGGAATACCTGAAAGTACTAAAAACTTAGTTCCACAAGATATATTAGATTTTGTTAATGGACAAATAGAAAAATTAAAATCTGGAGAAATAACAGTTCCAAAAACTGAAGAAGAATACAACAAATTTATAGAAAATTTATAAGAATTAATAATATAAGCTCTCGTACTTTAAATGACGGGAGCTTTTTAATTGTAATGAAATTATATTTTTAAATAAAGTTATGAGTATAAAAAGGTAAATCTGGATATAATAAACTAGAAATAAATTTATATCATAAAATGAAAATATTTATAAATCTATCAATGTATTATATTTATAGAAATTTTTTATAAATAATAAAATTAAAAATATAGATTTTTGTATAACTATGTACTATAATTAACTTGTAATTAGATATTTGGCTCATTAGCTTAGTTGGTAGAGCACCTGACTCTTAATCAGGGGGTCCTGGGTTCGAGTCCCAGATGGGTCACTAAGAAAAACCCCATTGATATTATCAATGGGGTTTTTAATTTTTTTTATGAAAATACATGAAAGGAAGTTTAAAATGAATATAAAATCCAGAATAATTACATGTATGTTAATATTTACTTTAATTATATCAGGATGTGCACAAACTAATAAGGTAAATGAAAAAACAGAAGATAACTCATTGAAGGAAAGTTCACAAAAAGAATATATAAATGATAGTTCAATCACCCAAAATAATTTAGATGATAAAGAAATAAGCAGTAATTATAAGAATAAAATGATGAAATATATAAAAGAAGAAGGTATAAATGGAATTAATATTTACTGTGATAATGTGAAACTTGGTGATAATATTTCAGATGTAATAGAAATATACAAAGAACCTTCAGAACATAATTATGTTCCAGATGCAAAAGGTATTTACTACAATTATAAAAATTATAACTTTGCTTTTGGTTGCAATAAGGGAGACCAAGTATTTGAAATAAGGTCATACGATAAAAAATTAGGTAAATTAAGTTTAAATGATATAGAAAGTTATTTTGGAAATCCCGATTATAAAAATAAAACAGTGGTTGGCGAAAGGGTAATAGGTTACAAAATATCAGATAAATATAAGCTACTATTTGTATTTCAAAATGAAACATTAGATCATTACTCAGTATTTTATCCAGAAATAACAGCAAATCTCATGGCAGATGATGAAGGTAGACAGTGGTAGTTATAAATGAAATTACTAATTGTATAAAGTTTTTGTAATGTAGGGAGAATTTATTAATGATAAAAGAACAAATAAGAGACAGGTTTTTTAAAGAATTAATTGATGATAATATTATAGATTTATTTCAACGGAATATGATGCCTATTAATCAGCTTATGTCTTATTATCGTTGTGCAATTATGGAAGTGGAAACTAAATTTAAAGTATTAAATGAGCAATTTTCACTACAATATGATAGAAACCCAATCGAAACAATAAAGACTAGATTGAAGTCACCAGAAAGTATAGCTAAAAAATTAAAGAAAAATGATTATTCATTTACTGTTGAGTCAATAGAGAAAAATATACATGATATTGCAGGGATAAGAGTTATTTGTTCTTTTCCAGAGGATATATATTTACTATCAGAATGCTTATTACAACAGGATGATATTACTTTAGTAGAAATAAAAGATTATATAAAAAATCCAAAAGAAAGTGGATATAGAAGTTTGCATTTAATTATAGAGATACCAATTTTCCTAGAAAATGAAAAGAAAAATATGAAGGTAGAAGTTCAATTAAGAACTATAGCTATGGACTTTTGGGCTAGTTTAGAACATAAATTACGTTATAAAAAGAATATACCTGGTGAAGAAGCAGAATTATTGGCAAATGAATTGATGGAATGTGCCAAAATCAGCGCAGACCTTGATAATCGTATGGAAAAAATAAAAAATAGGATAGTGAAAAGTAGATAGGGGAACAAATATTAGGGGGATTTTGTTATGAAATTAGATCATATAATTGATAATGTTTATTTTAAAGATGCAATTTATTTAAATACTGATAAATTAGATGAAAAAGATATGAGAAACTTTATTGAATTTATAAAGAAAGAAACTGATTTGGATATACAGAAAAAGATTTATGTTCATGAATTGTTTTCTTTAAAAAATAGTCATTTTATAGGCAGAAATAATTCTATAATAGATAAATTTAAAATAATTTTGTCTGATGACTCTAATATAAAAATAGCATTTATGGATGAAAATTTTCAGGGGAAAATACATGATATATCATATAAAGATATATTAGATATGAAATTAGAAGAAGTGGATGACCCTGTTAATTATTATTATGAGGCTTATAAACTTACAATATATATGAAAGATAATTCCATATTAACTTTAGATACATCTACATCAGTTAGTCAAATAAGAAGAGATATGGATAAGTTTTTGATTAATTTAAAAGAAAATTTTGATAATTATAATCAACAACATAAAGAGTCTAATTAATTTTAGGCTCATTTTTTATTAAATTTTATTTAGTATTTCTTATAAAAAAGTTATACTTATATTATAAAATTAAGTATAATGTAGAATGATGTAAAAAATATTAAGGAGAGAGACATGAAATTACTTAACACAAAGAAATTTAAATCATTATTAGTAGTAGGAACATTGTCTTTATCATTATTCTTTGGGGGATGTTCTAGTAATACAGTTATATCAGGAACAATATCTAATACTAACCAAGAAACAAATGATAATTATAATGCTTTAAACAATAGCACATTACCGAAGGACTCAGAAGAAGCTTCTGTAGAAAGAGTAGTAGATGGAGATACTGTAAAGGTGAAATTAAAAGGTTCTGGAGAAATTGTCACACTAAGATTATTATTAATAGATACTCCTGAATCTGTTAAACCTGGTGTGGATCCTCAACCATATTCAATGGATGCATCAAATTTTGCTAAAGAGTTACTTCAAGAGGGAGATAAGGTATATCTTGAATATGATGATGGAGATAAAACTGATAAATACGATAGACATTTATGCTATTTATGGTATTATAGCAAAGATGATAATGAGTGGAAAATGTTTAATGAAACAATGGTAGAAAAAGGTTTAGCAAGAGTTGGATATATCTATTCTCAAAGAAGACACCTTGATAGATTGTATGATGTTCAGGATAAAGCAAAATCTAAAAAGCTAAATATATGGTCAGTATCAGGATACGTTACAGATAAAGGATTTGATGTGGATGCATATAATAATGGTGGTACAACACAATATACATCTAATATCAATACACCTCAAAATAATAGTAATCAAACTGTATATGCGAATGGAGGAAATTCCAGCTCAAATAAATACCATTCTTCTTCTAATGCTCATGGAATGAAAGGTTCTATTAAAATGACTGAGTCACAAGCTAAATCAAAAGGATATGAGTCTTGTAAAATATGTTATTAGTGAAAACAATTTAACAACAAAAAAGTAAGATTTATTACCAAAAAAGGTTGATAATTTATCTTAATAAAAATATAATAATTTTAGAACTATATAAATTCCAAATGAGATTTACGAGAGAGTTTTTTACTTTTGTAAAAATGCCGAAGAAGCAATCTAAAAATAGCCATTAAATTTTTAGAGAAACTTTCAGGAATCAAGATCGTAAATTGATGGAACTCTGGAAAGACTCATCTCAATAAGCAGATGAAGTCACCGACGAGGAAAATGAGATTTTCTCACAAAACTTTCAGGTAAATGAACAGAGAATATGTGGCACTATTTTTAGTGCTTTCATATTCTCTTTTTTAATGCAAAAATAAATAATTTATAAATTGGGGGGCGTATTATTATGATAGATGCATTGGAATTAAAAAGAACTAAATTATTTTCTACTCATGAAAAATTAAATGCAAAAATGTTTGAATTTGCAGGGTGGGAAATGCCACTTGAGTATATGAGTGCAACAAAAGAGCATGATTATGTAAGAAGAAGTGCAGGGTTATTTGATGTATCTCATATGGGAGAAGTGGAAGTTAAGGGGAAAGATGCTTTCAATTTTATTCAATATTTAATAACAAATGATATTTCAAATCTTAAAGACAATGAAATTATATATTCACCAATGTGTTATGAAAATGGAATGACAGTAGATGATTTATTAGTTTATATGATAGAAGAAAACAATTACTTATTAGTAATAAATGCTGGAAATATAGACAAAGATTTTGAGTGGATTAAAAAGCAAAGTGCAAACTTTGATGTAGAGATAAATAATATATCAAGTTATGTTTCTCAGTTAGCTATTCAAGGTCCAAAGGCTGAAGAAATACTTTCAAAGATTACAGATACTGACTTATCAATTATAGAATTTTACAAATTTAAAAATAAAGTTTCTGTATGTGGTGAAAAATGTATAGTTTCAAGAACGGGATACACTGGAGAAGACGGATTTGAAATATATTGTGATAATAATTCAGTAGAAAAAATATGGAATACAATCTTAGAAGTAGGAGATAAGGATATAGTTCCAGCAGGTCTAGGAGCTAGAGATACTTTAAGAGCAGAAGTAAATTTACCTCTTTATGGTCATGAAATAAGCGAAGAAATATCACCAATTGAAGGTGGGCTTGGAATTTTTGTTAAATTAAATAAAGAAAATTTCCTAGGAAAAGATGCTTTAGCTAATATGAAGTTACAAGAAAAA
Organism: uncultured Clostridium sp.; assembly: GCA_945871955.1. Classification (GTDB taxonomy): domain Bacteria; phylum Bacillota; class Clostridia; order Peptostreptococcales; family Peptostreptococcaceae; genus Terrisporobacter. The sequence continues at coordinate 34,790 of CAMBXR010000016.1, read as the reverse complement.
CAAAGAAAACTTGTTGCCTTTGAAATGCAAGGAAAGGGAATGATAAGAGGTGGCTATGAAATAGAAGTAGATGACAAAGTTATTGGATTTGTTACTACAGGACTAAAATCTCCTACATTAGATAAATTTATAGGTATGGCAGTAATTGATAGCAATTATGCTAAAGTAGGTACAGAAATAGGAGTAAAAGTTAGAAAAAAACTTGTAAGTGCAGTAATAGTAAAAAGACCTTTTTATAAAAAACAATACAAAAAAATAGAAGTAGAAAAAGAAGCTTATAAACAATACCCATATATACCAGCAACTCATGAAGATGAAGAAAAAATGCTTAAAGCATGTAAAGTAAATTCAATAGATGATTTGTTCTCTGATATACCAGATAATTTAAAATTAAAAGGAGAACTAAATTTAGAAGAATCAAAATCAGAATTAGAAGTTAATGAAATAGTAAAATCTATAGCAAATAAAAATATTAGTACAGAAGAGCTAACTTGCTTTTTAGGAGCAGGAGCTTATGATCATTATGTTCCTTCAATCATAAAACATATCACATCAAGAAGTGAATTTTACACAGCATATACACCATATCAAGCAGAAATAAGCCAAGGAACTTTACAAAGTATATTTGAATTCCAATCAATGATAGCAGAAATTACAAAAATGGATATAGCAAATGCATCTATGTATGATGGAGCAACAGCAGCAGTAGAAGGATGCTTACTTGCAATATCTAAAACTAGACGTAAAAAAGTAGTAGTAGGAAGAACTGTTCACCCTGAAACAAGAGAAATATTAAAAACTTATTTACAATTTAAAGACTGTGAAGTTGTAGAAGTTGATTATGATAGAGAGATGGGAACTACTGATTTAAATAAATTAAAAGAAGTAGTTGATGATAATACAGCTTGTGTACTACTTCAAAATCCAAACTTCTTTGGGATGATAGAAGATGTAGATGAAGTAGGTCAAATAGCTCATGATAAAAAATCAATGTATGTTTTAAGTGTAAACCCAATTACACTTAGTATATTAAAATCTCCAGGAGAAGTTGGAGCTGATGTAGCAGTTGGTGATGCTCAAGTATTAGGTAATGAATTAAACTTCGGAGGACCTTATGTAGGATTTTTGGCAATTAAATCTGGTTTAATAAGAAAAATGCCAGGAAGAGTAGTCGGTCAAACAGTAGATAAAGATGGAAATAGATGTTATTGTTTAACTCTTCAAACAAGGGAACAACATGTTAGAAGAGAAAAAGCAACTTCAAATATTTGTTCAAACCAAGGATTATGTGCTTTGAATGCATCAATTTATATGGCAACTATGGGTAAAAAAGGTTATGAAGAAGTGGCAATGCAAAATATGCAAAAATCTCACTATGCAGCTAAGAGAATAAGTGAAAGTGGTAAATTTACACCATTATTCAAAGGTAAATTCTTTAATGAATTCGTTGTAAAATCACCTGTTAAAGTAGAAGATTTAAATAATGAATTATTAAAAAATAAAATTCTTGGAGGATATGATTTAGGTAAAGATTATCCGGAATTAAGTGGTTGTACTATGATTTGTGTTACTGAAAAAAGAACTGCTGATGAAATTAATAAATTAATAGGAATTATGGAGGGGATGTAATATGAAAGAATATAATAGCTTATTAATTGAAATTTCTAAGGAAGGAAGAAAAGCTTATTCCCTTCCAAAACTAGATGTTCAACCTATAGAATTAAATGAAATGTTAGATCATAATATGATAAAGAAAACTGATTTGGAACTTCCTGAGCTAAGTGAACTAGACGTAGTTAGACATTACACTTTACTTTCAAATAAAAACTTTGGTGTTGATACAGGATTTTATCCTCTTGGTTCTTGTACTATGAAATATAATCCAAAAATAAATGAAGATATGGCCTCACTTAGTAAATTTACAAATATGCATCCATATCAACCAATTGAAACAGCTAAGGGCTCTTTAGAGTTAATGTATAACTTGTCAAAAATGTTATGTGAAATTACAGGTATGGATGAGGTAACTTTGCAACCTTCTGCAGGAGCACATGGCGAATTTACAGGATTAATGATAATTAGAAAGTACCATGAAACTAGAGGTGATTTAAAAAGAACTAAAGTTATAGTTCCAGACTCTGCTCATGGAACAAATCCTGCAAGTGCTAATATGGCAGGATTTGATATAATTGAAGTGCAGTCAACAAAAAATGGGGCTGTTGATATAGATAAATTAAAAGAAGTATTAAATGATGAAGTGGCAGCTTTAATGCTAACTAATCCAAGTACTTTAGGATTATTTGAAAAGAATATAGAAGAAATAGCAAGATTAGTTCATGAAGCTGGAGGACTTTTATACTATGATGGAGCTAATACTAATGCAATCATGGGAATAACTAGAGCTGGAGATATGGGATTTGATGTAGTTCATTTAAATCTTCATAAAACTTTTGCAGCACCTCATGGTGGAGGAGGTCCTGGAAGTGGTCCTGTTGGAGTAAAAAAAGACTTAGCTAAATTTTTACCAGTGCCAGTAATAGAAAAACAAAATAATGAATATATATTAAATTATGATAGAAAAGACTCTATTGGAAAAATTAAAAACTTTTATGGAAACTTTGGGGTAATGGTTAAATCTTTTGCATATATATTAGCTATGGGGAAAGATGGACTTAAAAAAGCTAGTCAAATGGCTGTTTTAAATGCAAATTACTTAAAAGAAAACTTAAAAGAGTATTATGATTTACCAATAGATGAAATATGCAAGCATGAGTTTGTTTTAAGTGGACCTCATGGAGAATATGACACTATGGATATAGCAAAAAGAATGTTAGATTATGGATATCATCCACCAACAGTTTATTTCCCACTTATAATTCGTGAAGCTATGATGATAGAGCCAACTGAAACAGAAAGTTTAGAGACTTTAGATGAATTTATAGAGGCTATGATAACTATAGCTAAGGAAGGTAAGGAAAATCCAGAGTTGTTAACTTCAGCACCACATAATACTATAGTTAGCAGAGTTGACGATGCAAGAGCAGTTAAGAAACCTATCTTAACTTGGAAAAATAGATAAAAAACAATATATTAAAGAGTATGTTTAAGATATTAATTAAACATACTCTATTTTAAATTTCAGTTATTTAAATGAGTAAACATATTAGTTACATAAATAATTTAATAATATCTAACAACATTATTTTAAATAAAGAATAATATAATAACAACGACTATAAATAATAGAGAAGAAAAAATGGGGTGTATTATGAATAAGGAACTAGAATACTTTAAAATAGAAGATTCCTATGGAGGAAATCAAAACTGGTTTTCAGATTATATGATGAAGATGGGAGGATGTGCAGCAGTAACAGCCTGTGATTGTAGTATTTACTTCTCTTTATACTTTGGTAAAAATAATATGTATCCATTTTCTTGTGACAATATTAGTAAAAAAGATTATATAGAATTTTCTAATATAATGAAACCGTATCTTAGACCAAGAATGAATGGAATAGATACACTAGATATTTTTATGGATGGATATTTTGACTATATGAAAGATATGGGAGAAAATAATCTATACATGAAGCCACTTTATGGAGAAGAATCTTATGATAAAGCAAAAAATGTAGTTATACAACAGATTGAAAATAAATACCCTATTCCTTGTTTAATACTACATCATAAAAATTCTGATTTTAAAGAATATGTATGGCATTGGTTTTTATTAATAGGATACAAGGAATATGATGATAATATGATGGTCAAAACAGTAACTTATGGTAATTACAAGTGGATTGATTTAAAAAAATTATGGAATACGGGACATGAGAGAAAGGGAGGACTTATTATATTTGAATTGAATCCCTTAAAGTAGACATAAGTAAAAAAGACTTATTAAATATTACTTTAAGTGGTGACTTTTATGCAAAAGAATAATAGAAAAAACTTATCAAAATTCATATAGTTGTAAAGAAGAGTTAACTAAATCAATAGATGATTATATATTGGTATAATAACTATAAATCTCAAGCTAAATAAAAATATGACACCTGTGGAATACAGGTGTCATATGATTTCTTAGAGAGTCTTTTTAAATAATTTTACATTCTCTCTATAGTAAAACAAAATATATATTAGAAAGTCACCCATAGTAATGCTAGTAAGGGGGACTTTTTTAGTATAGAGATGCTTGGTATATTATGATTTTTATATAATCCAACTTGGAGTGTTTGGGAATATTTTGAAAATCAGTAAATAAATTGATTATAAATAAAAATAAATATATAATTAATAACTGTATTTTAAATAAGCTTATGTTTTAATACAATGTTTAAATTATAAAATTATTAAGTAAGGAAAGAAAAAGATAAATTTGAAAGTGAAAAAAGTAAATTAGAAAATATAGATCTTCAACCTGAAATGGTAGGGATAGGAGTAGATGTTAATGGAACATTAGGTGTAGGTGATCTAGCTGAAAAGTACTGCATAAACTTAATCAACCAATATATGAAGTAAAACTTTATATCAAGGATACTTGTTAGATAAATTTCTACAAAAAACTATCGATAAAAAAGAGGATATCTCATTATGATTACCGTTCATATCAGATATTCTCTTATTTTTGGTCTTTATTTAAATTATTTAGAGATATTTAAAATGGATAATAGAATTCAGTTATTACATTGTTTTTTTACCAAAAGCAAGGCTTTAGAGGTGGATATGTAGTATGGTTTCAAAAAGCATTGATTATCATAGGATATAGAATCACAGCTCATAGTATCTTTGGAGGTGAAACTAAGGCTACTGTAACAGTTTATGTCTAATTTGGTAAAAATATGGTGTGATAAATAATATATTTTGTTATAATGTAATTAGAAAAAAGTTGTCATATAAATTTCAAAACTATATATTAACTTTTTAAATGAGAGGGATAAAAAAGGAGACATAAATGAAACACGACGAAATACTACAGAATTATTTTCCTCTATGGGGAGGATGGACAATTGACCATCCTATAGGTATTGGATCTTATGGAAAGGTATATAGGATAAGTAAAAAATTAGGCAATGATAAAATTTATTCTGCAGTAAAACACATAACCATACCTACAACTGCACAATACGAGGATGCCATGTTATCATTTGGTAACAACCAAGAAAAAATGGACTTATATTTTAAAGATATAGTAAATAAATTCGAAAACGAAGTAAAGTTATTATATATATTAAGAGGTAACACAAATATAGTTAACTATGAAGATTATTTGATAAAACAAAGAGAAGATTTTGGATGGGATATTCTCATAAAAATGGAATATGTAACACCATTACATAAGTTTATAGAAGCTAGAGATTTGACAAAAGAAATGATAATAAATCTAGGGATAGACTTATGTAATGGATTAAAGCTATGTCATGATAATGGAATAATTCATAGGGATATCAAAGATTCAAATATTTTTATTTCTAATAATAATCATTTTAAAATTGGTGACTTTGGAGTTTCTACTAACTTATCTAGTGAAGAAGCCGTAACTAGAATAGGTACACCATATTATATGGCGCCTGAAATAATATTAAATGCTGGCAATGAAAAATATGATAAGAGTGTTGATATTTATTCACTAGGTATAGTTTTATATAGATTATTTAATAAATTAAAATTCCCATTTGTACCACTTGATGATGACAAGATTACATACAATGCAAAACAGATGGCTCAGGCTAAAAGAATAAAAGGTAATGTTTTACCAAGAGCTTGTGATGCAGATGATAGATTATGGGAAATAATCAAGAAAGCTTGTGAACATAGTCCAAAGAATAGATATTCTGATGTAAATGATTTAAAGAATGATTTGATGAATGTACTGGGAAGTATGAGTGAGGATGAAAAGAATGAAGTAATTATTAAAGCTACAGGAATATCTAGAAATAATCCATACTTTACAAAAGAAGATATAAATAAAATAAAAGAAAACAAAGATGAAATAAAAGAAGATAGAAATGAAATAATAGATATTCAAGTTACTAACAATGAGGATAATGATATAGTTACATCAAATGATGAGGACACTTTATTATTGGGTGAAGATGATAGTACAATTTTGATAGAAGATGAAACAGTGCTATTAGAAGATGATAGTACAGTTTTACTTAAAGATGAAGGGACATTACTTTTAGAAGATGTAGTTAGAGATGAAGCAAATGATTCAAATGATTTAAACGATAAAAGCAATAAAAAAAGAATTATGCTTATATCTTCAATCACGTGTATTGTGCTGTTAATTGCACTAGGTTTATATAGAGGAGTACAGAACAATAAGCTACCCCAAGTAAGTGATGAACTTGGAATTTTACCAGGAAATATATCAAGCTATAGTAATGATAGTGGAATTATGTCACCATTTATGGTTCAAGGTAATGACAAGATGACATATTATAATTCATACTATGAGGTAAATACTAGTTCAGAAGATGGTTCATTCTATGAAGAATGCACTTTTGATGAAAGAAGACCAAGCAGTTTCAATAAATATGGTGATTCAATTTTTTATATAACAGCAGATACTGATGAAGTTATAAGATATGATACTGTTACGAATGAAGAGCTCTATTATGGAATTGTGGCAAAGCAAATTATAATTATGAGCGATTATATTTATTATAATAATATAACTGATGGTCGAAGCTTATATAAGATGAGCTTGATAGATGGTTCGTGGGAAAAGCTTATAGATAAACCTATTAGTATGTTCAGTTTAAATAGTAAATATGTGGTGTATAGAATAAATGATGAAAGTGATATATACATAATGAACTTAAAAACTAATGAAAGTTCAACTTTAGATATAGATAGTAATAAAAATGAATGGATTGCTCTATATGAAAATTGTATATTATACAAAGAAGGAACTGACTTATATAGAGTTAATCTAAAAGGTAATAAGGTGGATGTTAATAGCAAACAAATAATTGAAGAGAATGTATATAGATTTACCTTAGATGGTGATTATCTTTATTTTATAGATGATAATTATGACTTATTTGCAAAACATTTAAAAAATAATGATACTTTATTCATTGATGAAAATGTGCGTTATATCAATGTAGATAATGGTATGATGTATTATATGTATGATAAGTATTATTCAGGACTTCATGTTGAATTAGGTGGGAATATTATGACAAGAAAATTTGAACCTGAGGATTATAATTAATGATATAAATTTTTTAGCATATGGAATTAGGAGAGTATAATGAAAAAGTTTAAAATAACAGTAGGAGCAAAGACAGATATAGGTAATGTAAAACAAGTAAATCAAGATGCATTATTATGCAAAATAGGAAGTATGAATAATAATGAGTTTGGTTTATTTGTAGTATGTGACGGTCTTGGTGGATTAGAATATGGAGAAGTTGCCAGTAAAAAAACTACCGAGTATTTCGAGGAGTGGTGGAATACAAATATAAAAACCATACTTCAAACTAATGATAGTGAAAAGCTGATAAAAGAGTCTTTGGAGGAAGTATTAATTAAGTCCAATAGAGAGATTATTCAATTATCCAATGAAATTAATTCAAAAATTGGAACTACAGCAAGTGTACTTTTTATACTAAATAAAAACTATTATATAGTACATATTGGTGATAGTAGAATTTATGAAATAAATAAGAATATGATACAACTTACAGAGGATCATTCTCAGTATGAAATGCTTAAAAAACAAGGCATAAAAAACTTACAAAATGTGAAAAAAAATGTATTAACTCAATGTATAGGTGTTAATGATAAGTTAGATATATTCTATAAAAAAGGCAAGATTAGCAAAAACACAAACTTCTTAATCTGTAGTGATGGTCTTCATAATAAGATGGATAAAGAGAGTGTAATTAATAAGTTTAATAATAAAAATTCAAAGATTTTTAGAACTAAGGACTTACAAGAAATATGTGAAAACCTTATAGATGAAGTAAAAGAAAAGAAGGAAAGAGACAATATCACAGCTATTGCTATAAATGTAAGACAAAAAAGTAATAAAAGAAAGAATAATTTCTTACCAGGGGCAATCTTAGTAGCATCACTCTGTTTAGTTGGTGGTATGGCAGTTGTTAAATCTCAAAAATACAAAGGGGAAAAAGAAAATATTGTAAGCCATACACCTGCAATGAATATGGATGCACCTGCTAAGAATGAAGCAGAGATTCTTAGAGATGTTTTAGATGTTCTAAAAGAAATAAATCCAGATATAGTTGATAATTTTAAGAATAAATATAAAGAAAAAATTGGTGAAGAGAAATTAAGTGATGAAATAAAAGATATATTTGAACCATCACAACAAGAAAATCAAGAAGTAAATAATTCACAATCAAATAATAGCAGTGACATAAATGTAAATTCTGAAGAAGTTGCAAGTTATGAAGATAGATTAGAATTAGAAATTTTAATAAATGAAGCACAATCGTTATACTATAAGCTAGTAGATGAGAATAATCAATACCAATATCATTCTAAAGAAGAATTAAATGAAGCAATTGAAAGTGCAACAAAAATATCTAATGACCAACTTTCAACTAAAAAGATTATAGAAGAGGAAAAGAAGTTATTACAAGAAAAGATAAATTTATTTAAATCACAAAGTAATTAGTTAATATAATTTTAAAAGCTTATATTAACTGAAACTTTTAATGAATTAGATAGAAGGTGAGGGACATATGAAAAAGCAATTTAAAAATATATGTATCGACAGAGATATTATAAATTATGGAGAAAAATGCAATATCATCACTTTTAGTGAAGATTTATTTAATGAATATCAATTAAGTGCTTTATCAAAGCAGTATGAAAAACTAGGTTTTTTAAAATGTGCATATAAATATAATGATGATAATGTAGATATCTATTACTATACAACAAACTTAATTAGCATAAGTCAATATTTTGCACAAACCAGCATTAATAAAACTGAGTTTGTGAGTATAATCAAAACTATATGTCAATCTATAAAACTATGTTCAAATTATGCTTACTTCCGTAAAAATAATTTAGTAATAGATGAGGAATTAATTTATATTGATTCTAAGGATAAGAGCATACATATCATGTATGTGCCAACAAGCAATTTAATAACTAATGATGTGGTTTATGATTTAAAAAAAGCAATTATAAATTTAATAAATAATAATTTAGTGATGAATAGTGGACAAGAGAGCTTTGCCCAGGAAATATTAGAAGGGCTAAGAAATGATGAACTAAATATTGATGAGATTGTAAAAGTCTTAGATGATATTATAAATAAAAGCAATAGAGAAGACAGTTTAAAACCTAAGATAGAAAAAGTACAACCAATTATTGAACCTGTTAAAATAGAAGAATTCAAGCCTGAATCCTTTACTTATAATATGGAAGAAAATCGTAAAAGTAATGAACAAAATAGCAAAGGTATAAAAGGATTCTTTAGAAAATTGTTCTCATCTAGTAATGATGAAGTTAGGACTTATAATGATCCAAGAAGCAATAATAATTTTGCGAATAATAACATGTCTTATCAAGGATATGATGACGGAAGTGATGATACTGTCATATTAGGTTGTAACCAAACAAGTACAGCATATCTAATGGGTGATAATGAAAATTATGGAGAAAAAATAATCATAAATAAGGATAATTTTGTCATAGGCAGATTAAAAAGTGTAGTTGATTATGAAATTACAAACAAAACTGTGGGAAAGACACATGCAAAATTTATAAAACAAGATAACAAATACTACTTAGTTGATTTAGAAAGTAAAAACGGAACTTATATAAATAGTACAAAGCTTATACCGAACTCATTGTATGAAGTTGAGGACGGAGCGAGTATAGTATTTTCTAATGTAAAATACACTTTTAATATAGAAAAGTAGATAAACAGATAGAAACATAGACAGAAGGTGAAGAAGTATGAAAAAAAGTTTAATTATTGCAGATAATGACGATATTTTTGTAAAAAGTTTAGAAGAATATCTATTTATAAATCATGGAGATGAATTTGAAATAAGAACTATAAGTAGTAAGGAAAACTTGGAAAAGTATTTCTCTACTCCTAGAAAAGTAGATATTTTACTTTTAAATCCTAAGTTTGAATTTGATAAAATGAAGGATCAATACATAAATAACATCTTATTCATATCTGACAATGAAGAAGAGAGCATAAGAGGTTATGATTCAATCTTCAGATTTGGAGAGCTGAATTTTATATGTAATAAGTTAAGAAATATAGATTCAAGAAATGATGAAGAGTTCAATTATACTAAAGAGATTAATTTTAACAAAGTAGGAACAAGAACTTCTAAAGTTACCACAGTTTACTCACCAATAGGTGGAGTGGGAAAAACTACTATAGCAGTATCTATAGCAGTGGATTTAGCTTTAAAGGGAAGCAATGTTTTATACTTAAATCTAGAGGATATAGCAAGTACTCATGCATATTTTGAACCCCAAAAAACAGGTATAAACTTATCACATATAATTGATCAGTTAACTTTTGGTGGCATAGAGTTATCTCAATATATAAATAAAAGTATAGCCTTAGATTCAAAAACTAATATAAGTTATATCAATCCAGCAGATAACATATTTGCCATAGATCAAATGAGTGCCGATGATGTGAAGTATTTTATAAGTATTCTGAAAGAATTAAAGAAATTTGATTACATAGTTATAGATACTTCATCAACTTATAACACTTTGAAAAAAGCAATAATAGACTCTTCAGATAACATCATAATGCCGATGGAGCAAAGTGAGATATGTAAACAAAAAGTTTTAAATATACTTAACTTTATAGATGAGGAAGAGCTACATAAGTTTACACCTATATTAAATAAATATAGACAAGAAATAAGTAACAATATAAATGAAGTAACATCAAAATATAGCAGATTCCATATACAAGGGATTATTAATTATTATGAGCCACTTCAAGATAGTGAATTATATATAAATATATTTAATAAACATAATCCATTTACTTCAGCTATTAAATCAATAATTAATTACTAAGGAGGCAATATGGATAAAGCTATAGTAATACTTAAAATCAAAGATAGAGATGAAGAGTTCGAGTTAGAAATCCCAACAGATATAACAGTGAAGGAGCTTTGCAAAGCCATCAGTGTAGGATTTAAACTTGATGAAGAGGACTCTCAAATATCTAATTATTATATAAGAACATTTAATCCTCTTGCATTTATAAAAGGTAGAGATAAATTAAAAGATTATGGTGTGAGAAATGGGACAATTATAGAAATAGTCTAGTGAGGAGATATTATTTTGAAACAAAAGAAGAACTTATTAGTATTTTCTAATAATAGTATCTACAGAGAAGTGGATATAGATGAATTTGAAAAAGATGAAATATTATGTGGAAATACTGTGAAATGTGACATAAAACTAAAGATAAAAAGTAATGAAGATATAATTATTAAGTTTAGAAAAATCAATGATATATGGCAGTTAGTAGAAAATGAAGCAGTATACTATGTGGTAAATGGTATAAAAACTCCAAGGAAAATATTAGTACACGGAGATATGGTATCAATTAAACACAATGTACATAAGGGTGAACTACTGAAAATAAGTTATTTCATTGATTTACAATCAAGTACAGAAAACTATGATTTAAAGATAAAACTAAATAGAATACAACCCAATACTATAGGTTGCGATGAAAGTAAGAATATATTTATAAAGAATGAATTCTTAGGTAATAGCAATTGTACCTTGAATTTTGAAGATAATACTTGGATGCTATATGATAACAAAACTAAGTATGGTGTTTATGTAAATGGAGAGAGAGTAGATAAGAAAACAAATATAGCGGATAATGACTTCATTGTCATTACTGGTTATAAATTTTTCTTTAAAAATGGGGCCTTATACACTTCAAAATATGATAAGGATATTATTGTAAATAATTTAAATTCACAAATTTTAGATGAGCATAATAAATTATTTAAATATCCATCATTCTTAAGATCTCCAAGAATGTTATTAAACTATCCTAGTGAAACTATAGAAATACTAAAGCCACCAAGTAAAGTTACTAAACCAAATAATTCTTTAGTATTAACACTAATACCAACAGTAGGTATGATAGGATTGACACTATATCTTGGCAATAGTGGAAATGCAATGTATATGATAGGTTCCGCATTGCTTACAGCATTAGTAGCTATACTTACATTTGTTCAACAAAAAACTTCATATAAGAAAGAAAGTGAAAAAAGAATAAGTAAGTATTTGGAGTATATTGAGGAAAAAGAAAAAGAAATACAAGAATTAATAAATATTCAAAGAAATAATATGCTTGCCACATATCAAGATATCAATGAAAATCTTGATACTGTAATGAATGTGGAAAGAAGATTATGGGAGAGAATGCCTATTCATAAGGACTTTCTGATAAGTAGAATTGGTACAGGTTCATGTAATCCTACTTTTAATATAACTTATCCAAAGGTGGAGTTTAAGGATGATGAAGACCCAATAATGGACAAGCCTAGAGAAGTTTATAAAAAATATAGAGTAATTGAGAATGCTCCTGTTTTATTACCTATAGAATCTGCTGGCAGCATAGGTGTATCTGGACCAAACTCTTCTATCGTAGATTTTATAAAGAACACTACTCTTGATATATGTGCTAATCACTATTATGAAGATGTAAAATTAGTTTATTTATTTGATAAGGTAAATAATGGTAAATTTGAACATATTAAGTGGCTTCCTCATGTATGGTCAGATAATAAGAATATGAGATTTATGGCCAGTGAAAAAGAAGATGCAGATGCACTACTAAAAGTAATATATAAGATTTTAGAAGATAGAGAAATGTCAATGAAAGAAAAATCATCTAACTCTTTAGAGAAATCATTGCCACACTATGTCTTATTTATATCTAACAAAACTTTATTGGAGAATAATCCAATAGTTAAATTTATAGGTAGAGAAAAAGAATTAGGAATTACATTTATATTCTTATATGAATATATAGATTTCCTACCTAAGGAATGTAGATACATAGTAACTTTAAAAGATGGAAACAGTGGAACTTTACAGTTTGTAGAGCAATCAGAAAACAAGCATAAATTTGAATATGAAGTATTAAGCAAAGAGAAACATGAGTTATATGCTAAGAAAATGAGTCCAATGTATATTTCAGATAGTGTTTCAGATGCTAGTTTAACTAGTAGTATAAGTTTATTTGAGCTTTATAATATTAGAAATATAAATCAAATAAATCTAAAAGATTACTGGAGTAAAAGTAGAGTAGATAAATCCATGGCAGTACCACTAGGTGTCAAGCTGGGTGATGAAGTTATAAGCCTTGACTTACATGAGAAGTATCATGGACCACATGGTCTTGTGGCAGGTACTACTGGTTCTGGGAAAAGTGAGATTTTACAAAGTTATATAAGTTCTATGGCGATTAATTTCCATCCTCATGAAGTTGCATTTATAATAATAGACTTCAAAGGTGGTGGTATGGCAAATCAATTTAAAGAGTTGCCTCATCTAATAGGTACTATTACAAATATTGATGGAAATCAAATTAATAGAACTCTGAAATCTATAGAGGCAGAACTAAGAAGAAGACAAAGATTATTTAGTCAATTTGATGTGAATCATATAGACTCATATATGAATTTATATAAAGTAAATAAAAATTCTATGGAGCCTCTACCTCATCTAATCATAATAGCAGATGAGTTTGCCGAGTTAAAAAGTGAGCAACCAGAGTTCATGGCAAAACTTATAAGTGCCGCTAGGATAGGTCGTAGTTTAGGTGTGCATCTAATTCTTGCCACACAAAAACCTGCCGGTGTAGTAGATGACCAGATATGGAGTAACTCCAAATTTAAATTATGTCTAAAAGTTCAGACAAAAGAAGATAGTAGAGAAATGCTTAAAACAGATGTGGCTGCAGATATAACTCAGCCGGGTAGATCTTATTTACAAGTTGGTAACAACGAAATATTTGAATTATTCCAATCGGCATGGAGTGGTGCAAAGGTATCTGATGAAGATGATATCAACTACAAAGATTTTGAAATTAACTTCGTAGATATGATAGGAAGAAGACAAAAACTTTATTCTACTAAGGATAATAGAAAGAATGATGATTTTAAAACTGAGTTAGAGATAGTTGTAAATTATATAAATAACTATTGTTTAGAAAATAATATACCAAGAGTTAAGGCCTTATGGTTACCACCTCTAGATAACTATATAACGATAAATTCTTTAAGAGATAAATTTAGTTTATATAGAGGAGATTCTTGGATAAGACCTCTTATAGGTATATATGATAACCCAGAAGAACAATCACAAGAACCATTGTATTTTAATATAGCACAACAAGGTAACATAGCCATATATGGTTCTCCTGGTACAGGAAAAACTACTATGCTACAAACTATGGTATTTGATTTATGTCAAAATCATAGTGCAGATGATATAAATATCTATATGCTAGACTTCGGAGGAAGAACTTTAAAATTATTAGAAGATTTACCTCAAGTAAGTGCAGTAGTTGTTCCAGAGGAAGAAGTAAAAGTAAATACACTATTAAATGTATTAAAGAGAGAGATAAATTCAAGAAAAGAAAAATTCTCTAAATACGGTGTTAATTCACTTACAGCTTACAGAGAAGCTAGTGGAGAAAAGCTACCACATATGCTAGTTGCTATAGACAACTATGCAGCTTTTAATGAGTATTACGAAGATGCAGCAGATACGATTACCTTTATATCTAGAGAAGGTATAAGTCTAGGTATTACCTTAGTACTGACTGCTAATCAATCTAGTAATATAAATTACAGACTAAGTGCAAACATGGGAATTAAAGTAGTACTTAGATGTAACGATAAGGGTGAATATTCTAATGTTATAGATGGATGTAGGATGGAACCAGATAGTGTAGAGGGTAGAGGTTTAATAAAAATTGACAAACAAATATTTGAATTCCAAACTGCTCTAGCTGTAGAAGGGAGGGACGAAATATCAAGAGCAGAAAACATTAGACATCTAGTAAGTAATATGAAACAAGAAGCTACTGTATTTGCTAAAAAGCTTCCAATAATGCCTAATATACTAAAATTGACTGATGTAATGGAAAGAATGGAAGATAATACATATAAGATTGCTGTTGGAGTTGATTTTGAATATATAGAAAATAAATACATATCTCTAGCTGAGTCAACTGTAGTAAATCTTCTTGGACCAGCGAAGTCAGGCAAGACTAATATGATAAAAAATATTTGTAAGACATTAGAACAAAATAATTTCCAAAATCCAGTTAAGTTATATATTTTAGATTCTGATAAAGGAAGTTTAGGCTCTCTTAGAGATTTAGAAATTACTAGAGAATATATAAATGACAGTTATGAACTAGATTTAATAGTCGATAGTCTGATAACTGAGTTGGAAGAAAGAGACTATAGAGTAAAAGAAGGTAACTCTTTGGATATTAGCGCAGAAGAAGTATTGAGTGACGAACCATTATTAGTTTTAGCTATAGATAATGGGGATGAAATAGCAGGTAAATTAAACTATGAATATGAATTACAAGACAAGTTTAAGAAACTAATCAATGATTACGGACATTTAAAATTCAGTGTAATTATATGTGGAACTGATGCTGAATTTGCAAATGATTATAGTGAAGGTCCAAAACTATTTAAGTCTAATGGTATAGGAATTGTTTATACTAAATTATCTAACCAAACTTATTATGATTTAGGATACTTTAGTAATGAAAAAGAGTTAAATATAGGAGATGCATATTTAGTTAAAGATAAGAAATATGTGAAAATAAAAACACCTATATGTAATATATAGATGTAGAAAGGGATAGGCATGGCAGAACAAATTCAAATAAAAAAAGAATTAATGGCAAAGGCAGTTGCCGATTTTAAACAAGCATCAACTAATGTCGAGACTATAAAAAATGATATTAAGAAAAGTACAGATACTTTATTATCTTCATGGAAAGGAAAAAGTAGAGAAGCTTTTAATGATGAGTATTATGTGTTAAATACTAATCTAGGAGAATATAAAGAAGTTCTTTTAGATTTAGCCAATGTAATAGAAAAAATATCTAAAACATTTGTAGATTATGATCAAAAACTAGGGAAAATGATGGAGTAGGAGATGTAGTATGGCAAAATCAATATATTTAACTGCGGATAGTAAATCTGCTAAACGAAAAAGTATAAATGTTGCTGATAAAATTAGTGATGCCACAAAAGATATTAGTAGTGCTACAAAAGAATTAAATAATGTTGATTATGTAGATGTATCTTATGAAATTAATCAACTACAAGCTATGTACAAAAGTAGTGCTAGTCAGGTTAATGAATTTGAATCATTTGCTACTACACTTGAAAATATGGTAAATGATTATATTAGTACAGATAAAGAATGTGCTACAAGAATAAAAACAAATGGTAAAAATCATAGAGAAAATACGGGGTTAAAGAAAAACTTAGCATTGGCTACTGTATGTGCTAGTTTTGATAAGATCGGTGATAAGATAGATAATATTGCTGATAATGTAAAAGATTGGGCAGAGGATGTGGCAAATTCTATTATAAATAGCTTTAAAGAAGATTGGGATTCATATCTACAGTTTGTTGAAGGGGGAATATCATTATTTGCAAGCATAGGTGTACTTATAGGCGGTATAGCTGCTGCAGCAACAGGTGCAGGATTGCCTATAGCAATTCCTTTATTGCTATCTTCATTAATTACAATGTATACAAGTATTGATAAAATAGCATCTTCAATACTGGATATAAGTAATGTTTTTGAAACGAATGGAAGTACAGTGACAAAAGAATCAGTTGATAATAAGTTATTCAGTTTTGTCTATGATGCACTTGATATAATTGCAGGTGTGGGAACCGGTGCAGGATTAGGAAAGCTAGCTGATTTCACACAAGCGACAGAATTATTTTTACTATTAGGGAAAGGGGATTTTGCAGCAAAAGGATTAGAATTTATACAAAATGCTCAAAAAGTGTCAGATATAGGAGATTACATAGGAGAATTACAAGGCTTAAATGAAATGTGGAAAAGTTTTAAGGATGGGGATATAAGTGGTGGTCTTCTAAAGTATATAGGGAATAAATTATTTGATAAAGTTTTTGGAGAAGACATAGAAAATAAGATAGGTGATGTGTATGGAGATTTTGCAGAAAGTATGATTAAAAATAATAATGTAGTTGGGGTACTAGGATAAGAGATTAGAATATAAGGAGCAATTTAAATGAATAAATTAGATTTAATGACTGATGAAGAAGTAATTAGGTGGATAAAAAAGAGAATATCTACTATATGTATAATATTAATAACATTAATATTATTAGTTTATTCTAGGGTTATAAATAGTTTAAATCAAAACTTATTAGACAATTTTATAGTAATAGCTATGTTAGTATATTTAATTAGTATATTATCTATAAAATTCTTTTTAGATAAAATGATTTTCAATGTAGATGGTAAGAAAAAATCTCAGATAGCAAAATCTATAAGAGATAAATATAGAAAGTAAGTTAATGGTGATATATATGAACTATAAAGAATCAAAAAGTTATAATAATTTAGAGGATGCAAAGCGAAAATTTAAGAAAGCTAAAGCAGATTATAATACAAGTATTACATATATGAATAATTTAGTAGCCTTTATAGAAGGAAATATAAAAGTTGATGGAATAAAAAATATAAGAGATGAAGTTACTCAATATAAGAAACAAATGACAAAAAATAATACTAATTTAGATACTTTAATTAAAAGACTTGATAAACATCAACAGAAAATAAAAGAAATATCAAAGCTTAGAGAAGAAGCTGAAAAATTTGGGAACTAAGAAAAATAATTATGATAAAAATATAGAGAGGAATACAATGAATAATTTATTAGATTTAGTAAGTATATCAGAAGAAGATGAGTACATATTAACTGGAGCTTCTTTTATGAGAGAAAAAAAGCTAGATAAGGCTATTGAGTGTTTTGATGCTGTTATAGAAAAGAATAACAGAAGCTTAGATGCTTATTTTAATAAAGGCTTATGTCTATTTATATTAAAAAAATTTGATGAGGCAAAAGACCTATTTAAAAAATGCATCCTATTAGATAAAAAATTTGGAAAAGCATATATGTTTTTAGGGGATATGGCATTTTTCATAGATGGGAAAATAGAGCTGGCATTTGAAAATTATAATAAAGCAATCATAAATAACTTTGATGAAGAACCGGTTCATTTAAGCAAAGCATTTATATACTCAACTATGAATGACAAAATAAATGCACTAAAAAGTTATAATAAGGCTTTAGTAAAAAATCCTAAAAGTAAAAAAGCTTTATTAGGAAAATTAGAATTATACTTCAAACAATTAAGATTTAAAGATGCAGAGGAATGTATTAATAAAGTAAGAGAAATTGATACAGAATGTGAAGAATACTATACTTGGGCACCATTAATTTATACTGCTCAAGGAAAAGATAAAGAAGCTTTAGAAATATTAGATGAAGCAGATAATGTTATTGGTTTTAATGAAAAAGTAGCATTTGCAAGAATAAAAGTATATGAAAAAGAGTCTAAATTAGAAGAAGCTTTAGAATATATAGATAGTAAAGAGACTATTATCAAAGAAAATGATGTTTTATATTATAAATTTATGGATCAAAAAGCTACATATTTATTTAAGCTAGAAAGAAATGAAGAAGGTAAAGAAATTCTAAGAATGTTAAGTGAGGAATATGATGTTGAGGAAGTGGATTTCAAACTAGGAAATATTTTATTTAATGAAGAAAAGTTTGAAGAGGCTTTAATTTACTTTAATAAAATTACAAATAGAGAATCAAATAATAGTAATTATTTTGGAACTGCCGTGTATTTCAAAGCGATGTGTAATGAAAAGCTAGGTAATAAAGAAGAAGCTATCTCTTTATTTAGAGAATCTTTATTATATATAAAGTCAGCATGCTTATTAGATCCTACAAATACAAATTTATTAAATATAAGAAGTTTATGTTTATATCAGTTAAATGAATTAGAAGAAGCAGAAAAAACTATCAATAAAGCTTTAAAAATAAATCCTAAAGATATGAGCTTGCTTTTAGTTGGAGCTAAAATAGCCCATAAAAGTGGGGATATAAAATTAGGAAAAGAAAGAGTAGAATTATTATTGAAGCTAGATTCAAGATATATAGATATTTTAGATGAAGAATTAAAAGAACTTCTTAAATAATATAAGAACAGTATTAATTAGAGGTGGATAGAAATGAGTATAATAAAGATAAATTATAGCGATATGGAAAGTACAATATCTTGCTATGAGAAAAGTATAAATACACTAAAATCTGATTTAGATAAATTGAATTCAAATATGAACTCTTTGAAATCAGAATGGAAGGGTGAAGCCCAAAAAGCATTTTTCTCTAATATATATCAAAATTTTGAAACTGCAATGAAAAAAGATATAGAACATCTAACTTTTTTGAAGGAACAATTAAAATCTACTAAAAAAGCTTTTGAAGAAGTAGATAATAAATATAAAAATTTAAAAATAAAAAAATAATAAATATAATTTAAATTTAATAATTCCATAATAAAGAGTAATTGAAAAATATTGTAAAAAAATATATAATTAATTAAGGGTAGTATTAATAAAAAATATGTAACGAGGAGAGAAAATATGTCAAAAATTTTAATTACACCGAATGAGCTAAGAAATTCTAGCAATAAATTCAAACAGTCAGCTCAACAAATTCAACAAGTTATGACAAACTTAAGTTCAGAGCTTAATAAACTTAATGCTGCTTGGGATGGAACAGCACAAGATAAGTTATACCAACATTGGGAATCACATGGGAAAAAAAGTTTCAATGAAATGAAACAAGAATGTGAGCAATTTGCTATGAAAATAAAAAATGTTGCAGATAGAATGGAACAATTAGATAAAGAGTTAGCAAACCAAATGATGAAGTAAATAAATATGACACCCTTGAGGGTGTCATATTTTATGCAAACTTATCAATTTTAATGAGTAGAGTGATAAATTATAATTATCTATATAGAAAAACTTATCAAGGAATTTGAATAAATAATTTTAGGTAAACATGAGGGATAAAATCTAAAATAATAAAAGTAAGTTTGGTACGGAGGTACGACGTGGTATTAAGTAAAATAAAAAAATCCATATTATCCATATTAATAATAAGTACAACATTATCATTTATTGGATGTGAAAATACGGATTCAACAAATGGAGAAGATGGACCTAATTCATCAAATATACAAGAAGAAGTTACAGTTGAGAATACAGATAAATCTGAGTTAGAAATTGTTATTTCACAAGCTTGGGAATTATATAATAATGCACAAGAAGGTAGTGAGTTAAATCAATATAAATCAGGAGCAAAATCTGAATTAATGAGTATGATAAATGAATGTGAAATGATTTATAGCGATGATTCAGCTAAGCAAAGTGAAATAGATTCAGCAGTATCAAGTTTATATAGCAGTATAGACACTTTTGATCAAAATAAAATAACACAAAGTGATAGAGATACAGAAGATGAAATAACACAAAGTGATAGAGATGAAGAAGGATACTATACTAGAGAATATGTGGAAGCATATGTTAGAAATCAGATGCAAGATTTCTTAAGTTTTGAAGGATCTAGTATTAGTGTTGTAGGCGATATAGAGGATGTATATTATAATAATGAGTTATGCTATATGGTATCTAGTTTTTCTCCGACTGCAGGTGGATTTGGCCGTTCAGAACAATGGTATATAGGAGCTAAGACTCTTCAAGAATATTCTTATTCTGACGTTACTGGATGGTAAATAAATATAAAAAAGAATGTTTTCTTAGCATATATAGTGTAGCAATCAACTAATAAGAAGATATTTTAGTAGATAATAGGAGAATAAATCGAATAGATAAATAAGTGAGGACATTACATTGAAAGACAGAAAGAAACTGATAACACTTATAACAGCTATAATTATAGTTATATCAAGTATATTCATATACAAAGGGGCTATAGCACCCAAATTATACGATAAATACTTGAATACAGGTATCAAGTACTTAATGGATGGTCAGTACGAAGAAGCTATCCTAGCATTTGACAAAGCAATAAAAATAGAGCCAAAAACAACAGAGGCGAGGGTATACCAAGCTAAGGCTTATGTAGGAAATGAAGAATTTGACAAAGCAGTAGAAGTGTTAGAAGAAGCGCAAAATATAGCTATAAAAAATGAAGAATTATTAAAAGAAATATTAGAAATCTTAAATGAGATAGACTCAGATATAGCATATGAATTTTTAGATAAATTTATAGATGCTGTAGGAGAAGCAAATATTTCTCAAGATATCAGGGATATATTAGATTCATCAAATGAAGCTCCAAGTGAGCCAATAGTTGATCCAGTACCAGGTAAATATATTAAATCAGTAACTGTTAAATTAAATCAAGATAAAATGAGAGTTGGACATAGCTATTATTACACATTAGATGGAAGTGAGCCAACAAAAAGCTCTCAAAAATATAGAGGGAAAATTTTAATAGATAAATCAAGTGAAGTAAAAATTATTGGGTTTAATAAAGCTGGAGAATTTACAGGGATAATTTCATTAAGCTACACGATTGATACAAATCTTGAAAAAGAAATTATAAGGTTAATAAAAGATGGTGAAAGTCTAATAAACACAGTTGAAACTGGAAATAAAGTAGGTAATTGTATTGAAGGTTCAAAAGAAAAACTTACAGAATCAATTGAGAGTACCCAAAAAGCACTAAATAAAAAAGTAGTAAGTTATGAAAATGCTATTGAGATAAAAGAAAATATAGATAAAGCAATTGATGATTTTAAATATAACATAATAGAAAAAACAGACAAAAAAGAATTAAAAGAAACTATATCATCTGCACAAAAACTACATGATAATGCAGTTGAAGGTAGCAATGAAGGTCAATATGAGCCAGGTGCAAAATCTTATTTAGCTAATATAATAAAAGATGCTAAAAAATTAAATGAGAGTATATTAGCTAAACAAGATGAAATTAATGATATGGTTAAAAAATTAGAAAATGCTAAAGAAGAATTTAAAAATAAAAAAGTAAAATCTATGCCAAGTGACTTAGGTCAAAAATATTTAAGTAGAATAAGATATGAAGAATTAAAATTAAACACTACATATACTTCAAATATGTCGGAAGCAAGAGCTTTATCAATAGATGTAGCACAAGGATATCAAAAAATTTTAAGTGATATATATACAGATTTAAATAAATATTTACCTTCATCAAAAAAACAAGAAGTAACTGTAAATAAAATACAATTTGAAAATGAAAAAAATAAAATAATAAAAGACCTAGAAGCAGTTATTGAAATATATGGTCCATCCGCATTTGGAAATAGCTATGATGGAGGCGAGAAACAGATTGGTAAATTAGCAAAAGAGTATGCTTTAAATTTAATTAACAAATATATGAAATAAAAAATAAGATATTAAGGGAGTTAAACAGTAGGGGTAAAAATGAAAGATAAAAAGAAATTACAACTAACTGCAATAGCTATAATAATAGCTATTGCAAGTATATTTATATACAAAGGTGCAATAGCACCAAAACTTTACGACAAGTACTTAGATACAGGGATTAAGTACTTAATGGATGGTCAGTATGAAGAAGCTATATTAGCATTTGATAAAGCAATAAAGATAGAGCCAAAAACTACAGAGGCGAGAGTATATCAAGCTAAAGCATATATAGGAAATGAAGAATTCGACAAAGCAGTAAATGTGTTAGAAGAAGCACAAAATATAGATATGAATAATGAGGGACTATTAAAAGAAATATTAGAAATATTAAATGATATAGATTCGGATATAGCATATGAATTTTTAGATAGATTCATTGATGCAGTTGGAAAAGATAATATTTCAGAAGAAATAAAAGATATATTAGATTCGTCAAATGAAGCTCCAAGTGAGCCTATAGCTGATCCAGCTCCAGGTACATATGTAAATGACATATCAGTAAAGCTTAAATCAGATAAAATGAAGGTAGGTCATAGCTACTACTATACATTAGATGGAACTCATCCAACTAAAGAGTCTGAAAAATATAGAGGTCAAATAGAAATATCTAAGAGTACAACTATAAAATTAATAGGATACAATAAAAAAGATGAGAGTACAGATGTAATAACTCTTGAGTATATAATAGATAAAAATATTTTAGACGATGTAAAAAGTAGTATATCTGAAGGTGAAAAGTTAATTAAAGATACTGCTGTAGGAACAGAAATTGGAAATATATCTAAAGAAGATAAAGATAAACTTCAACTTATAATATCTGAAGCAAAAGATTTATTAAATAAAGATTTAGTAGGATATCAAGAAGTAAGGGATATAAAAGACAAAATAGAAAATGGTATAAATGACTTTAAAAATAACATAATTAAGCCTGTAGATAAATCGAAATTGAAAACATTAATATCAGAGGCTGAGAAATTATATAATAGTGCAACTGAAGGAAGTAATATAGGTCAATATAAATCTGGATCTAAATCAAAACTTATGAGTGGAATAAGTAAAGGTAAAAAAGTATATGATAATAGATTAGTTAAGCAAGATGAAATAGACCTAGAGGTGAGAAATTTAAAAAGTGCAATAAGTATATTTAAGAGTAATTTAATTAATGAAAGTAAAAGAAATCCGGATGGAACTTATACAAGAGAGTATATAAGGAAATATTATGCAAAAAAATATGGTGAGGATGGAGATATAAGCGTATCAGTGCTAACACCTGAGTTCGATGTATTTTATAATAATGAACTATGTTATCATCTAATGTATTATCGACAAAGTGCTTCTGGAGGTAATGGATATGCATATGATTTCTATGTAGGTACAAAAACACTTAATCAGTATGAGTTTTCTGATGTTAACTAATAGTTAAGGATATATTATAACCTAATAAATTGGAGAGAGAGTTAATGAAGGGCGTAAACAAAAGGAAAGTGATGATAATAGCTATAGTAATAGCTATATCAAGTATATTTATATACAAGGGTGCAGTAGCACCAAAACTTTATGATAAATATTTAAATACAGGTATAAAGTATTTAATGGATGGTCAGTACGAAGAAGCTATATTAGCATTTGATAAAGCAATAAAGATAGAGCCAAAAACTACAGAGGCGAGAGTATACCAAGCTAAAGCATATGTAGGAAATGAAGAATTTGATAAAGCAGTAAATGTGTTGGAAGAAGCACAAAATATAGATATGACAAATGAAGAGTTGTTAAAAGAAATATTAGAAATTTTAAATGAAATAGATTCAGATATAGCATATGAATTTTTAGATAGATTTGTACAATCAGTTGGAAAAGATAATATTTCAGAAGAAATAAAAGATATATTAGATTCATCTAATGAAGTTCCAAGTGAGCCTATAGCTGATCCGGCACCAGGTACGTATGTAAATGACATATCAGTAAAGCTTAAATCAGATAAAATGAAGGTAGGTCATAGTTATTACTATACTTTAGATGGAAGTCATCCCAATAAAGGATCTAATAAATATAGAGGTCAAATAGAAATATCTGAAAGTACAGCTATAAAATTAATAGGTTACAATAAAAATGATGAGAGTACAGAAGTAATAACTCTTGAATACATAATAGATAAAAATATCGTAGAAGATGTAAAAAGTAGTATATCTGAAGGTGAAAAATTAATTAAAGATACTATTGTAGGAACTGAAATAGGAAATATATCTAAAAAAGATAAAGATAAACTTCAACTCATAGTATCTGAAGCAAAAGATTTAGTAAATAAAGATTCAGTAAGTTATGATGAAGTGAATAATATAAAAAATAGACTAGAAAGCTCTATTAAAGAATTTGAAAATAATATAATTAAGCCTGTAGATAAATCAAAATTAAAATCATCTATTTCTAAAGCAGAAACATTATATAATAATTCAGTAGAAGGAAATAGTACAGGTCAATATAAATCAGGTTCAAAGTCTACTTTAAAGAATGCAATAAATAAGGCTAAGAAAGTTTATAATAATTTATCAGTAAAACAAGATGAAGTAGATTCAGCTACATCAAGTTTAAATAGTGCAATAAATACTTTTAAAAATAGTAAGATAACACAAAGTAATACGAATACAGATGGAATTTATACAAGGGAGTATGTAAAACAATACTATAAAAAGAAACTTAAGCCATATTTTACAAATATGCTTGGAGATAAACTTATAGATATAGTTGTAAATGTTTCAGGTCCTGAATCTGATCATGTGCACAATAATGAAGTTTATTATGAAGTATTATATTATCCAATAACATCTGTAATAGGAGATGGTACCTGGATAAAATGTGTAAATGCAAAAACTCTTAATGACTACGTTGATTCATCTGAGTATTTTAGTTATTGCCGTGATTGATTGTAATTTAATGGGGGAATAGAATGAAAGATAAAAATAAAATAAAAATACTGATAATATCTATAGTAATAGCTATATCAAGTATATTTATATACAAGGGTGCAGTAGCACCAAAACTTTATGATAAATATTTAAATACAGGTATAAAGTATTTAATGGATGGTCAGTACGAAGAAGCTATATTAGCATTTGATAAAGCAATAAAGATAGAGCCGAAAACTACAGAGGCGAGAGTATATCAAGCTAAGGCATATATAGGAAATGAAGAATTTGATAAAGCAGTAAATGTGTTAGAAGAAGCACAAAAAATAGATATGACTAATGAAGAACTATTAAAAGAAATATTAGAAATTTTAAATGAGATAGATTCGGATATAGCATATGAATTTTTAGATAGATTTATACAATCAATTGGAAAAGATAATATTTCTCAAGAAATAAAAGATATATTAGATTCATCAAATGAAGTTCCAAGTGAGCCTATAGCTGATCCAGCACCAGGTACATATGTAAATGACATATCAGTAAAGCTTAAATCAGATAAGATGAAGATAGGTCATAGTTATTACTATACTTTAGATGGAAGTCATCCAAATAAAGGATCTAATAAATATAGAGGTCAAATAGAAATATCTGAAAGTACAGCTATAAAATTAATAGGTTACAATAAAAATGATGAGAGTACAGAAGTAATAACTCTTGAATACATAATAGATAAAAATATCGTAGAAGATGTAAAAAGTAGTATATCTGAAGG
The DNA here is from genome assembly GCA_945871955.1 of uncultured Clostridium sp. Taxonomy (GTDB): domain Bacteria; phylum Bacillota; class Clostridia; order Peptostreptococcales; family Peptostreptococcaceae; genus Terrisporobacter. The sequence goes on along the minus strand of CAMBXR010000016.1, from coordinate 8,510 downwards.
TGAAAAATTAATTAAAGATACTATTGTAGGAACTGAAATAGGAAATATATCTAAAAAAGATAAAGATAAACTTCAACTCATAGTATCTGAAGCAAAAGATTTAGTAAATAAAGATTCAGTAAGTTATGATGAAGTGAATAATATAAAAAATAGACTAGAAAGCTCTATTAAAGAATTTGAAAATAATATAATTAAGCCTGTAGATAAATCAAAATTAAAATCATCTATTTCTAAAGCAGAAACATTATATAATAATTCAGTAGAAGGAAATAGTACAGGTCAATATAAATCAGGTTCAAAGTCTACTTTAAAGAATGCAATAAATAAGGCTAAGAAAGTTTATAATAATTCATCATCAAAACAAGATGAAGTAGATTCAGCTAGATCAAGTTTAAAGAGTGCAATAAATACTTTTAAAAGCTTAAAGGTAAGTAATAATTTGGAAAAACAGATATTAGGTAAATATATTATCCTTAATAATTATAGTAATAATAATATGAGTGTGTTTGGAATTGAGAAATTTACTAGTAATTATATTTTAGGTGGATACTTTGAGTCTGAAGGATGGAAAGATAATATAATAAGTAAAAGAGAAGAAGGAAATAAAATTTATTATGATATATCATATTATGAGTATGGAACTGGAAATAAAGTATACGATACTTTAGAGATAATAGTCGTAGATAATAACTATATACGATTTAGAGATGGGGACACTTATAAATTACTTACAGTACAAGAGGTGATTTCTGAAGCATATAGGGTTCACGGACCTGAATATATAAAATATTTGGATGGCTTTATTGAAATAACTAAAAGTGATATAGATAAGTTTTACTCTAATTTAAGTTACTAATAAAAATGAATAAGATGAAAAACCATCTATATAATAAAAGGTTATATAGATGAACAATATTTAGATAAAAGATTAAAAATACTAATAATAGCTATATCAAGTATATTCATATATAAAGGTGCCATAGCACCAAAATTATACGATAAATACTTAAACACAAGTTTAATGGATGGTCAGTATGAAGAAGCCATCTTAGCATTTTATAAAGTAATAGGCGAGAGTTTGTGAATACATGAGGTAATTTAAGTTGCGGGGAATAGATACTATATTAATATAAATAATAATGTATCAAGGGTGATAATACATTAATAAATTGAATTGATGAAAAGTGAGGACGTTAAGGTGAGAGACAGAAAGAAATTGATGATACTTATACTAGCTATAGTAATAGCTATATCAAGTATATTCATATACAAAGGTGCAATAGCACCAAAACTATACGATAAATACTTAAATACAGGTATTAAGTACTTAATGGATGGTCAGTACGAAGAAGCCATCTTAGCATTTGATAAGGCAATAAAAATAGAACCAAAAACAACAGAGGCGAGAGTATACCAAGCTAAAGCTTATGTAGGAAATGAAGAATTCGACAAAGCAGTAGAAGTGTTAGAAGAAGCACAGAATATAGACAAGACTAATGAAGAACTATTAAAACAAATTTTAGAAATTTTAAATGAGATAGACTCAGATATAGCATATGAATTTTTAGATAGATTTATAGGTGCTGTGGGAGAAGCAAATATTTCTCAAGATATTAGAGATATGTTAGATTCATCAAATGAAGCCCCAAGTGAACCAATAGTTGATCCATCACCAGGGAAATATATAAAACCAATATCTGTTAAACTAAAGCTAGATAAGATAAAATTAGGTCATAGTTATTACTATACTTTAGATGGAACTCATCCAAATAAGGGTTCAGAAAAATATAGAGGACCTATAGATATATCTGAAAGCACAACTATTAAATTAATAGGTTATAACAAACAAGGTGAGAGTACAGATGTAATTATACTTGAATATATAATAGATGAAAATATCTTAGAAGATGTAAATAATAACATATCTAAAGGTGAAAGTTTGATTAAAGATACTATTGTAGGTACTGAGGTAGGAAATATATCTCAAAGTGATAAGAATAAACTACAACTTATAGTGGATGAAGCAAAAGATTTATTAAATAAAGATTTTATAAAATATGAAGATGTAAGTAGTATAAAGAATAAACTAGAAAATTCTATCAAAGAATTTAAGGGTAATATAATTAAGCCTGTAGATAAATCAAAATTAAAATCAGCTATCTCTCAAGCTAAACAATTATATAATAATTCAACAGAAGGTAGCCAAACAGGCCAATATAAACCTGGCTCAAAATCAACTTTGATGAATGCAATAAACAAGGCTGAAGAAGTATACAATAATTCAGTTGCAAAACAAGAGGAAATAGATTCAACTACATTAAGTTTAAATAGTTCAATAAGCACTTTTAAAAATAGTATAGTAAAAGAATTTAGCTTATCTAAAGCTATGCAATTATTAAAAGATCAACATACAAGTAGTATAGATAAAAGTAAAAGGAAGGAATTTGAAGGAAGGTTTATATATAAGCCATATATGAAACAATACGGTAGTAGTGGTAGTATAAATGGTAAAAAATACTACGAGATAATGCATGGATTTGATGCATACCCTATAGATGGACAGCCATTTTATGATGATATGTATGGAGAATATGTAGATAAAATGTCAGGATGCAGTATTTATAGAGTATATGAAAATGGTAAAATAGATATTATTGGATTTTATGATTAAAGAGATTATTAGGTAGATCATAACTTAAATTTTTTACTATTTAATATAATTATATTAATGGAGGAGAAATGGAGACATTATTCAACGGAAAATATAAAACACTAGACCTAATAGGTAAAGGTGGTATGAGTAAGGTATATTTAGCTGAAAGTACAAGTCTAGGTACTAAATGGGCAATAAAAGCAGTAGACAAAAAACTTAACGTACAATTTGACTTACTTGCAGAGCCTAACATATTAAAAAAGCTAAACCATCCAGCTCTACCACGTATTATAGATATAGAAGAAGATGAAACAAACATCTATATAATAGAAGATTATATAGATGGAAAGTCTTTAGATAAGAGACTAAAAACTGAGAAAAGATTTGATGAAGAGACAGTAATAAATTGGTCAAAACAACTTTGTGATGTACTAATTTATTTACATAATCAAAAACCAAATCCAATTATATATAGAGATATGAAACCAGCTAATATCATAGTTACAAAAGAAAATAGAGTGAAATTAATAGACTTTGGTATTGCTCGTGAATTTAAAATAGAAAACAATAGTGATACAACATATATGGGAACAAGAGGATATGCTGCTCCTGAACAGTACGGCTCAAGCCAAACTGATCAAAGAACAGACATCTATTCTCTAGGTGTCACTATGTATCATTTAATTACTGGAAAAAGTCCAAATGAACCACCTTATGAGTTTAAGAAAATAAGAGAGATTGATCCTAATTTCTCAGAAGGTATGGAGTACATAATAAATAAATGTATACAAAATGACCCTACTAAGAGATATCAAAGTATGGAAGAACTTCTATATGATTTAGAAAACATACATACCTTCAATAGATATTATATAGAAGCAAAGAAAAAGGAAAAAACTAAAAATATATTGAAATTTTCTATGCTTGGAGTATCAACCTTACTTATTTGGTTTGGTGTAAGTACTATGGCAATAGAGCGAAGAGAAAATTATGAAAAATTAATAAATTTGGCAGATAATTATGCAATTAATTTACAATTTGATAAAGCTCGAAAATATTATCAAGATGCGCAAAAAGTTCAAAAAGGTGAAGTTAAGGGATATTTACAAGAAGCTAAATTGATTTTAAAGCAATCAGGAACTAATGAATGTTTAGAATATTTAATTAAAAAAGAGCAAGAAGTAAAAGGGATCAATAAAAATGCTGAATATTATTATATAAAGGGCTCTGCTTATTTTTATAATAAAGAATATGATAAAGCTAGAGAGAATTATTCTGAAGCATTAAAAATTGATAATACTAATATAGATTATGCTATGGATTATGCAGTTTCAAATGCTAAAATAGGTAAAATAACAGAAGCTCAAAATATAATAGATACTATATTAAATAAAGATGAAAATGAGGATTCAGTTAACTATATAAATGGAGAAATAGAACTTTATGAAGAAAATTTATATGAAGCTATAAATAGTTTTGAAAAAGTTATAGATATAACTAATAATGAAGAACTAAAGAGAAAAGCATATATATCACTATCAGATATTTACAAAAATAATAGAGATATAATAGAAAATGCTGTAAGTAAACAAATTGAAATATTAAATAATGCTAAGGCAGATTTAAATAATAAAGATAATGTATATATAACAGAAGCTTTAGCAGAAGCATATTTTTCTAATAAACAATATAACAACTCAGCAGAAAACTTTAATAAACTATTAGATTTAGGTTATCATAGGCCTTATATATATAGAAACTTAGCTATTATATATCAACATATGAATAACTTTTCTAGGGCTGAAGATATATTATTTACAATGATGGACAAGTACCCAGAAGATTATAGTTGCTATTTACAATTAGGGTTCCTAAATTTAGATAGAGAATCACAAAAGCCAGAGTCTAGTAGAAATTATACTAAAGTCTTAGAGTATTATGAATTGGCGGTGCAATATGCTCCACAAGGACCTCAAACATCAGACGTAATTCCTCTTGGAAATAGTATAAATCAACTGAGAAATTATGGTCATATTGGGAGGTAAGAAATGATTATAAGTAAAGGTTTAATAATTCTTATAAGTGGTATAGTGCTATTTATAGGAACTTTTATATGGATATATATAGATAACAACAATAAAGAGATAAAAGAGCAAGAGTTGCTTAAAAAGATAGATGAAAGTAGTGCAAATGTTAAAACTAGTTCAATTATATCAATGAATGATACAATAGAAATGCTAGATTATAGTACAGAAATGCTAAGTGATAGCACAGAACTACTTGATTCAACGGAAAATATATAATAATAAAAAGAATTTAATAAAAGTTAAATTGACATACAATCAGTGGGGGTAAAATTTAATAGAAAATGAAAGATAAAAAGAAATTACAACTACTTGCAATAGCTATAGTAATAGCTATTGCAAGTATATTCATATACAAAAGTGCTATAGCACCAAAACTTTATGATAAATACTTAAACACAGGTATTAAGTACTTAATGGATGGTCAGTACGAAGAAGCCATCCTAGCATTTGATAAGGCAATAAAAATAGAACCAAAAACTACAGAGGCGAGAGTATACCAAGCTAAGGCTTATATAGGAAATGAAGAATTCGACAAAGCAGTAGAAGTGTTAGAAGAAGCACAAAACATAGATAAGACTAATGAAGAACTATTAAAACAAATTTTAGAAATTTTAAATGAGATAGATTCAGATGTAGCATATGAATTTTTAGATAGATTTATAGATGCTGTGGGAGAAGCAAATATTTCTCAAGATATTAGAGATATGTTAGATTCGTCAAATCAAGCTCCAAGTGAACCAATAGTTGATCCATCACCAGGGAAATATATAAACCCAATATCTGTTAAATTAAAGCTAGATGAGATGAAATTAGGTCATAGTTATTACTATACTTTAGATGGAACTCATCCAAATAAGGGTTCAGAAAAATATAGAGGACCTATAGATATATCTGAAAGCACAACTATTAAATTAATAGGTTATAACAAACAAGGTGAGAGTACAGATGTAATTATACTTGAATATATAATAGATGAAAATATCTTAGAAGATGTAAATAATAACATATCTAAAGGTGAAAGTTTGATTAAAGATACTATTGTAGGTACTGAGGTGGGAAATATATCTCAAGCTGATAAAAATAAATTACAACTTATAGTGGATGAAGCAAAAGAATTAATAAATGATAATTCAGTAGATTATCAGGATATAGCTAATATAAAAAATAAAATAGAAGATGCCATAGAAGTGTTTAAAAATAACATAATTAAACCAACAGATAAAAGTAAATTAAATAATATAATAAGTAAAGCTCAAAATTTATATAATAATTCAGTAGAAGGAAGCAGTGAAGGGCAATATAAATCTGGTTCAAAAACAATATTATTGAAATCAATAAATGAAGCAAAAAAAGTTAGAGACAATGTATCTGCTAGTCAAGAAGAAATTGATAGTGAAGTTAATAGTTTATATAAAGCTATAAATAAATTTAATAATAGTAAAGTTGAAAAAAAAGAATTTACAAAAGAGATGGCACTACAGTTTGTAGAAAATAAATATGGAAAACCAGAAGGTCAATTTGTGCGTAAAGCTACAGAGCATGGTATAGAAAATGGATTGAGATACTGGCAGGTATTATTTAGTTTTGATGGGTGTGCATATGAGGTAGTTAATGTTTACGAAAACGGTAAGATAACATGGATTTTTTAACTTGGTTTGTGGTAAATAAAAATAAAATGAAATTAACTGAATAATACAAAGATTAGATTGGGGTATAAATGCAAAATTTATTTAATTGAAAATACAAAACACTAGACCTAATAGGTAAAGGTGGTATGAGTAAGGTATATTTAACTGAAAGTACAAGCTTAGGTACTAAATGGGCAATAAAAGCAGTAGACAAAAAACTTAATGTACAATTTGACTTACTTGCAGAGCCTAACATATTAAAAAAGCTAAACCATCCAGCTTTGCCACGTATTATAGATATAGAAGAAGATGAAGCAAACATATATATTATAGAAGATTATATAGATAGTGTTGCTTATAGTAACATTTATATGGATTTATATAGATAATAAAAATAAAGATATTAGAGACGAAGAATTACTTAAAAAGGCATCTACAATCAATGCCAATATTAATAAAAATTCAACTGTATCAATCAATGATGATACAGAAACAATAGGTGATAGCACAGAGCTGCTATGTGATAGCACTGAATTATTAAATGACACAGAAATAATATAATAATTCTCTAGTATTGAAAAAGAGGGTATTACTCAAATATGAGTGATATCCCCTTTCTTTGTCGTAGCTCAATAGATAAGTTAGACTTTTAATAATTATATGAATACTTAGAATTATTTAGATAGAGAGATGGAAATATGAATTGTAAAAAATGTAATAATGAAATTAGTAAAGTTGACAAAATATGTACGAAATGTGGAGAAAAAATAATTGATAAGAGAAAGATAATGAGTATAAGCGCTGTAATTATATCATTTATACTTGGTGTATGTACTTCATTATACAGTCGTTTTTATCAATTAGAGTTAATGCCTGTAGCTATAAATGAGAAATATGGATATATAGATAAAGAAGGAAAAATAGTAATAGAACCACAGTATGACTGGGCATATACTTTTAGTGAAGGGCTAGCTAAGGTTGGAATAAATGGTAAAAGTGGATATATAGACAAAAGAGGGAAAATAGTAATAGAACCGCAATATGAGAATGCATTGGATTTCAAAGAAGGATTAGCAATAGTTGAAGTAAATGGTAAATTTGGCTATATAGATAAAGAAGGAAAAATAGTAATAGAACCACAATATGACGATCTAAGCTATTTCAGTGAAGGGTTAGCATTTGTAGATATAAATGGAAAATGGGGATATATAGATAAAGAAGGAAAAATAGCAATAGAACCACAATATGATTGGGCAGGTGAATTCAGTGAAGGATTAGCTATGGTAGGAATAAATGAAAAATATGGCTATATAGATAAAGAAGGAAATATAGTAATAGAACTGCAATATGATTGGGCAGGTGAATTCAGTGAAGGATTAGCTATGGTAGGAATAAATGAAAAATATGGCTATATAGATAAAGAAGGAAATATAGTAATAGAACTGCAATATGATTGGGCAGGCGAATTCAGTGAAGGATTAGCGGTAGTGGATATAGATGGAAAATATGGCTATATAGATAAAGAAGGAAATATAGTAATAGAACCACAATATGACTATGCCTGGGATTTCAGTAAAGGCTTAGCGGCGGTAGAAAAAAATGGGAAATCGGTATACATAGATAAAGAGGGAAAAGTAATAGCAGAACTATAATATGAATTTGCACAGATGAAAAAATAGCTAAATTTAATAGTACTTATTTAAGGAGACAATAATGAAAAATAATGACGGAATAGAAAAATATTCTCCACTATGGGGAGAATGGACAATAGAAGAACCAGTGGGAATTGGTTCATACGGAAAAGTATATAAAATAAGTAAACAGCTTGGAAATGAAAAAGTTATATCAGCTGTAAAACATATAAAAATACCTACAACAGCACAATATGAAGATGCAATGTTATCTCTTGGAAACAATCAAGAAACCATGAATATATATTTCAAAGATATAGTTAATAAATTTGAAAATGAAATAAAGTTACTATATAAATTAAGAGGAAATACAAATATAGTTAGTTATGAAGACTATATGATAAAAGAAAGAGATGATATAGGTTGGGATATATTTATAAAAATGGAGTATGTAACGTTCTAGTGTTGCATCTAGTTAATATTTGCAACTTGATTTTTACAAAATTTATAT
>CAMBXR010000015.1 GCA_945871955.1 uncultured Clostridium sp. | reverse complement strand
TTTGTTCCGATATCTATTGTTCCTACTCTCATCTTTTCCTCCTTAGCAACGTTTATAATAATATATTATAAACGAAAAAGAGATAACTTAGTTACCTCTTTCACTAGAATCTAAATATATTATTTCATTTGATTTTATCATACCCAACTTATCTCTTGCTAAGTCCTCTAAATCATCATCTTTAGTTATTTTCTCTAACTTACTTATTTCCTCTTTAGTATCTTCTATCTGTTTATTTATTTGTGCTATCTGGATTTTATATTCATTTATCTTTTTTATTTGAAATATAAATCCAGTAATGATACTAAACACTAAAAAGAATACAAATAAGCCTATGACGATATACTGACCTATGAATCTTTTTAACATTTTTATCTTCATGCACCTACACCCTTTTTCTTTTTTCTCTTTCTTTTAGTAGATAAAAGTATACTTGGTATATAACAAATAATATCAAATATTAGGTGTATTGAATAGATAATAATGTAATACAAATTATTAAAAAAAGCGACTATGTAATGTATAGTCTTTTTGAATAAGCTTGTTATAAAAGAGATTATTTTATTGAATATACTCAAAACATATTTACTTATGGTGTTGTAATATAAAATAAAACCTAAAAATAAGGCTACAAAATGATAGTATCTTAAATTAAATCTTTCTAATACATTAACTGTTGTAAAAATTACTATAGTTATTAAAATCCAAAATATGAAATCAAAAACAAAAGATACACGTCTTACAATTTTAAAATTAGTTCTTAAAGCTCTATAAAAATCAAACAATAATCCTATTACTATCCCACCATAAAGTGTTAAATAAAATATATTTATATCCTCTATAAAAATACCCATTATTTAAATACCTTTTTAAAGAATTTTTCTTCAGGCTTCTTTTCTTTTGCATAATTTATTGAATTAACAGTACCATCTACACTTATTATGCTTTCTTCTAAATTTAGCTTATTCATATCTAAGTTTTCACCTTCTACAATAAGTCTTCCTGCAGAAGTTAAAAGCTCTACTCTTTTATCACTAAAAGAATATATATGTTCTACACCAGATATAACTAGACTAGATCTTTCTTTTAAACTTATACTATGTTCCATCATATCCCCCCAGTATATATAAATTACTCCTAATATAATATACTGAGGTTATATAAATATTATTCTATTATCTCATACATTTCCTTTGCATCTGCCTTAAGAACATGCTCTTTTATTTCAGTTATTTTGAATTTCATTATTTTTTCTCCAAAAGTAACTTCTAATATATCACCTATTTTTACTTCTGAAGATGACTTAGCTTGTTTCCCATTAATAGTAACTATACCTTTATCACAAGCTTCTTTAGCTACTGTTCTTCTTTTTATGATTCTTGATACTTTTAAAAATTTATCTAGTCTCATATGACCTCCTTAAAATTCGCTATGCTCATATCGTCAACGTCTAAGTCTTCGCTATCGCTTCAGACTTACCCCGTTGCTCAAAATTTGCTATATTCGAACGACTTATCTGCGAATCACTTCATATCGCTTAAATATTTAAATATACAGAAAAAGTGTGGAAACCCACACCTTTTTCTATTATTAATTAATATTATGTTCTTATTTATTTATAGCTTCTTTTAAAACTTTTCCAGCAAATCATTACATAAATAGTGTGTTACTTATATCTTATACTAAAGTACTGTATTTATCAATATTCTAATTAACAAAATATTACTAATTAATCAGTAGACAAACAATATAGAAATGGATTAATATGTTACTATAGAAAACACATAAAACAGATACCAACCCAACCCACCCTTAGACCAACCGAAGTGAAACGAAGGGGCGGTAGTAAAAAATATATATCACTACTACTACTCAAAAACTATTCAACATAATTTTAAGTTATACAACTAATAACAAATAAATGTGGTTAATATAATTATGTCACTTAGAAACAACTCTTAAACATATTACCAAATACTTACTATACTGAACATTGTAACTAACTATTTATTTTGATAAAATCTTAATTTGAGTAAACAAATGATTTACAAAATGGAGGGAGTACATTTAATGAGCTATGAAAAATTAATGGAATTCGAAGATATATTTGAAACTAGACAAAGATTGATAGCGTACTCAAAGTATTATCTCAATCTAAATATCAATGGACTACACTATGTTAACTTTGACAGCGACTCTGGAACAATTTCTATAAGTCATCCGAATCATAGGACAAACCATTTGGCTACATGTTTTTTAATACAAGAGAAGAATTTAAAAAAATCAATAAATACCATAAGAGGATATGCCTACAATCTAAAAATATTTTTAGATTTTTTAATGATTTGGGATATAGATTTAACCAAATGTGACTTACTAAATTTAATGACTGCTTTTACAAACTACCTTATGTGTGCAGAAGAAAGCCCGTGTCCCAGTCGCTTTTCAAATACAGCCCATTTCTATAGCACATTAAAGAGAATACCTCTAAACGATAGTGCTATAGGGTGTGGAAAGGTAGTAACAATAGGATTTAACCGCAGTGGATTCAAAGATGCTAACAAATGGCATTGTCGTTCTTATGACTCAACTAAAGTCATTGTATCTACTGCTATAAGATATCTTACATATCTACAAGAAAAAACTAAGAAATACAAGGATTTAAATATCAATGAAATCCCCAGAAAGACAGTAAAATCAAAGAATTCACTTGAAGCAGGAACTTTGGGTGAGGGTACTGTTACTCGTATGGATTTAGACTATATATTAATTAAAGCTGGACACCAAGTAAATAAATCTGAAAGATTTTTAAATCGTAGTGTAAGTGAAGTTATGCGATTAAAGGATATAAACCTTCTAATTAGTGCAATACCAAATAATAATCATCAAAATAAATTATTATTTACTATTTTAAAATGTTTCGGATTGAGAGAAGGCGAAGCATCTAACCTTATCGTAGATACTTCAAAACTTTCAAAAAATCTAATGTATTTAGATAAAGATGAAGCAATATTAAATCTAAAAGAAAATTTAAAAGGTAGTATTGAATATGATAAAGATTTAGAAAAATGGACGTGTACAGTAACTAAAACTGACTCTTTAAAGCATGATAAACAGAATAAAAGTGGAGAGCGTATTATACCTTTAGTGTTTCCTTCTAGTGAATTTGAGGATGCACTTTTATATGGAATAATTGAAAGAAAAATTATTATGTCTGGAGCTAAGAAAAATCATAATTACTTATTAGTATGTAAAGGTAACAATCATGAATACAGAGGTCAATGTTTAAGCGGTAATTCTATACGTAAAAGATTCTCGGATTTAGCCAAAAAACTAAAAAAGGATACAGGGATTGATTTAACTAGATTTTCTCCACATGAAATCAGGCATTTTTATGCTACGCACTTAATAACTGAAGGAAAACATTCTATCTATGATATAAGTAAATTTTTAGGTCATAGTGAGGTTAAGGTTACAATCGAAAGATACTATCACTTTATTAAAGTTAAAACATTAGAAAATAGTGGCGAAGAAGAAGCATTAAACATATATAACAAGTTTAAAGAAATGAGGGATATAGCAAGTGGAATTAAAATGGATTAATGAAGAACCTCTTTATAGATATTTTGCTAACGAAAAGAGAGAATATTTTAAATGGGGTTTTAGAAAAGTAATGAGTGATTTTTATAATAAATACCCTACACCAAAAGATTGGTTAGAATCCAACAAAGAAACAATAAATTATTATTGTACTAGCGAACTAGTCTATATTCTATATTGGGTTAAAGAATGTAATGTATGGGACATTAAAGAGTACAGACAAACAATCTTTGATTATTTTATATCAAAAGGTAGAAACCCCTATTTTAAAACATTCTGCATTAAATTAGGACTCATGACAGAGGAAGACTTTAAGGAAATACAATCATTAACTAGAGCTGTTAAGATTCAAAGAGTAGCTATGGCTTGTATCTTATATAGAAAAAATTTTAAAGATATTACAGATGATGAGATAGATGAATTTATAGAATTTAATAAAGATAAATCATTTACACCTGTAGGAGTATCTAATCTTAGAATGAAATTAGGAGTATCCAATAGAAAACTTCTTAGAAGGAGTTCTTCCCCCAATTGGGAGTATTTATTTAATCATGAAAAATTTGGAGAAGTATTTTCTAATTACTATGAATCACTAAAGGTTTCATCTAGTGATAGTTATATTAAAAATGTAACAACCCCTCTTAAATACCTTTTAAATTTTATAGATGATGTAGGGCTTGAAGACTTCTCTACTTTTGATGCATCTACTTTTGAAGAACTTATTGAATATATAGGCATACAAAGAGATGTAGTTCCTAGCACTATTGCTTCCTATATTCCTAAAATTAAAGCATTTATTGAGCACTATTTAAAGGAAGAGTTTTTTCCAAAAGAACTTAGTTTCTGTAGTACATTTTGGAGTAGTTATTCAAGAATGAGCAAAAAAATATCTGAGGAATCAGAGGGTTTATCTTTTTCTGAAGCCTCATTAGCACAAGAAATTGTAAAATTATTAATATCATTTGAGCCTACTAACGATATAGAATTTTTATGTAAAAATTATTGGCTTATTATTTCTAGTTGCCCAGCTAGAATGAATTACATTCTAAATCTAGGAGTAGAAGATGCTTTAAAACCTATGCCAAATGCTCCAAATACATTTGGAATATACTCTGAATTAGCAGATAAAGCTGGTAATAAATATGGTCAATTTCCAATTTTAGATAAGATAGGTGTTGATGCAATAAGAGAAATTCAAGATTATAACTCTAAATTAAATTTAAAACCTATTTATAATCCTAGAAATAAGAATACATATACACATTTATTTCAATTACCACATGAACCTTGGATTCTTGAGACAAATTTAGTTTATGGATTTTTCAATAAACACGTATTAAGTAAAATCAAGGAAAGTTATTATGACGATATTGAAATAAGAGCTAGTGCCCATAGTTTTAGACATTATTTACTAACACATATTATTTTTATAACAGGAGATGTTGAAGTTGCTAAAACGGCCGCAGGACATAGAGGTCAAACTCAAAAAATGATAAACCAGTACACTCGTAGTCCTGCATCAAAAAAAACTCTTCTATTTAGAGTAGTTGAAAAGTTTGAAAACCATGAGATAACTGGAAAGTTTTACTTAAAATTAGTTCATCTATTGACATCTCCTGATACACCTCTTGATGAAATGTTATATGCATTTTCAACTGAGATGAAACTTGATGAATTTTTCCATAAATACGGTAAACGAACAGAATCTGGGTATTGTTTTTCTAAAGAAAATTGTTCTAAATGGTATGCTTGTTGGGGATGTAGCAATTTTATTATGACTAAGAATGAAATAAGTCAAGCCATTAATATATTATCAAATCAAATATTAGAATTAAAAAATCTTCAACAATGTGTTGATTTTTCATTTGATGCTCCATCCATTGATAATAAGATGAATTTAATCTCTTTAATTATAAAAAGATTAACAGAATTGGGGTTAACAGAAGAGAACATAAGTATTATGGTTAGTAATTGTCTTGAAAACAAGGATTTAATGTTAGGAGTTGAGTTAAATGCTTAATAATGTATTAGCAATAAATAATCAAAATATTAAAGTTAATGAAGAAAGTTTTTTCCGCCAAGATTATGCAATATATAACGAAGTTAAAATACAGCTTAATACCCAAAGAAACTTTAGTAGAACAGAATTTGATGCTCTATATACTAAAGCATTTAGAAATGATTGGATAGACAGTAAAATAGAAGATTTTGTTAATCTAGATAATCTAGATAAATCAGAGGGTAGATATTCAAGATTATTAGCATTATACAGAAGAATAGACTTAGATTTTTACAAAAATATCTCTAACCCTCTAAGACTTAATGCTTTTCCTTTAGACACAATTGAAAATTTTAAAGTATTTGATGAGTTGTTTGAAAGATATTACGATAGCTTTACAACATATGATTGTGATAATAAAAAACTAAAAGAAAATTTTAAAAAAGAAAGTGTAACCTTTACTCTTAGATTATGGTTAGCTGGTTACGGAATTTTACCTGGCTATACAAAAAATCATATTACTGATGAATTATTATCTGACCTATTTAAATTTACTAGAACTCGCTCTCGTGTTGGAACTTTACTAAAATATATTAGATTTATTAGTTTCGCATTATCACAAGAAGATAATTCTCCTGTTACAGAGCCGTTTAATACAACAGAAACAACATCCTTAATAGATAGAGAAATCGGAAAATGGGATAAGGTTATTGGAAAAAGTGCTCTAGGTAAAATATTTAAAGATTTCACATTTGAACAAATACTTTCTAGAACTAATGCTCCTTTTTTACTTGAATACACAGACTCGAAAGGTAAAGTGATTAGAATAACGGAGAAGCAAATAACTTTAGATTCATTTACAAATTATTCTGGTGGACTTAGAGACATGTTTTTAGAGTTACAAAAGTTAAATATTGATTCTATTGAAGGTGCTTTAAATGGTGGTATATTAAATGTTCTTTCAGCCACTAGAGATTCTTGGGGTAGAACAAAATATGATACTATGAAAGCAACAACTAAATTTTGGGTTAAATGGTATATAGCAAAAAATAATTTAGATTTAAATATACGCAGAATAATTCCACCTGCTAATCAAAGAAGAGATACTAAGTATGGAATAGTACTTAACACTAGTGATACAGTAGAACTTATAGATATTCTTAGAAACGATAACTCTCCTTTTTATGAAAATTCAACAATCATTGATTATCGTTGTAGGTATATAGCCTTATTAATGTTATCTTCTGGTCAACGTATATCTGCCGTATCATGTCTCTCTTATGACTGTCTAAAGAAAAATAAAAACGGAGATTTACGTCTAATTTTTCATAAAACAAAATCAGGAGATGGATGTGATGTTCCTGCTACTCCAGATATTGTTAAGTATGTAAATAAATTAAGAGAACATGCTCCAAAACTTGAGATATATTTCCCAAGTGATAAGTATGCATATGCTGATGATTTAAGGATTAGAAGGCTTGTTGCTAACCAATTTAATAATGGACCTATATCAGATTCTACTGTAAATAGATTTTTAAGGAAAATACAAGTTTATTTATGGGGAGCTGATTTTGAAAAATATAAAGATAAAGTATTTACATGCCATGATTTCAGACGTATGAAAGCTACTTACATGAAATGGTCAGGATACAGTGATGAAGATATACAAAAACAATTGGGGCAAACTGATATAAATTCACAACTACCGTATCTACAAACAAAACCATCTGAACATCAAGAAGCCTTTAGTAATATCTATAACCAAGGTGTTTATAAAATAGATGATAATGGTGATGTCCTAATAAACAAAAATCGAGTTTTTGATAAAGCGGTAGAGTTGTCAGAGGACTCTGATAGCGAATCTCATAAATTATTAATAAAATCGATTTTAAAGAATATAAAAAATGCTGATGAACTTAGTATCAGAACCGTAGACACGACAGTACTGGAGCCAACTGGGTTTCCTATAGGTATATATTCTTGCTCTGCCAGTCAATTGGTTAACTGTAATAAATCTCCTATACACTGTTTCGGTTGTGATTCATACGTTCCAGATGAGGATTCTATAGATAATCATAAAATAGAATTATTTAGATATATGATACTATCTCAATATCACTCTAAATCTATAAAATCTACTAAAGATGCAATTGTTAAAAGTATAGTTTCACAAAAAATAATAACCATAAATGAATCTATAGATGAAGCATTTAATAATCTTTTTTCTAAATTTAAATTGGATAAAAAAGAAGTAGATAAAATAAAATCAGGGTTAGAATCAGCAGTAAAATCATATTCAAGAAAAGAAATGAAATCAAAACCATCTCCTACTTTCAAGGAGGCTAAAAAATATTTATTGGATAAGGGGGCGTTATAATGGCTAGAAAGCCTAGTTATACAAAAAGAGATTTAACTGTAGCTTGTTCAAAACTAAAAGGCTTTATTATAAGAAAAATTGAATCTGGAGATTTAGAAATTAAGTCTATTACAAAGAATTATATCTACAATGACTTGGCTAGAAGATTGGAGTTATCTAGTGGTTCATCACTATGGAAATCTAATTATATACATAAAGATTACTTAGATAAATGGTATTCTGGCTTACTTGAATCAATAGAGTCTTGTAAACCTGCTACTACTAGTACCCCAAAACAAAGTGGATGTACTAACAATGTTATAGATACTACTACCAATCAAGTAACTGAGGATGATTTAAGAACAATAAAGGAATTAAAGTCTACTATTGATACCTTAAACAGTATTATTACCAATCTTAGAATTGAAAATGAAAGTCTAAGAATGTCTAGGATACATAGAGTAAGAAGGTTAGATGAATCACCTGACATACTAGATGAATCTATTGATGACGTACAACTATATAAGTTGTATCAAGCGGTATCTACCTTATATAAGGCTAGATTCCCAGATAAATAATAAAAAAGAGACTTAAAAAGTCTCTTTTTTATATTAGTTTATATACTATCTAATACCATCTTAATCATAGAATCTTTAAATTCTTCAAATTCTTTAACTCTTTTTTCCATAATTTCGTATTCTTCACTAAGTAAAGGTAAAGATTGAAGTTCATTTCTTAGTCTACTTGACTCCTCACTAAAACCGTCTATAATTTTATGAGCAAGTGTAGAAATCTTTTCTCCATGTTCCCTTATTAGATTACTAACAAAATCATCCATAATATCTCCCCCTTAATTTGGTAATTTAGAATTATAATATATCATAATTGTAATACATTTTGCTATTATTGAAATATATAAAAAAAATTATATGATTAAATCAATCAATAATAGGATTTATTCTAAATTATTAAGTTAATAATTGTGCTTATAAGCCTTTTAAATGCACTTAGGAGCCGTTATTTATCTTTGGTGGATAATCCTATCAGAACTACTTAAAATCACAAATTAAAGCGTAGCTTATTCTAAAGTCTTCTCCTGTATACTTCTGTTCATCTTACGCTCTATACCTAGTACAGCACCATATAAATTATTTAAGTCTTGTATCTTCTTCTTATCAACATCGCCTTCTGCATGGTAAGTATAAATATTCTTTTGTTTTCTAATACTATCTTTCATGGCATATATCTCTGATTTAGAAAATAATCTATTCATATAGACCTCCTTGTAATTTAAAATAATATTGTTATGCTTATATTTACCAAGAACCTATGTTTTTATTTGTTGATACATATGTTTTGCAAAGGTATATGATGGAATTATTTTAAGGCATGAACTATGAATTGTAGGTAGATGTGTAGTCATATAGTTATATAAAATATAATACTATACCTATGCTATTATCAATGAGTATAGGTATTAATTTATCAGGGGCATCAGTATATATATTTATAAAAGGCTATGTTTTAATACAATGTTGAAATTATATAATTTTTGAATAATAAAAAATCAAGAGTTGTATTCACTTATTCATAAAACTCTTGATTTAGTTCGCATTATATTAAAATTGTGTATTTATATATTTGGCTATGTTAGCTATCTTCGTGATAGATATGACATAAAAACAACCACGCCTTAGACTTTTCAATACATTGAATTATAAGATGTGGTTGTTTTTATGACTTATTATAAATTCTTCGTGATATAGTAATATTATTAAATCTACAGATTATAATTTATCGCTAATTTAAAAATTTTCATATTCTTTAGGTATCGGAATGTTAAATTCTTTACATAATAATTTTACATCATGAATATCACTTTCTCCAAATTCATACCCTAAGTGAAATAAGACTTGATTTTTAGCATTTATACAAGAAACCATAATATTTCCTATTTTTCCAACACCATCGAATATATTTTTTTGAAAAACTTCGCCTTCATAACATATGGTTCCATCACAGTTATCTTTAAACATGTGTAAATCAATAATTCGTAATTTATTATCAGACCAAATAGTATGCACTTCACTTGTATACTCCACTACAATTTCATTAAATCCTTTATTTTTAATTATTTCAATAAATTTATTATAGTTTTTTTCTTCTACAAATAAATCAATGTCATTATGCTGACGTGTTTCTTTTCCAAGTAAAGCATCTACACCCCAACCACCATCTAACCATATTTCTATATTATTATTATATGCCCAACTCAATATTTCACAAGCATCATTTATTCCAATCACTTTATCACCTCTAGAAATTTCTATTTATATATAATATTAATAATATCTTCACTTCACATTATATAACAATTGCGAAGTTAAATATAGTGTATCATTTTCAACACTTATTTAAAACATAGCCTTATAAAAATATACAGCTACCCCATACAACAATTTAAGTGTCTTCTACAATAAAAAAGTGATAGATAAATATAGGTCTATCACTTTTTTATATTAAATAAATTGTTTGTTTTAAGAATTATTTCTTCTTAATATTTGAAATTAATCAGTAGATTTTGTAATCTACTGATTAATTAATGTTCAAACATGTTGCAATCACTATATTATTTGTTAGGATTTACTGCCTCACGTAGTGATTTCCCAGCTTTGAATACTGGAGCTTTAGAAGCTGGTATGTTTATAACTTGTTGTGGGTCTCTTGGGTTTCTTCCTTGTCTAGCAGCTCTTTCTCTAGTTTCGAAAGTTCCAAATCCTACTAATTGAACTTTTTCTCCGTTTACTAATGCTTCTTCAACAGATCCCATGAATGCATTTAATGCATCTTCTATTTGTTTTTTAGTTAATTCTAACTCACTTTTTTCTGCCATTTTTGATACTAATTCAGCTTTATTCATTATTCTTACCTCCTAAAATGTGTTCATATAAAACTCTTTTCTTCTAAGTTCTATATATTAATAAAATTTCCTTCTATTATTTATTGAAATTTAGCCTTTTCCCAGAGTTTATCCATTTCATCTAAAGTCATGTCTTCTAATGTCTTATTCATTGCTTTAGCATTATCTTCTATAAATTTAAATCTTTTTATAAATTTTTTACTAGTTAGGTTCAATGCTTCTTCAGGATCAACTTGTAAAAATCTAGCCAAATTTACTATTGAAAATAATAAATCGCCTAACTCTTCCTTTATGTATTTTATATTCCTTGATTTACATTCGTCAAGTAGTTCTTTATATTCTTCTTCAACTTTTTTACAAACATCTTCAATATTATCCCAGTCAAACCCTACCAGTGCTGCCTTATGTTGTATTTTTTCTGCTTTGGTAAGAGCTGGCAAAAACTGAGGAATTCTCTGTAAACCTTCTGTTATAGTAGTCTCGCCTTTTTCCTTCTTTTTCAGTTCTTCCCATGTTTTATCAAATTTATTCATATCTATATCAACATTTTGAAAAACATGAGGATGTCTATAAATTAATTTGTTACAAATGCTACTTGAAACATCTCCTAGGTTAAAGTACCCTTCTTCTTCTCCTATTTGACAATGGAATATAACTTGTAAAAGCACATCACCAAGTTCTTCTATTAATTCATCAATATCATCATTATCAATAGCTTGTCCTACTTCATAAGCCTCTTCAATTAAATATTTTTTTAGAGATTCGTGAGTTTGTTTTGCATCCCACTCACATCCAGATGGTCCTCTAAGTTTTTTCATAATATTTTGTAAATCATGAACTGTGTTATATAGTTTTTTATCACTCTTTGGTATATATAAACTTGTTAAATAACTAAATAAATTAGGATGTCTATCAAGCTCATATAATTTTACATATGTTTTGCTTTCTAATTCTTTTATTCCAGCACCTACAACTATACAAACCTCTTGTTCATCATCATAATGTTCCATTAGTTTTAATTTAACATTTGATGCTATAAAAGGATCGTATATTTGTGTGATTATAGTATTTGTACTAGTATCTATGTAAGCTTCCTCTAACTCAAAAGCATCTAATAATTTAAATCCTTCTGCTGGGTCTACTCCTAAATAATTATACATGGCGTCTACAAAGCTCATAGACGGTATTATATCCAATTCTATATTATTTTTCTTACATAAGTCTTCTATAATACCTACTGTCTTTTCTGCCACACGAGGATGCCCTGGAACTGCATATACTAATTCTTCACTTTTACCTTTTTCCACTATAAATTGTGCTATTTGTCCATATACTTCCTCAAAATTTTCTTCTTTTTCATAGAAATAATCTAGAGCAGTATACTGAATTTTCTCTTCCAACTGATCTACTGTTGGATGTTTTTTAGTTCTTAAATAAACATTGGAACTAGAACTTAGGGCATCTAATGCACCTTGGCTAATTAAAGAATAATCTCCAGGTCCTAGTCCCACAATAGATATTTTTCCCATGATTTTATCTCCTATATACAAAATGATAAGATTATATACATTAATATAATCTTATCATCTATTTATATACTATTTTCTATTTCATAAGTTTAAGTTTTTTTAGAATAGAGTAAATTTTATCACCTTTTGGCATGTTTAAAAGTTCATCTTTTCTAATTCCACCTATTCCTAGTAATACCAATACATAAGCAACTCCACCTACTGCTATTGATACTAAAGTCGCTAATGAATTACCTAAGAATCCTACTGTAGCTCCATAGAATAACTTAACAACTACATACATAGTAACTACTGTTATTAATGGTTTTATAACAAATTCTTTTGGTGATAATTTTAATTGTAAGTGTTTCTTAATGTAAATAAACTCTATAATCGATGCTACTGCATAAGCCGATAAAGTACCTATTCCTGAACCAATTATATTTATTGATGGTATTCCTGTTAAAACATAACTTATTATAACTTTAAATACCATACCTATTGCTAAAGCTATAACTGGAACCATAGGTTTACCCATACCTTGTAGTATACCATTTTGAGCATATACTAGTCCTAAGAATATAGCACAAGGAGATACTACAAATAGCATTGTACCTAGAGTAGCTGGTTCATTAGGATATAGTAATTGCATTATTGGACCTGCAAGAGCTGCTAATCCAAATGTACATGGTAAAACAACTAATAATATTGTTTTTAAACCTGTTTTAGCTTCTTTTCTAACTCTCTTCATTTGTTTTAAAGCATAAGCTTCTGAAATGGCTGGAACTAAACTCATACCTATAGCTTGGTCTATTACTACTGGTAAGTTAACAGTAGATATAGCCATTCCTGATAGTTGTCCAAGCATAGAGTTTGCTGTTTCTATATCAAATCCAGCTGCCACAAGTCTTCTAACTACTATTACACTATCCACCATATTTACTAAAGGCATTACACAAGCACCTATAGTTATTGGTATAGCAACATATAATAATCTTTTTAAGATAGTTGCCGTACTATCTATTTTCATATGTTTACTTGAAGCAATTTCGGCTTTTCTAGTTTTAGTGTTTCTTAGATATATGTAAACTAAAAATGCTGCAGAAGCGAATCCACCAATTGCTGCTCCTAACACACCACCTGCAGCTCCCATTTGTGGACCATAGTTTGTCATAAGGATATAACCTAATAATAAACCTAATACAACTCTAAAGAACTGTTCAATTACTTGAGAAACAGCTATCTTTGACATTTCTCTTCTTCCTTGGAAATATCCTCTATAAGAAGACATTAAAGGAACAAATAATAATGCTGGTGAAATAGCAACCATTGCTGCATAAGCACCGCTATTTTTCAAAATTACTGTAGAAATAAATTCCGCACCAAAGAAGAAAATTGAAAAGGATATTAGACCAGTAATAAATAAAACTGTATATGAAATTCTAAAAGTTTTATTCGCACCACCATAATCTCCTATAGCTCTTTGTTCCGAAACTAATTTTGCTAATGCAGTTGGAAATCCTGCAGTAGCTAGTGTTAAGAATAAAGTGTATACTGGATATACAACTTGATAGTACCCCATTCCTTCTGAACCAATTAAGTTCCCAAGAGGAATCCTAAAAAAGGCACCCATTATCTTGACAATTATACCTGCCACTCCAAGTATAAGTGCACCTTTTAAAAACGATTCTTTATTCGTGTTATTGTTCATAACATACCTCCATTTATTTCTATAACAAACTTTAATATATCATATCTCTAATAGTATATTCAATAATTTAGATTTTTTTAATTATTTATGAAATAAATTCTGAAAATATAAAAGACCCTATAAAAAGGGCCTCGTTGTCGTTTATTGTACTTGTTTTCCTAAAAAACTAGCGGCAATTTTTAGTATTTTCTCTATATCTTCAGAGAAAACTTCATTTTCTTTTGTCACTACTGAAATTGAACCTATACAATCTCCTGAATCACTTATAATTGGCATTATTATTTGACCGCTATATGGAGTAGAATCATCTTTATATAATGGTATTATTTTATTATCATTAGCATGTTTAACTACTCTATTTTCAATTAATTGTTCTAAATCATTACTTATACTTTTTTCTTTATAATCTTTTTTAGGTAATTTAGATACAGCTATTATAGAGTCTAAGTCAGTTACTACAATACCTTGACCTAATATTTCGCCTAATGTTTCTGCATATTCTTGTGAGAATTCATTTAATTCTCCTATTGGAGAGTATTTTTTAAGGATTACTTCTCCGTCTTTAGCTGTGAATATTTCTAAAGGATCTCCTTCTCTTATTCTAAGAGTTTTTCTAATCTCTTTAGGAATAACAACTCTTCCTAGGTCGTCTATTCTTCTAACTATTCCTGTAGCTCTCATTTATTAATTAATCCCTCCATTACTGTCTTTATATGTATTTATTTTTACCATTGATAAGAAAAATATACAAAAAAAGCTATATCCTAGATAGGCTATAGCTTATTATATTAAAATTTAGCAGATTTTACAATATCTTCTTTTTCTTCTATATTAGATTTTTCTTTTAGTTTTTCAACATATTCAGAGTATTTTTCACTTGCTAATGTACTTTTTATATCATCTTTTACATCATCGTAAGATTTTTGTTCATCTACTCTGTTTGTAACTTTAATTATATGGTAACCATATTCAGTTTCTACTATATCGGATATATCTCCTGCCTTCATTGAAAATGCTGCATTTTCAAACTCTTTTACCATTTTTCCTCTACCAAAAGTTCCTAGTTCTCCACCATTTGATGCTGATGAATCTTGTGAGTACTCTTTAGCTACTTCAGCAAAATCTTCTCCATTTTTAACTTTAACAAGAGCTTCTTCTGCCTTTTTCTTAGCTTCTTTTTTCTTATCATCTGATAATTCATTACCTTCATCATCTATAGTTTTTAATAATATATGTGATGCTGTTACAGTATCAGTGTAGTAATCATCTTTATTCTCATCATAATACTTTTTCATTTCAGAATCTGATATTTTAACATCACCTTCAAATTTTTCTTGTAAATTTGCATTAGATAAATCTCTTGCAAATTGATATTTTAGGAACTCTTCATCTATTCCCATTTCTTTAAGTTGAGCTTTATATTCTTTATCATTTTTTATACTGTCATTAAAACTATCTATTTGCTCTTTAACTTGCTCATCTGTAGGAGATACTTTTTCTTTTTGTGCTTCTTGATAAACAACTTCAGAAGTTATCATTGATTCTAAAACCATTTCTCTTAAAGTATCTTCATAAGTTTTTCCATCTTCTATTTCTTTAGTCCAAATTTCACTTCCATAGTAAGCTTCCATTGATGATTTGTTTAAAGCTAGTAATTTTTCATAGTTTCCTAAAGTTATATCTTGTCCATTTACAGTAGCAATAGCTTTATCATTGTTATTACTACATCCTATTAATGAAATTGTTATTATCATTGATAGGATTAATGCTAATATTTTTTTCATAAAACACCTCTCCAATTAATTATTTAGTTTTAACATTTTTTCTAAAAGTTCTTCTAATTCCTTAACTACTTTATGCCCTAATATTTCCTTTGTTTTGTATCTTGTTAATGGTTCTAATATTATTTCATTCTTATTTTGTCTTACTTTTTCTATTTTTAGCTTTTTGCATATAGATTTTATATATGCAATATTTAATAAAGTTTCAACAGGTTTAGGAATATCTGAGAATCTATCTTCCAATTCATTTTGAACTTCAGATAAATCTTCTTGATTTTCTATACATGCAATTTTCTTATACATTTCTAATTTTGTTAACTCATCATCAATATAATAATCTGGAATATATGCATTTACATTTAAATCAATTTCAACTTCTACATCTTCAACTATAGGCTCTCCCTTAACTTTTCTTATAGCATCATTTAGCATTTTTACATATAAGTCATATCCTATTACTGCCATATGACCATGTTGTTGAGATCCTAATATATTTCCTGCACCTCTAATTTCAAGGTCCCTCATAGCTATTTTAAACCCTGAACCAAATTCTGTAAACTCTTTAATTGCTTTTAATCTTTTTTCTGCAATCTCACTTAATACTTTATCTTTTTCATACATTAAATAGGCATAGCCTTGTCTAGAACTTCTTCCTACTCTACCACGTAATTGGTATAACTGAGCTAGACCCATTTTATCTGCATCATATATTATCATGGTATTTGCGTTAGAAATATCCATCCCTGTTTCAATTATTGTTGTACAAACTAACACATCATATTCTTTGTTTAAGAAATCTAATACAATATTTTCCAAAACTTTAGGAGTCATCCTTCCATGAGCCACTGCTACTCTAGCATCAGGAACTAAATTTTGTATCATAGATGCCATTTTTTCTATTCCTTCTACTCTATTATATACAAAGAATACCTGACCACCTCTTGCTATCTCTCTTTCCACTTCATCTTGGATAATACTTTCCTTAGCTTCTGTAACATAAGTTATAACAGGATGCCTTTCTTGTGGAGGTTCTTCTATAACACTCATATCTCTTATCCCACTAAGAGACATGTGAAGAGTCCTAGGTATCGGTGTTGCAGACAGTGTTAAAACATCTACTGTATTTTTAATTTTTTTAAGTGCTTCTTTTTGTTTTACTCCAAATCGTTGTTCCTCATCTATTACTACTAGTCCTAATTTCGGTAGGTTAATATCTTTTGAGACGATTCTATGAGTTCCTATTAATATATCTACTAATCCTTTTTTAGCATCTTCTATAATTTGTTTTTGTTGCTTTGGAGTTTTAAATCTACTTAAAACTTCTACTCTTATTGGATAGTTATCAAATCTTTCTTTAAATGTGTTGTAATGTTGTTGAGCTAGAATTGTAGTAGGAACTAATACTGCAACTTGTTTTCCATCCATACAAGCTTTAAAAACTGCTCTAATAGCAACTTCAGTTTTTCCATATCCCACGTCACCACAAACTAACCTATCCATTACTTTAGAAGATTCCATATCTTTTTTAGTTTCTTTTATAGCTTTTAATTGATCTTCTGTTTCTTCATGAGGGAATAAATCTTCAAATTCTTTTTGCCAAACAGTATCTTTAGAGAATTTGAAACCTTTCACTTTTTCCCTTTTAGCATAAAGTTCAATTAAATCTTTGGTCATATCTTCAATTTCTCTTTTGACCTTAGCCTTTGCTCTAGTCCATTCACTAGTTCCTAATTTATTTAATTTTACTTTTTCTACATCAGCACCAATATATTTTTGTACCTTGTCCATTTGGTCAATAGGTACATAAAGATTATCTCCACCTTGATAAATTATTTTGATATAGTCTTTTTTGATTCCATTTACTACAATTTGTTCTATACCTATATATCTACCTATACCGCTATTCTCATGAACAACATAATCTCCAATATTTAAATCTAAGAATGAGTCAATTTTTGTACCACTTTTATTATTTTTCTTTTTTTTCTTTGTAGAAGTTCTTTTTTGAACACCTATAATTTCATTATCTGTTATTACTACAAATTTAATTGATTTATACTCAAATCCTCTAGAAATATTTGCTGGTACAATAATAATTTGAGATGATTTAATTTCTATGTCTCTACTCTTTGAAACTATAGTTTCTACATTAAATTCAAGTAAATCTTTACTTAGTTTTTTAGCTCTATCTAAGGTACTTGTGACTAAAACTACCTTATTTCCGTTATATTTTAATCTATTTAAATCCTCGGCTAATAAATCTAATTTTCCATTATAAGGAGGTACTTCTCTAGAATCAAAATTTATGATTCTTTTTATATTAAACTCATTTATTTGTCTTGCCAATAAAGTATTTAATAATATGGATTTACCTTCAATAAGATAACTTAAATCATTGTAAGTATAAATCAACTTACCTTGACTTTTTAGTGCCAAACCTCTTTCTAGATTTAACTTGTAGTTATCCTTAAATTCATTAAAATAGTTTTCGCATTTTTCCTTAAGTCTAGTAACATCTTGAGTAAATATTATGGCATCCTTATTTAGATAAGTAAAAATACTCTTATTTTCTTCAGGATATATATAGTCAATATAATTTTCTATTCCTTCGAAATAAGTTCTACTATTTATCTTTTCAATATTAGATATTGTATCTTCATCAGTATTATCATTAATTTCTTTTTTAAGATTTTTTACTATTTTATCCAATTCTTTTGGATATATAAACTCTCTTGATGGTGAAATCGAAAATTTCTTAATTTTATCAATAGACATTTGTGAGAACACATCAAAAGTTCGTATAGAATCTACTTCATCATCAAATAATTCTATACGAATAGGGTTAGTGTACTCTAGAGAAAAAATATCTATGATTCCACCTCTTATACTAAATTGACCAAACCCCTCAACTTTAGAAACTCTTTCATATCCTAAATTAACTAGAGTATCAGTCAATTTTGCTATATCTACAATATCTCCAACTTTAAAAGTTATAACATTATCTATTAATACTTTCTTTGGTATATACTTTCTCAAAATAGCTTCAACAGAAGTTACAACTATAACCTTCTCTCCCTTAGCTAATTTGAATAATGTCTTTAATTTTTTTGCTTCTTCGCTTCTGTCCTTTGCATCTAAATGATAAAAATAAATATCTTGACTAGATAAATATTCTACCTTTCCTTTAATATAGCCATCCAAATCTTCATAGACTTTTTTCGCTTCTAAATCACTATTGGCAATAAAAAGGATTTGTTTTTTTAATTCTTTAAATAAGGAATAAGCTATATGTGGTTTTTGCATAGGTAGTAAACCATTTATTAAGGCTGCTCCATCGCTTTTTTCTATATAGCTTAATATTTCCTTATATTCATTTAAATTCTGCAAAGGATATAATAATACATCCTTCATGGTAGCCCTCCTAATTATTTTCCATTGAATTTATTCATTGATAAATCTATATCTTCTCTTATGATACAATCTATGGCTTTAACTGCTTTATCGAATCCGTCTTTTAACTCTACTTCTTCTTCCTTGCTAAATCTAGAAAGTACGAAATTAGCTAAATCTCTACCTGGTTCTGGTTTAGAAACTCCTATTCTAACTCTTGGGAAATCTGTTGTTCCTAAGCATTTTACTATTGATCTCATTCCATTATGAGTTCCACCACTACCTTTTTTTCTTATTCTTATTTTTCCTACATCTAAATCTATATCATCATATATTACTACTATATTACTTGTTTCTACTTTATAGAAATTATATATTTCAGCTAAAGATTCTCCACTAAGGTTCATATAAGTTACTGGTTTTACAAGAACTACTTTCTCAGTTCCCACTCTTCCTTCTCCTATTAAAGCTTTATGCTTCATTTTAGTTACACTTATACCATATTCCTCTGCTAAAATATCTATTACATTAAATCCTACATTATGTCTTGTATTTTCATACTGTTTACCTGGGTTGCCCAGACCTACTATTATATACATTAATTCTCCTCCTTATAGACTTCTACTTAATATGTCAAAATATAAATTCATTATATCTTTTTGTGTTAATATTATTAAAACTGTTGCTAAAGATATAAATGGTGTAAAAGGAATTGATGATTTTATAGATTTATACTTTATTAAAAGCATAAATATTCCACAAATACTAGCTAGTATAAATGATAAAAATATCATATATAAGGTGTATTCTTGTCCCAAAACAAAGGAACAAAGCCCATAAAATAATACATCACCATCACCCAGTGATTTTGTTATTTTTGCTAATAAAAAAGATAATATCATACCTATAACTAATCCTCTTATGTGACTCATTAATCCTATATTTAGTTCTTTGCTTAATAATAAAATAACACACTGCATAATTATACCACTAAGTATTGTTATATCATATACATAAGTTGTTCTAAAATCAATTATTGAGATTATAACTAAAAAAGGTATTAATATCATATAACTTATAGTTTGTATAGTTAAGTTATACTTAGTATATATTAAAATAGGTATTATCATGTTTGGTAAAAATATTAACATTTTATTGCTTAAATTTTTATCCATGTTATTGTCTAGTTTGTAAATGATTTTTTCTGAAAGAAAGGATAAAATTATAAAAATTATTATTATTGTTAAATATATCATGGTTTTATTTTGGTAATAATAGTAGGGTTTAGTTTCTTTAATACTTAAATACTACTTTATTTAATCTTTTCCTTTTAATCAAAGTATTTAATATTATAGTTTTTATTACAAGTTTTATACATAATATAAAAAAACTGGTATTTTAAAAATGCATATATTCTATATATTTATTAATATAATTATAATCGCTACATCTATTAAGAACTATTTCTCTAGATATTTTTCCTTTATTATATAAATTGATTAAATCCTGATCCATTGTATGCATTCCTTTGTTAGAACTTGTCTGTATAGTATTTTGAATTTGAAAAGTTTTGTTTTCCCTGATTAAGTTTCTTATGGCTGGTGTAACAACCATAACTTCCGTTGCAGCTATTCTTCCCTTGTTATCTTTTGTAGTTACTAGTTGCTGAGATATTATACCTTCGCAAACAGTTGATAATTGAATTCTAATTTGCTGTTGTTGGCTAGCAGGAAAACTATCGATTATTCTATCTATAGTTTTTACTGCACCTATAGTATGTAATGTTGAAAATACAAGATGACCTGTTTCAGCTGCTGTAAGGGCTATTGAAATGGTTTCTGGGTCTCTCATCTCTCCTATTAAAATTACATCTGGGTCCTGACGAAGTATTGCTCTAAGTGCCGATTGAAAAGATTTCGAATCCCTTCCAATTTCTCTTTGATTTACTATGCTTTGTTTATGATTATGTACATATTCTATTGGGTCTTCCAATGTTATTATATGTACTTGTCTATTTTCATTTATTATGTCTATTAAACTTGCTAAAGTTGTAGATTTACCACTTCCAGTTGGACCTGTAACTAGAACTAACCCTCTGTGTTTTTCTGTAAAGGTTGTTAAGATTTTCGGTAAATTTAAATCTTCAAATTTTGGAACTTTTGCATTTATAATTCTAATTGCTAGGGCATAATTTCCTTTTTGTTTATAGGCATTTACTCTAAATCTCGTACCATCATCCAGTGATGCCGAGAAGTCTAGTTCTCCTATAGACTCTATTTGTTTAAACTTTTCTTCTCCTGATATTTGCTTTGTTATCTTTTTTGTATCTTCTTTTGTTAGAATTTCATCAGATATATTCATAAATTTTCCTTTTATTCTCGCTACAGCAAATGAATTTGTTGTTATATGTATATCTGATGCACCTTGGCTAACTGCTAATTTTAATAAATTAAATATCATATTATCCCCTTCTTTCTTAATATGATTATATACAAAAAAAGAGATATTAATCTTTTGATTAATATCTCCTGTGTAAATTACTAATTAAAATAAAACACTTATAGATTCATTAGAGAATATCTTCTTAATAGCTTCTCCAAACATCTCTGCTACTGTTAATACTTTTATTTTATCAATTTCTTTTTCTTTAGGAAGTCTTATAGTATCAAGAACTATTAACTCACTTATTGCTGAGTTTTCTATTCTTTCTATTGCCGGACCAGATAAAACTGCATGTGTACAGCAAGCATATATATTTTTAGCTCCAAACTCTTTTAATGCATTAGCTGCATTAGTTATAGTTCCTGCTGTATCTATCATATCATCTAACATGATAACATTTTTACCCTTTACATCGCCTATAAGATTCATTACTTCACAAACATTAGCTTTAGGTCTTCTTTTGTCTATTATAGCTAGTGGAACTTCTCCATCTAATTGATTAGCAAATTTTCTAGATCTAGTTACACTTCCTAAGTCTGGTGAAACTACTACTAAATCTTCTATGTTTTTCTCATTGAAATAATCAGCTAGTAATTTTCCTCCTAATAAATGATCTAGTGGTATATCGAAATAACCTTGTATTTGAGCAGCATGTAAATCCATAGTTAGGACTCTATCTGCACCTGCTGCTGTAATTAAATTTGCTACTAATTTAGCCGTAATTGGATCTCTTGACTTAGCTTTTCTGTCTTGTCTTGCATATCCATAATAAGGTATAACAGCTGTTATTCTTCCTGCTGATGCTCTTCTTAGGGCATCTATCATTATTAATAATTCCATTAAGTTGTCATTTACTGGATTATTAGTAGATTGTACTACGAATACATCGCAACCTCTTACTGTTTCATTAATATTTACGCTTATTTCTCCATCGCTGAATTTAGTTACTAAGCAATCTGCAACTTTCACTCCAATATAATCTGCGATTTTTTCAGCAAGTTCCTTATTTGAGTTACCTGCAATAATTTTAATCTCGCTTCCGCTAGTGTTCATTACTTATCCTCCTGAAAAAATTATATAAATATTGTTAGGTGTCTTTTCCTAAAATAATAATTAGCTATTTACTGTTGTCTCTTTTTTCTTTCTTTTCTACCCAACCTTCTTTTACCACTTGTCTTTCTCTAGCTATAGCTAAAGCTCCCTCTGGTACAGAATCAGTTATTGTAGAACCTGTTGCAATATATCCTTTTTCTTCAACTGTAACTGGTGCAACTAGATTTGAATTAGATCCTATAAATGCGCCATCTTTAACTACTGATTTGAATTTATTTTTTCCATCATAGTTTACAAATACTACTCCACATCCTATATTAACATCTTTACCTACATGAGCATCTCCTATGTATGAAAGATGTGATGCTTTTGAGTTGTCTTCTATAGTTGCATTTTTAACTTCTACAAAGTCTCCTATTTTTACATGATTTCCTATGTTACTTTTTGGTCTTAAATAAGCATAAGGACCAACTGTAGTGTTTTCTCCTACAGTAGAATCTATTATTGTAGAATTTTTAATTTCTGTGTTATTTCCTATAGTTGAATTTGTTATAGAAGTATTCATTCCTATAATACATTCACTACCTATTTTAGTCTTTCCATGAAGCATAGCTCCTGGATATATTATTGTATCTGCTCCAATTTCTACATCAGCTTCTATATAAGTAGCTGCAGGATCTATTATTGTAACTCCATTTAATAAATGGTATTCATTTATTCTTTTTCTCATAAGAGTTTCTGCTTTAGAAAGTTCAAGTCTAGAGTTAACACCCATTAATTCTTCAATTGTAGAACCATTGAATGCCCCAACTTTGAACCCTTTATCTCTTAATATTTTTATAGTATCTGTTAAATAATATTCCCCTTGAGCATTATTATTGTCTAGTAAATCTAAAGATTCCCTTAACATTTTCCCTTTGAAACAATATATTCCTGAATTTATTTCATTTACAGCTAATTCTTCAGCATTACCATCTTTTTGCTCAACAATTTTCAGTAAATCCTCATTTTCATCTCTAATTACTCTTCCGTATCCTGTTGGATTTTCTACTTTTGTCGTTAATACTGTTGCTGTATATTCGTTCTCTATATGATATTCAAATAATTTTTTTAGAGTTTCTTCTTTTATTAAAGGAGTATCCCCACATAATATAACTATTGTATCTTCATCATTTATGTATTCTTTTGCCATCTTAACAGCATGACCTGTTCCTAATTGCTCTGTTTGCATAGCAATCATTGTATCTTCTGGTAAAATACTTTTTACTACTTCAGATTCATGTCCTAGTATTGTAACTACATCTTTAACTCCAGATTTTTTTGATACATCTATAATATGATTTACCATTTCTTTTCCACAAACTTTATGAACAACTTTTGGATATTTCGACTTCATTCTTGTTCCTTTTCCAGCAGCAAGAATTATAGCTTTAAAATTCATATTTCCACTCCATTTCACCAAAGTTTTTTATAATTGTTACTATTATGGTGTATTATTTTTTAAATAGCCAACAATTTAATCGTATTATTTATTATTTCTAATATAGCATTTTTTATTAAAAATTACTAGGCTTTTGTATACATTACATCATTTTAGTATACACAAAAATAGCAGTAACTATAACTAAATAGTCACTGCTATTAATTACTTTATTTTATAACTACTCTTTGGAATTTTTTCTTTCCACGTTTTATAACTATACCATCTCCAGCTAAAGCTTCTTTTGCAAATACAGCTTTAAAATCATTTACTTTTTCACCATCTACAGTTACTCCACCTTGTTCTACATTACGTCTACCTTCTGATCTAGTTGGAGCAAGACCTGATTTAACTAATAAAGATATTATATCTATGTTTCCATCTGTTAAATCTTCATCTGTTAATTCAGTTGTAGGCATATGTTCAGATGCTCCACCTGTAAATAATGCTCTTGAACTTTCTTTAGCTTTAGTAGCTTCTTCTTCACCGTGAACTAATTTAGTTAATTCAAATGCTAAAACTTCTTTAGCTTCATTTATTCTATTATCTTCCCATTTTTCCATTTCTTCTATTTCTTCTAATGATAAGAATGTTAACATACGCATGCATTTAAATACATCAGCATCTGCAACGTTTCTCCAGTATTGATAGAATTCAAATGGAGAAGTTTTATTAGGGTCTAGCCATACTGCACCATTAGCAGTTTTACCCATTTTATTTCCTTCTGAGTTAAGAAGTAAAGTTATTGTTAATGCATAAGCATCTTTTCCTAATTTTTTTCTTATTAATTCAGTACCAGCAAGCATGTTAGCCCATTGATCATTTCCACCTAATTGCATTTGGCATCCGTATTTTTCATATAAATGATAGAAGTCAAATGCTTGCATTATCATGTAGTTAAATTCTAAGAAAGTAAGTCCTCTTTCCATTCTGTTTTTGTAGCATTCAAAAGTAAGCATTCTGTTAACACTGAAATGAGCTCCTACTTCTCTTAATAAATCTACATAATTTAAGTCTAATAACCAGTCTGCATTATTAACTAATAAAGCTTTATCTTCACCAAATTCTATGAATTTACTCATTTGTTTTTTGAAACATTCACAGTTGTAGTTAATTTGCTCTGGAGTTAACATTTTTCTCATGTCAGTTCTTCCAGATGGATCCCCTATCATAGTAGTTCCTCCACCTACAAGAGCTATTGGTTTGTTTCCAGCCATTTGTAATCTTTTCATTAAACATAAAGCCATAAAGTGACCAACATGTAAACTATCTGCAGTAGCATCGAATCCTATATAGAATACTGCCTTACCTGTGTTTATAAGCTCTTTTAATTCATCTTCATCTGTTACTTGAGCAACTAATCCTCTAGCAACTAATTCATCGTAAGTTGTCATTGACATAGTCCTACACTCCTTTATTATTTATATTTTAAAAATTAGAATTTCTCAAAATTAAAAAAGCCCTCGTCCATAAAAGGACGAGAGCATATCTCGCGTTACCACCTTTGTTCATAAACAGCTCACACTGTTTAACTCAGTTAGTATCTTTAAATAAATACCATAACACTATAACGTGTGTTAACTCCGTCCCAACCTACTAAATATATTTTCAGTGGGAGGCTCAAAGATGTATTCATAACTAACTATATATGCACCTCTCATCAACCGGTAACTTTCTGTTTATCATCATTAATTATTACTTGTTCTCATCATTGCCTTTGTATAAAATTCATTTTCAAATTTATATCTTATGATAATATCTTAATTATATTTCATACTTTTGTCAATATATCTTTAAATTATAATATTTTCCTATATTATACCTTTTATTATTGACTATAAAACTAAAAAAATACACAAAGTCATAAAAAAAGAGCCGATTAAATCGACTCATTTCATTTATTATAAATTTTTAAAATTATTTTTTAGATTATTCTGCTGCAACTTCTAATTGAGCTAAAGCTTCATGATAAGCTTTTAAAACTGCATCCTCTAAAACTTGTCTCATTTCAGCATTTATTGGATGAGCTATATCTCTGAAGTTACCTTCTCCAACTTTTCTGCTTGGCATAGCTATAAATAACCCATTTTGACCTTCTATAACTTTTATATCGTGTACTACGAATAAGTTATCAAAAGTTATAGAAACTATACATTTCATTTTCCCCTCATCAGTAATTTTTCTTACTCTTACGTCAGTTATGTTCATATCTTAATATCCCCCTTTGTAATTTTGACAAAATACAATTTTTACCCAATATAATTATAAACTATTTGATAAATATTTCTATACTTTTTGAGAAAATCCTTTTCATATTTTGTGTTTTTTTTATTTTTTATTTATAAAAATAATTATATAGTTTAAGTTAACTAAAATTAACTATTAATATCATCATCTATATTTTCTAATATGCTCTCCATAGATTCTTCAGTTCTATATTCATCTTTAAAAGTTTTTAAATTTGGCTTAACTACTATTTCATCTCCCCTTGTATCTATTTCTATTAAAGATATATAATCTTCAACTAATTTTTTCTCTGGCGTAGATGTTGTTATAAATACTCCCGTCCCTATTACTTCTGCACCAAATTCATTCATAAGTTGAGTCATACCCTTTATAGTTCCTCCACCTCTCATAAAGTCATCTATAAGAATTACTTTACTTCCTGGTTTTATAGCTTTTCTTGGTAAACTCATGCTTTCTACTTTTGAGCTATCACCTGTTACGTAAGTCATGCTTATAGTTGGACCTTCAGAAACCTTTATATCTTTTCTTATTATAACTAGAGGTAAGTTCATAGCTTTTGCAGTCATAAGTGCCATAGGTATACCTTTTGTTTCCATAGTAACCACATAGTCTGCCTCTGAGTAGTCTATATTTGATGCAAATATCTTACCTATTTTCGATACAATCGTTGGGTCATATATTAAATCTATTAAATATAAAAATTTTCCCGATAAAATTCTATCTGGTGAACTTATCTTTTCACATAATTCCATTAGGAAATTTTGATTTTCTTGTATTGATGTTTTTGGTATGTACTTTACTCCACCAGCTGCCCCTGAAATTGTTATAACCTTTCCTAATTGTAATTTTTCAAATACATTTTTTACAACTAATAGGTCTTCACTAATTGTAGATTTGGCAGCATTAAATGTTTCTGTAAAATAGCTTAATGTAAAAATTTTATTTGGATTATCTGATAGTATCTTAACTATCGCTCCAGTTCTTTCCGTTCTCTTAAACTTCATTGTTCTAGTAACCTCCTACAATTACCACTATTTATGGTCTAAAGTAAATAATGCATAAGACTTTATTATATGATATAATATAATTTATGCTTCATATATTTTAAAAAAATAAATATAATATATGAATTAGTGTATGCATATGATACTTAAAATATTGAACATTATTTAATTATACCACAAAAATTGTTCTTATTATAGAAATAAATAAAATGAAAGGTGGTTTTATTATGAAGATACATTTTATAGGAATTGGCGGAATAAGTATGAGTGCTTTAGCCGAAATATGTCTTAATAAAGGCTATGAAGTTTCAGGATCTGACATGAGTAAGTCTTCAATGACAGATAAACTTCAATCACAAGGTGCAAAAATTTATATTGGTCAAAAGAAAGAAAATATCGTTGATGGACTAGATATGGTAGTTTATACTGCTGCTATACATCCAGACAATGAAGAGCTTATGGCTGCTAAAGATAAAAACATATTGACAATAAACAGAGCTGCATTTTTAGGGCAAATTATGAGGGAGTACAAAAACTCAATAGCAGTTTCTGGTACTCATGGAAAAACTACAACTACTTCTATGTTATCAACTATATTTGATTCTACAAATTTAGATCCAACAATATTAGTTGGTGGTAATTTAAAATCAATTGGTGGTAACGTAAAAATAGGTAATTCTCAAAACTTTATAACTGAAGCTTGTGAATACACAGATAGTTTCTTAAACTTTAACCCTAAAATAGCAATTGTTTTAAATATAGAAGAAGACCATCTTGATTACTTCTCTGGAATAGAAGAAATCAAAGCATCATTTAATAAATTCGGAAAATTATTACCTAAAGATGGTCATTTCGTAATAAATGGTGATAGTCCTAATACTGATGGAATATTACATGATGTTAAAGCGACTGTAATTAAATACGGTAAAGAAGCTTCTAATGATGTTATCATTAAAAACATACATTTTAATGATGATGGATTTGGTTCATTTGATTTAACTTACTTTGGAAAAGATTTAGGAAACTTCCAATTATCTGTTCCTGGTGTACACAATATCTACAATGCTACTTCTGCAATAATAGTTTCTATTGTTTCAGGAATAAGTATTGAAGATATAAAAGATGGTATTATGAAATATACTGGTGTTGGCAGAAGATTTGAAACTAAAGGAACTTATAATGATGTTTTAATAGTTGATGATTATGCTCATCATCCAACAGAATTAAAAGCTACTTTATCTGCTGCTAAAAAACTTAAAAAATCTACTTTATGGTGTGTATTCCAACCTCATACTTACAGTAGAACAAAATCTCTTTTAAATGAGTTTTCTGAAGCATTCTACTCTGCAGATAAAGTTATAATAACTGATATATACGCTGCTAGAGAAGATAATCCAGGGGATATTCATTCTAAGGATTTAGTTGAAAAATTATACCACAACAATGTGGATGCAATGTATATAAGCAAATTCGAAGATATTGTTGATTACTTAAAAGAAAATATGAAACCTAATGATTTATTAATAACTGCAGGAGCTGGTCCTGTTTATCGTATAGGTGAATTATTACTTGAAGAAAATAAATAAGAATTAAAAAAGTAGGAAATTTGTAAATCAAATTTCCTACTTTTCTATTTTTTAGATAATTTAAAAATATCATTTTTAATATAATCATATAAAGCTGTATGAACTTCATAATAAGAACTTAAATTTTTTGCATTAATTTTAACGTAGTTTTCTCCCATAGTTTCAATCTTTGCTTCATAATTATCGGCTTTTATTTCAATCACAAAGTTATATTTACTTCTTTGTTTACTTTTTTCTGGTTGTACTTTTCCAACTACTCTCTTTGATGCCATTGTATTTGCTAAATCATCATATTTCCATCTACTTAGATTTTTTGTGGTATCTTTATAAGTAATCTTTACTGATGTCCATGTTTTGTACTGTTTTACAAAATCAAAAGAAGTATAAATACTTTTATCTAAAATATTTTTAAATTCTTCTTTTGAAGAAACAGGTATTTTATAATATTCCTCTTGGTTAACATTATAAATCCTTATTACATTTAAATCTGTTGAAAATTTTAATCCGTCATCTGAATATCCTTCATAAATTGATGTATAAGACTGTGGAGTTCTTATCTTACTAATATCCTCAAAAGAATATCTTAACTCTTCTAACAACTCTTCATCTACTCTAACATCTGATACAACTTTATCAGATAAATATATTTTATCTTTATCATTAAGTTGTTTTAGTAGTGATCTATTATCTTCTTGTTTATCAATTTGAACGGCATTTTGTGTATCCTTATTTGCTATTTTAGATGATATATTAAATGCTAGAAAATATACTGAAAAGAATAGTATAATAACAGCAACTAAAATAGCTGATTTTTTGACTCTTCTTCTTTTAGCCATATCTTACCCCCGATTAAGTGTTTTATATAACTATTATATAACTTTTTTTACTTAATTTTAAGGATAATTTATTTATTACATCTATTTTCACTGCATCCAATACACGGCTCTACATGAACAGTTATTCCTTTTACTACACTTATGCAATCTTGTATTTTCTTTTCTAAGTCAGTGGCTATATCATGACCTTTTTTTACTGTAAGGTTTCCATCTACACATATTACCAAATCCACATAAGCACCAGAACCATGCTTTCTTGTTCTTAAACTTCCTAAATTCATAACACCTTCTGTTAGCTCTGCAATTTCTCTAATTTCATCTTCTTGTTTCTCATCTATAGAAACATCCATAAGTTCATTAATTGCATTTTTTAAAATATCATATCCAACCTTACAAACAAAGAATGCCACTATAACTGATGCTATTGGCTCTAATATTTTGAAACCAAGCATAGCTCCACCAATACCAACAAAAGCTGCTATTGATGATAAAGCATCTGATCTATGATGCCATGCATCTGCCTTTAAAGATGGTGAATTTATTTTTTTTGCTATTCTTATTGTAATTCTATACTGATATTCTTTTATTAATATGGATATTATTGATACTGATAAAGGAAGTAATGTTGGTATCGATACTTCTTCCAAATGAAATAATGATTTACTTGCTTTATATCCTATTGATAAAGATACTCCAACCAATATTAGTGATAATAAAAATGATACTAATGTTTCTGCTTTCTCATGGCCATAGTTGTGTTCCTTATCATGTGGTTTAGACGAAATATAATTTCCTATTAATACTCCCATTGAAGTTATTATATCTGATGCAGAATGTAGACCATCAGCAATCATAACGCTTGATTTACCAAGGGCTCCTGCCACAATCTTAATAAAAGTAAGTAATATATTCCATCCTATTGCTTGTAGTGTAACTTTATTTGCTTCGTCATATCTTGTTTCCATTTTTATCCTCCATACAATAATTTTTATTTACAACTAATTTAACTTCACTTTCAATAATAATTATCATTACTCATAAACATGAAAAATCACCCAGCTTTTTACCAGGTGATTTTAAACGGTTCTTTTATTTATTACCCTTATTTTTAATTTCTAAAATTTTTATTTAATAATTATTTTAGTTGAAAACATGCTTATATTCAAGTATACTTTTAAACTTTACTTAACAATTTTTCTTGCTTTGCAATCGACAAAACATAACCAGTATCCTAAAGACTTATTTCGAATATCACATGCTTGATATCTTGTAAATCCTGTATGACCTTTATCTGGTTGTTCTGCTTTTTTTCCTGGAACCGCATAAATATAATATTGTCTCTTATTATATTCATCATATTGCACTCCAAATAAGTAATGTCTATATTTATAAGATTGCATTACAGCATCACTGTACATAGTATAATTTAAGGAATTTATATAACCTAGGTATGGCATTGTATACCCACATAATGTAGTTGGATTTATCTCAATCTTCCACCATCTTGTATTATCAATATAATCCGATACAAAAGGCTTAACTTCTTTGAAATATTTTAATCCTTTCTTAATTTGTCTTGGCATTAATAATGTACTTACTGTTTGAGGCTTTTCTTGAATTGGTTTAGCAGATGTATGAGTATTTTTTGTATATTGTTTTTCTAATACTGATTTTGCTTTATTAATTTTTTTCTCAATATAATCATCATCTCTAGATTTAGAATTTTTCTTTTCTTTAACTATAATATCTTCTCTTTGGTCATCTATATCATTTTCTTCATTATCCTCTTCTATTTCTTCATATATAACTTCTTCATATTCATACTCTGGTTCAATATATTCTATTTCTTCGTATTCTTCATAAACATTATTATCTTCTATAGTTTCATCTTCTATGATATCACTACGTTCATCATCATCTTCTTCTACTTCAATATATTCTATTTCTTCATATTCATCTGCATCATCATCTTCTTCTACATATTCTACTTCCTCCACTTCTTCTACTTCTTCGTATTCGTATTGAGGTGGAAATAATATTTCTTCGAAATTTTCTATCTTACTTCCTTTAAAACCTATAAGTGGGACTGCTTTATCGTGCAGTATAGCAATTCCTTTTATATCTATATCCTCTTCTCCCATATCAATACTAAATTCACCTTTTCCTTGGCTGTTAACATTAAAACTACCTAAATCTATGGTTTCGTAGTCACTTCTTATCGCCACTACTGAATATCCTTCGCTAACATCTTTTAGATTTTCAGCATATAAAGCTATTACTGATTTATCATCAGTAACTTCTATCTTTGCAAAAGCCTTTGGTGATGTTTTATCTTTATATCGATATTTTAAGTCTTTTGCTTCTAACATGATGTAATCTCTTTTAAACTTTCTTTTAGAAGCCATCTCTTTGTCCCCCCTTAACATAATCTCTCATGAAATTATATGTTTATACTTAATTAAAAAGTCCTTATTATTGTACCTACAAAAAATAGAACTATTTATATAGTTCTATTCTTCTTATATTTGATTTATACAATTATTTTTTGCTACCTTTTTCTTCCATTATTACACATATTAATATGGAAACAACCAATCCTACTCCTCCAGCTAAGGTTATAAAATAGACAATGCGCCGTTGTTAATTCAAAGGCGCATTGTCTATTTTATATTATTTATTTTCATTATGAATTCTATTTACTGCATTTGATAATGAGGCAAACTCTTCTATTGATAAAGTTTCTCCTCTTCTTTTTTCGTCTATATTAGCTTCTTGTAAAGCTACTTTTATTTGGTCTTTGCTTAAGAAACCAAGCCCACCTAATGAATTAAGAAGTGTTTTTCTTCTTTGTCCAAAAGATGCTTTAACTGTTTTGAAGAATATATCTTCATTATCAACATTATATTTCTTCTCTTCTCTTACATGAAGTCCTATTACTGTTGAATCAACATTTGGTTGTGGCATAAACATATGTCTTGGGGCTTTTGCAACTATTTCTGTATCACAGTAATATTGAACTGCCACTGATAATGCTCCATAATCTTTGCTATTTGGCTGAGCATTCATTCTATCAGCAACTTCTTTTTGAACCATAACAACTATATCAGTTACTGGTATATCTTCTTCTAAGAACTTCATAACTATTGGTGTAGTTATATAGTATGGAAGGTTAGCTATTAATTTTACTGGACCTCCATTTAATTTTTCTTTTACTAATTCTTGTACATCAACTTTTAATATATCTTGGTTGATTACTTCTATATTAGGGAAATCTGCTAAAGTCTCTTCTAATATTGGTATTAATGTTTTATCTATTTCTATGGCAACAACTTTCTCAGCAGTTCTACCCATTTCCTTAGTAAGTGTACCAATTCCTGGCCCTACTTCTATTACGTAGTCACCTTCTTGAACTCTAGCACCTTCAAGTATTCTATCTATTACATTTGTGTCTATTAAGAAGTTTTGTCCAAGGGATTTTGAAAACTTAAAATTATGTTTTTGAACAACTTCTTTTGTGGCTTTATGTGATGATAATCTATCCATTATTTTCTCCTTATAAACTTTCTATAGCTTTATTAAACTCTTCTCTTGAGACTCCATAATTATTTAGTCTGTTTAAGAATTGTTTTGCATTTCCATATCCAATTCCTAGTATTTGTCCTACTGTATCTCTTCTGTGAGATGCATCTTCATTTCCTATTAATCCATTTATCACTAAATCTATTTGTGAAAATTCATTTCTTTTGTCCGTACTTTCAGTTCTAACCTTATTTAAGGCTCTAAGTATACTCTCTGGAGATGCATTTTCTATTCCTATATCTCCATCTTTTTTAGCTTCTTCTCTAGGTAAAAAAGCATGTTTACATCCTGGAACTTCTGCAGCAATTTTCTTTCTTATTTTTTCCCCTGCAAAATCTGGATCAGTAAAAATTATAACACCTCTTCTTTTTTGAGCTGCTTTAATTCTCTCCATAACTCCCTTTGGAAATCCAAATCCTCCAGTAGTTATTAGTTCACAGTCTAAGGCTCTTTTTACAGCAGTAACGTCATCTCTTCCTTCAACTACTATTATTTCTTTTATCATTTTATATAATCACCTTTTAATCTATTTATTATAATTATTTAAATTTAATTTTTAATTAATATCATATCTTTATATTTTACGTTTTTTACTAGATTTAATCAAGGTTTAATATAATAGAGTGTTCAGATTCACTTCTTCCAAGCTCATTTATAACTTTATTAATTATATATCCTCCTAGTCCAATTATACTTTCAACATGCATCATGTATTGAACTGAAGAATCAAATAAAATTGTTGCACTAGGTTTTATTTCATCATCGCCTTCCCATATAACTATACGAGAAAATACTTTCGGAAAAACTTGAAATTCATAGGCTATATCACCCATTTTTATTTCTTTCCCACCTAGATTTTCCCCACATATTCTAAGTTTCGCTGAATCATAACCAAAAACTTTTATTAAATTTACTATACTGCTTTTATAAAATGCAGGATAAAACATCATACCTCCATTGGGTATTTCTTTTAGACTAAGCCACTTATTAGTTCTATCCATATCATTTTCTGTAAAGGATAAATAATTTAATATCATAACTCCTGTTTCTGCATTGGGAACATGATTGTCATTGCTTCCTATTATAGTTTCATCGTTACAGTTTAGTATGTATTCTCTATTGAATACTTTCATAATGAATTGATTTTTTTCCTTATCATATTTTACATTTCTTATTCGTGCAACTTTCTCAAAATCTCTTTGTTGTAATCTTTTCCATTCATAATCATAAGCCACTTTATAGTTAGTCTTCATCCTAATTCCCCCTTTAAATAATCTTCTAATTTAATTATATATTTTTTTAGTATTTATTTTTAATTTTTTATAAAT
Source organism: uncultured Clostridium sp. (assembly GCA_945871955.1). Lineage (GTDB taxonomy): Bacteria > Bacillota > Clostridia > Peptostreptococcales > Peptostreptococcaceae > Terrisporobacter. Next base: position 15,155 of record CAMBXR010000015.1, on the reverse strand, counting down.
AATAATTCTACTTTACAATACTCACCTATAATCGCTAGTATTTAATTAAAATTTACTTTTTATCAAGAGGTGGTTAGAATGAAGTTTTCAGGTCCGTTGATTGTTGTTTCTGATATGAAAAAATCTAAATTATTTTATTCTAAAGTTGTTGGCTTAGATGTTATCTTAGACTTTGGTGCAAATGTAACTTTAACTGGTGGTATTGTATTACAAACTAAAAATTCTTGGACTGGTCTTATACATAAATCTAAAAATGAAATTTTCTTCGGTGGTAATGATAGTGAATTGTATTTTGAGGAAGATGATTTTGACAATTTTATTTTAAAACTACGACAAATTTCAGATATATGCTATGTGCATCCTGTTATTGAACATTCTTTGGGGCAACGTGTTGTACGTTTCTATAATCCTGATAAACATATTATTGAAGTGGGAGAAAATTTGAATAAGGTGGTAAGAAAGTTTTTAAATAAAGGTATGTCTATTGAAAATATAGCTACTAAAATGGATGTATCTATTGATTACGTAAAATCTTGTCTTTAAATAAAAAGGGCGTCACCCTATTTTTAGTGTGTCAGCCCCTTTTATAATTATACTATTATTCATTTTCCATTTGCTTTTTCAATAATTTAGCATACTCTTTTTGTTGCTTTCTTTCTTCTTTTTCTAATTCATGTATTCCCTTATTTATGGCTTTTGCAAATTTTTCAGCTTCTTTTTCATCTTTTTTGTATTCTTTATATTCTTCTTTAGATTCTTTCTTTAGTTCATGTTCAAATTCATGATGTAATTTTTTTTCTTCATGTCTTTCGTGTCTATATTCTTTTTTATCTTCATGATGTTCTTTCATTTCTTCAAATTTACCTTTTATAGTCATTATATCTTCTCCTTTCTATTTATACAATCATAAATAGATTTTCCTAAAACATAACATACTATTTATAAAGTTATTACCTTTAATATAATTTAATACCAAAATTAAAATTCATAAAAAATTTGCTTCGCTCATATCCCAATATCTAAATCTTGGCTACTGCATCAGACTTATCTCATTGCTCAAGATTTACTTTTTTACTAATAATTATGAATATTGATAGTACTTATTTATAGGAATTTTACACAATAAAAATGATAATATAATGTCCTAGTAAGTAAAAAGTTAACTTCACTTATACTACAAACCATATTGTCTCTTTCTCAAGTTGATAATTTTAAAATTATATATTATCTTTCAAATAGTAGCCTCTATTTAAGTTCTTATTTATTAATCATATTATATAACTTGTCTTAACTCACTCATAGACATATTCTCTGTCATATCTTTCATAATAGCTTTATCTCTCATAAAACTATTATAAACTTCATAAGAAATTTCTTTATCTCCATAGATTCTCCAGTTTCTAACCTCTACTAATTTTTTATTTCCATATCCCATAAATCCTAATACATCTTTAAGTGGATATCCTAAAAACACTCCTATTTCATGAGGAAATTTTTTTGATTCTAATCTACTTACTAACTCATTAATATAACCATCAAAGTTATAATCTGATGAATATCCTATAAATTTTAAAAAGTTTACACATCTCTTATTAGATAGTACTCTGTTCATTGATAATTCATTTATAAATATAACTCTTTTTCCTCCATCATGAGTAGTTATTATTCTATATGTTATTTTAGAACAGTTACTAAAAAATGATTGTATTTTAGATAACTTTATCATTTTCTCTTCTATTGTTCCTGGTATATTTATTATTTCCGATGGTTTTGAACCTAAAATTACTGGTCCTATGATTTCTAGTATTCTTTTTATATATAATGAATTAGATTTATTTTCACAACATTTTTTATTACAATTTACTTTCATACTATACCTCCTAATTGATAATCCTTATCATTATATTTTTATATTATCACTAATGATAATCATTTTCAATAATTTGATAATAGTATAAAATATAATTCAACAAAATAGATTAGGTGTATCTTTTTATACAAAAGCGATAGCTTAAATATTTACATTATATGGGATATTTATAGATATCCTATTTTGTCATGTCTAAGTATAATCTAATTTAACAAATAACGTAAAATATATCAAATTATCCTAGGTATAAAGTCATAAAAAAGAGCTGCCTCTTTTTATGATTTTAAAATCATTTTGAGACAACTCCTTTTTACTGTTTATTTAATATTAAAGAATCTTTTAGCATTTTCTTTAGTTGCTTTACAAACTGTTTCATAAGAAATACCCTTTTCAATAGCTATTGTATCAGCTACAAACTGCACTAATGAAGGATCATTTCTCTTTCCTCTATGTGGTGTTGGTGCCATATATGGTGAATCAGTTTCTATAAATAATCTGTCTAAAGGAATTTCTCTAGCAACTTCTTTAGTCTTCTTATTATTTTTGAAAGTAACTGTTCCTGATAAAGATATATAACATCCCATTTTCACATATTCTCTAGCTAATTCAACACTTCCACTATAACAGTGTAGAACACACCCTATCTCTGGACTTTTATATTTTTTAATTATCTCTAAAGTATCTCCATGGGCATCTCTATCATGAATTATTATAGGTAATTTTAATTCATTAGCTAGTTCAATTTGTTTTATAAACCATTCTTGTTGTATATCTCTTGGATAATTGTCGTAGTAATAATCTAGTCCAATTTCTCCTATAGCAACAACTTTTTTATTTTCTGTTGCTAATTTTCTAAGAGTATCTATTGCAGTTTCATCAAGTTCCCCCACATCATGAGGATGAACTCCTACTGCTGCATATATAAAATCATATTTATTAGCAAGTTCTACACTCTCAATAGATGTTTTTATACATGCACCTGGATTTACAACTAAATCTACACCTTTTTCTTGAAGAGAAGAGATTAACTCTTCTCTATCTTCATCAAATCTCTCATCATTTAAATGAGCATGTGAGTCGAATAACATAAGTTTATCTCCTTATCTAACTTCACAACCATCATTTGCACCAGTTGCAACTGGAACTATTAAATCGTCTCCATCATTTCCTGCAGCTAGTATCATACCTTGAGATTCAACACCTCTTAATTTAACTGGTTTTAAGTTGCATACTACTATAACATCTTTTCCAACCATTTCTTCTGGCTTATACCATTTAGCTATACCTGATACTATTTGTCTAGTTTCTGGTCCTAATTTAACTTGAGAAACTAAAAGTCTATCTGCTTTTGGATGTTTTTCACAAGATAATATTTTACCAACTCTTAATTCTACTTTATCTAATTCTTCTATTCCTATAAATTCTTTATGCTCTAATGGAGCTACTTCTTCTACTGTTTCTGTTTTTTCTGCAAATAATTCTTCCAATTCTGCTACCTCTTTCTCGATGTCTAGTCTTGGGAATAAAGCTTGTCCTTTTTCTACTTTTGTTCCTGGTTTAATTAAACCAAATGTAGTTGTACTTTCCCAAGTTGTTAATTCTTCTTGTCCTGCTATTCCTATTTGGTCATATATTTTATTAGCAGTTGTATTCATTATAGGGTTAATTAGAGTAGCTATTATTCTTATAGATTCACATAAGTTGTATAATACTGCATCTAATTTACCTTTGTTAGCTTCATCTTTAGCTAAAGCCCATGGCATAGTTTCATCGATATATTTATTAGTTCTTCTTACTAATTTCCATACACCTTCTAATGCTTCATGGAATTGCATTTTATTCATTTGAGCTTCAAATATTTCTCTTGATAATTTAGCTTGTTCTTTTAAGCTTGCATCAAATTCAGTAGACTCTACAGCTTCTGGTATTATACCATTGTTGTATTTTTCTACCATTGATACAGTTCTACTTACTAAGTTTCCTAAATCATTAGCAAGGTCTGTATTTATTCTTGTTACGAAGTTTCTGTGAGTATAACTTCCGTCTTGTCCGAAAGCAAATTCTCTAAGTAAGAAATATTTAAGTGTATCTATTCCATATCTTTCTATCATTGGTTCTGGATAAACTATATTTCCTTTTGATTTACTCATTTTATCATTTCCGAATAATATCCATCCATGACCATAAACTTGCTGTGGCACTGGTAAATCTAGAGCCATTAATATAGCTGGCCATATTATTGTATGGAATCTCATGATTTCTTTACCAACAACTTGTACGTTTGCTGGCCAATATTTTTTAAATTCAGAATCATTCTCTGTCATGTATCCTAAAGCTGTGATGTAGTTACATAAAGCATCTACCCAAACATATATTACGTGTTTTTCATCGAAAGGTACTTTTATACCCCAGTCAAATGTAGTTCTAGTTACACATAAATCTTCTAAACCTTTATCTAAAAAGTTTGCAACCATTTCATTTTTTCTTGATTCAGGGAAACAGAAGTTAGGATTTTGGAATAATTCTCTTAATCTATCTTCGTATTTAGATAATTTGAAGAAATAAGCTTCTTCTTTAGCTAAATAAGTTTCTCTACCACAATCAGGACATTTATCTCCTTCTAATAATTGTGATTCTGTCCAGAAACTTTCACATGGAGTACAGTATCTTCCTTCGTATTCACCTTTGTATATGTCACCTTGTTCATATAATTTAGTGAATATTTTTTGGATTATTTCTGTATGTCTTGACTCAGTAGTTCTTATGAAATCATCATAAGATATGTCCATAGTTTTCCATAAATCTTTTATTCCAGCTATCATTCCGTCTAAGTATTCTATTTCACTTACACCTTGTTCTACAGCTTTCTTTTGGATTTTTTCACCGTGCTCATCTGTACCAGTTAAGAATTTTACATCATAACCACAGAATCTTTTAAATCTAGCTATTGCATCAGTTGCTACAGTTGTATAAGTGTGTCCTATATGTAATCTACCACTTGGATAGTATATAGGTGTAGTTACATAAAATGTTGGTTTGCTCATTTTATTACCTCCTCGTGTATTATTATTTTCATTTTTATAATAAAAAACTCGCCACCTATGGAAGTCCATAGGGGCGAGATATTATTCGCGGTACCACCCTAATTTATCTATTATATAGATATCTTAGTAGACTATAACATGTCTAAATGTTTTATCCTAAATTAATTCGGATAAAAAGCTCCGAGGCCATCTTCAGTAATTCTTTTGACACTAGCTTTCACCTATCCTAGCTCTCTGTAGAAAAAATCATTACTTACTCTTCTCTTCTCAGCTTTTAATTTATTTTATTTTAAATATGTATTAAATATTATTATCAAAGTAAATATTTTTAATACTCTGATTTTAATTTTAGTAAATTTATATTTTGTTGTCAATAATTATCCTTATATGCATATTAAAATTTACTTTATTATAATATAAAATAACAAACATATACTGATGCCAATACACCAGCTATATGGCATAATAATGAACAAAATAAAGTATATCCTGTATCTTTTATTTTTAGACTACCATAGTAAATTGCCATAGTATAAAAAATTGTTTCTGATGCTCCTACGATTGTTGCCCCCATCTGTTCTGTTGTGGAGTCAATACCAACTCTTTGAACTAATTCTGCGTATACTCCTAAAGCCCCACTTCCAGACAATGGCTTAACTACTATAAGTCCTATTAATTCCTTTGGTATATTTAATAAATTTGCCACTGGCGAAAATATGTATTCTAAAACTTCTATTCCTCTTCCTGATTTAAAAATCCCTATTGCTAAAAAAATTCCTATTATATAGGGAAGTATGTTCCACGCTGTTTTTAATCCCTCTATAGCTCCAGTTATAAAACTTTCATATATATCTATTTTTTGTTTTTTTCCATAAATCACTATGAATAAAATTATTATAGGTATAATTATATTAGAAAAATAGTCTAACATTATTTATACCTCCTTTGTAATAATTTACAACTTAAAATTCCCACTATAGTAGATATACTCGTCGCAAATAAAGTTGTTAGGATTATAGAGTTAGGATTAATACTCCCTGCATCAATTCTTATTTTTAGCATAGTAAAAGGAATTATCTGTATTGATGAAATATTAATAACTAAAAACATAATCATATCTGGAGATGCTTTCTTTTTGTTTGGATTTAAAGTTTGCAGCTCATTCATAGCTTTTAATCCAAATGCTGTAGCCCCATTTCCTGCTCCTAACATATTAAGTACTATGTTCATTACCATATAAGACATTGCTTTATGATTTGCTGGGACATTTGGAAATAATTTTTTCATAAGCGGAGCTATCTTTTCTGAAATCCTATCTATTAATCCAGATTCTTTAGCTATATTCATTATTCCCATCCAAAGTGCCATAATACTGGCCAATGTTATAGCAAATTCTATGGCTCTTGTCCCTTCATTTAATATGGCTTGATTAGTTTCTGGCAGATTATTAAAACATATACTCCCTATAATACCTATCGCTATCATATAAAACCATAATTTATTAATATTAATCCCCTCCTTTAAACCATTTTATGATGTATACTTAAATTAAATGATGTATTATTTTATAAAGGGGACATATACTTTATGCTTGAAAGTTAGGGTGTATTATGTTTTAGTATAAGTATAAGTTTTTTTAATTTATTTAAATATTTAAGGAGAAATACCATGAGAAATTTAACACTTCTTACTGATTTATATCAATTAACTATGTTAAATGGGTATTATGAGAAAAATATTCATGAAGATATAGTAGTATTTGATATGTTTTTCAGAAAAAATGCTTGTAATGGCGGGTATACTATCATCTGTGGAATAGAACAATTAGTAGAGTATATAAACAATCTTCACTTCTCAGATGAAGATTTAAAATATTTAAAAAGCTTGAATTTATTTTCTGATAAATTCCTAGATTTTTTAAAGGATTTCAAATTTACGGGGGATATATATGCTGTGGAGGAAGGAACTATCATGTTTCCAAAAGAGCCAATCATAACAGTCAAAGCCCCTCTATATCAAGCCCAATTAATAGAAACTGCCTTACTTACAATAGTAAACTTCCAATCATTAATAGCAACTAAAGCTTCTAGAGTTTGTTATGCTGCTGAAGGTGACCCTGTCTTTGAATTTGGACTTAGGCGTGCACAAGAAGCAGATGCTGGAACTTATGGTGCAAGAGCTGCTGTAATAGGAGGATGTGCTGGAACTGCCAATGTATTGGCTGGGAAAATGTTTGATATACCAGTTGTAGGTACTCAGGCTCATAGTTGGGTACAAAAATTTGACAATGAATTAGAATCGTTTAAAGCTTATGCAGATGTTTATCCAGATAACTGTCTATTATTAGTTGATACGTATGATGTACTAAAAAGTGGTGTTCCAAATGCTATTAAAGTATTTGATGAGTTAAAAGCAAAGGGGCATAAACCTAAGGGAATAAGAATAGACTCAGGAGATTTACAGTATTTATCTATTGAAGCAAAAAAATTATTTGAAGAGGCTGGTTATACAGATTTAACTTATACAGCTTCTAATGATTTAGATGAATATTCTATTGCCAACTTAAAATCAAGTGGTTGTGCAATAAACTCTTGGGGAGTTGGTACAAAATTAATAACATCAGCAGAATCACCTTCTTTAGGTGGTGTTTATAAATTAGCTGGATCTTATAATGGAGATAAATTAATACCAAAAATTAAAATATCTGAAGAACCAGAAAAAATAAATAACCCAGGATTTAAAAAAGTAATAAGAATATTTAATGAAGATAATATGGCTGAGGCTGATTTAATCATGCTTCATGATGAAGAAATTGATACAACTAAACCTCTAACTATCTTTGATCCTACATATACTTGGAAAAAAATAACTTTACATAACTATACAATAAAAGAACTTCACAAACCATTATTTAAAAATGGTGAGTGTAAATATATTCCTAAAAGTGTTAATGAAGTTAAAGCCTATGTTAATAAACAATTTAATACTCTTTGGAATTCTTATAGAAGATTTTCTAATCCTAAAAAATATAAAGTTGATTTATCAGATAAACTTTGGACATTAAAAACTGAATTACTTGATTCAAAAAAACGCTAGTTTACTTAATATTAAAAGGGGGCCTATAAATGGATATAACAGATTATAGAATAATCGAGATTTTACAAAAAGACGGTAGAATTTCGATGAAGGACTTAGGAAAAATAGTAGGATTAACATCTCCTGCTGTTTCTGAAAGGGTTAAAAGATTAGAGGAATCTGGTGTCATCGAAGGATATAAAGCTGTAGTTAATCCAGATGCACTTGGAAGAGTAATAAAAGCATTTATACATATATCATTACCAAGCGATAAATATGAAGAGTTTTTAGAAACTGCTAAAAAAGATCCTAGAATAGTTGAATGTCATCATATTACTGGAGATGACTGCTCTCTTCTAAAAGTTATAGTAAAAGATATGTACGAATTAGAAAGTGTAATTGATGGTATAAAAACCATCGGTTCAACGAAGACATCAGTTATATTATCAACACCAATACAATCTAAATCTATTTTATAAAAAAAAATGTATCCCTTTAAGTATTTAAAAGGATACATTTTTTTTATATTTATATAAGTAAATTGTTAAAACATAATAAACATATGTCTTTAAAATTTCGTCATCTTCTTTAGGCTCTATTAGTCTCTTAGTTGCAATTATATCTGCAAATCCAAGTAACATAACTCCTATAATATCATCCTGTAGCTTATCAAACATTTCTTTTAATACATCATAAGATGCATTACTTTTCTTATAAAGATTTAAAAGAAACATATGATATCTTGTATAATTATATAATGATTCTATGGACTTTTTTGATAAATCAAGATTTAGTGCTAGTTTAACGGCAATTTCTCCACTAAATTTTTCATGACCTTTAAAATGTGTTCTTCCATTACTATCTATAGTTTCTGCATTTGCTTTTCCTATATCATGCAAGAATACACCTAATTTTAATAAATCTATATTTTTTAAATTATCTTCAGCTTCTCTATTTAGATATCTCCATATTTCATCTTTTAAATGACTTGGAAATTTATTTTCTCTTATTAGCTTTTCAAATTCTTCTAAAGTATAAATAGTGTGTGTAAAACAGTCTACTTTATGATATTTACACTTACCAACTTCTTTCATACTTTTTACATCTGGTATTAAAATTTCTAAAACTCCACTTTCATCTAGCTCACAAATTCGCTCACAAGTATTATTACTTTTTATAGCATCTATTATCTTAGATTTATTATCCATAAAATCACCCCGTCTTTTATTTATAAATCTAGTACTTGTTTATAAACCACATCTTTTTTCAGTTTTCTTTCCTTACAAACAACTTTTATAGCATCTTTTTTACTCATTCCATCTTGTAATAGAACTTCAACGTATTCTCTTTCATTTAGATTGCTATAATCGTTAGCTAAAGTTTTTTCACCTTTAAATCCATCTACAATTAGAACAAATTCACCTTTGGCTTCTTTTTCATTGAATATATTTATTACTGTTTCTATATCTTCTCTTATAACTTCTTGATACTTTTTAGTTAATTCTCTATTAACAGATATTTGTCTGTTACCAAATATTTTTAACATATCTTTTAAAGTATCTTTTAATCTATGTGGAGATTCATAGAAAATCATAGTTCTTTCTTCTTCTTTTACTTCTTCCAATCTACTTCTTCTTAATTTTTTATCTCTATCTAAAAAACCTTCAAAAGCAAATTTATGAGTATTCATCCCTGAACCAACTAAAGCTACAACAAATGCTGTCGCTCCAGGTAAAACTTCAATATCTATATTATTTTCTATGGCTAATTTTATTAAATCTTCTCCTGGGTCAGAGATTCCTGGCATCCCTGCATCACTTATCAGAGCTATATTTTCACCCTCAAGTAACTTATTTATTAAATATATTCCTTTTGAGTCTTTATTGTGCTCAAAATAACTTGTTAATGGTTTTGATATTTCAAAATGATTTAGTAATTTTATACTATGTCTAGTATCTTCAGCTGCTATTAAATCAACTTCATTTAGCACTCTTAATGTTCTGTATGTTATATCCTCTAAGTTTCCTATAGGCGTTGGACATATATATAATTTTCCACTCATTATTATTCTCCTATATTTTCATTTGCATATATTTCTTCTATTTCTTTAGTATAATTTCCATTTTCATCGTAAACATATAAAGGATCTAATATTTTTAATTCTGGTCTACCATCTTTAGTAAACTCTACTAAAACTAAATTAGGTGCTTTATTTGCTCTTGGATGAACAAATTGAATTACTTTTGGTTCTAAATTATATTTTCTACCTAAAGTAACTATATCTACAAGCCTTATAGGTCTATGTATCATATAAAATTTTCCTCTAGGCATTACAAGTCTTGATGCTGCTCTTATAACATCTTCTAAATTGCATAGTACTTCATGTCTAGAAATAGCTTTTTTATCATTTGGATTTTGTATTCCATTCATATGCATATATGGTGGATTAGAAGTAGCTACATGATATCCATGTACTTCTAAATCTTTATCAATAGTTTTTATATCACCTTTTACTATTTGTACCCTATCTTCTAATTTATTTAATTTAACAGTTCTGTTGGCCATTTCCCATACTTCTTCTTGTATTTCTACTCCAACTATTTTTTTAGCTTCACTTTTTCCTGCTATAAGTACTGGAATTATACCTGTCCCAGTTCCTAAATCAACTACGTTTGTATTTTTCTTTACTTTAGCAAAATTAGCTAAAAGAACTGCATCTATACCAAAACAAAATCCATTTTTGTCTTGTATAACTTTTAGTCCTTTTAATTGTAAATCGTCTATTCTCTCAGTGTCTTTTAATTTTACCTCCATATATATCTCCTTTAACAATAATTTAGGGGAATATAAATCCCCCTTTTTAGTCTTCTAATTTTTTAAGTTCTTTTAACGTTTCCTTGTCTATACCTAAATCCTTTTTGCTACAACATCCCTCACATTTTTTAGGCGCTTGTAACACTTTCAATTCATCTTTCATACATATTTTTATAGTTTTATCATTAAACTCTACTTTAACTTGCTCTAATAAAGGATTTGTCTCTATTACCTTTCCTTTATTATCATCAACTTTTACTATAGCTCCAACTGGTGGAACTTTTTCTATAGCTTCTACATAAACATCATGCTCATATTTTAAACAACAAAATAGTCTTCCACATATTCCTGATATTTTAGTTGGATTTAATGATAAACTTTGATCCTTTGCCATCTTAATAGATACTGGTTGGAAATCTCCAAGCCAACTTGAACAACAAAGACTTCTTCCACAAGGCCCAAGACCTCCTATAGACTTGGCTTCATCTCTAACACCAATTTGTCTAAGTTCTATTCTTGTCTTGAATATTGCTGCTAAGTCTTTTACTAATTCTCTAAAATCAATTCTTCCTTCTGCTGTGAAGTAGAATATTAATTTATTTCTATCAAAGGTATATTCACAATCAATTAAATACATAGTTAGGTTATGTTCTTTAATTTTTTCTAAGCATACTTGGAATGTCTCCTTAGCTTTTTCTTTATTTTCATTATATATCTTAGTATCTTCTTCTGTAGCAATTCTTATTATGGGTTTTAATGGTGAAACTAAACTTTCTTCATCTATTTCTTTTTTACCAACTACTATGGTACCATATTCTAATCCTCTTGCAGTCTCAACTACAACATCCATATCTTGTTCCACTTCAAAATCGACTGGATCAAAGTAGTATATTTTTCCTGCATTTTTAAATCTTACTCCTACAATATTTATCATTTAATCACCTCATATATATTCAAAGACATAACTTGTATACTCACATTAAAGTTACAATTACCTTTTATTTTTATTTTTGTATTTTCTATTATATCAATAATCTTAGATACTTGAGAATATGTAATTTTGTTGCTCATATTTTGTATAAATACTAATTTATCAGCATTTATTATCATATCCTTATCCACTTGTTCCTTACAAATCATTATATCTCTAAAATAATTTATCATCATATCAAGAACAGTTATGACATCACTCTTATATACTTCCATTTCATTTGGTATATCAAGTATTTCAACCATATTTCTATCTAAAATTGTTTCTATGTATTTTTGTACACTCTCTTTCATCTCATAAAATTCATTTGAACTAGCAAGTTCTAACGCTTTTTTCATACTTCCTCTAGAAAAAGATGATAAGAGATTAGCTCTATTAAGTTCAACACCTTGACTAATTAAATAATTCTTTATCTCAACAAGAGGTACTGGTGTAAATTTAATGATTTCACATCTAGATCTTATTGTTGGTAATAAACTTTCTTTATTATTAGCAACAAGAATAATTATAGCATATTCAGGTGGCTCTTCTAATGTTTTTAATAAGGCATTTTGTGCCTCAGTAGTCATTTTTTCAGCTTTATCTATTATATAAATTTTATATTTCTTGTGTGGCTTTATTACAATATCAGATTGTAAATTTCTTATTTGAGCTATTTTTATACTATTACCATCAGGCTTTACTCTTATACAATCTGGTGCATTTTCTAAATGAGGTGTTTCAAGAAGTATTTTAGATAGTTCATTAGCGAAAGTCTCTTTACCTATTCCTTCTATTCCCTCAAACATATATGCATGGTTTACTTTGCCCTTATTTATAGAGTTTATCATATATTTTTTTGCAAACTCTTGGCCTTTTATATTTTCAAAATACATATCTATTTTCTCCATAGACTAATCTTTATTTTTGTAATTATATTATATTATAACAAATAATTTACCTATTTTTATATTTATTCTAGACACTTTTTATAATTTGTATTAATAAAAAATTCGATTATCTTAATCTACGTATCAGCAAGTCATTTCATATGACACACAGATTAAAAATAGCCATCACAGAATAATTTCTAATTATTCATGTGACAGCTATACATAATTTCACTATATAAGGTTTGAAATATCCGATTTTATGTTATCAATACATTCTTGTAAATCTTCATTAATATAAAACTTATTAATATCTAGATTTGATAATTTGTCAGCACTAAAATCTTTATTGTCAGCTAAAAATCTTCTACATAATTCATCATAATTAGGATTAGCTTGTTTTTTTTCTCTATCTAAAGCTCTCTCTAATCTAATTCCATCTTCTATATGAATATAAATAGGATATACCTTATCCTCTCCAAAATAATTCCTTAGACTTTTATATGACTCCAGAGTTGTTATTAGTAAGTAATTATTTTTATCTAAATCTATTTGATTATCATTTATAGTACAGTAAAACCAGTCACCATCAACTGTATGATATACCCTCTGCTCTATTACTTTATTTTCCTGCTCAAATCTATTTAACTCTTCTTTATTAATAAAAAAGTATTCTACACCATTAGTTTCATTTACTCTCTTTGGTCTTGTTGTATATGATACGATAGGCTTTAAATTTAAATCTTTATCATTTTTTATTTCTTTGAATATTGTATCTTTTCCTGAACTACTTTTTCCCATTAAACAAAAAATTTTGCCCATAATTTCCTCCATCTCTCCAATAACTAAACTAATTTTAATTTATGTTAATTATATCAATATATTTTAGATTGGAGTCTTTAATTCCATTTACTATCATACCATTTTTAACCCCCTGTTGGATATAAGTAATAATTTCTTGTGTAATAATTTCTCCAGGTGAAATTAAACTTATTCCAGGTGGATAAGGTATTATATACTCTCCGCTTACTTTTCCAATACTATCTTCTAATTTTACAGCTATCTTTTCACTATAAAACGCCTCCCTTGGATTTAACACCTTTTTGGGAATGCTATTAGGATAATTAATCTCCTCTAATCTTCTATTAATCTGTTTAAATTTTTCATTTATGCTATTTAAATCTTTATTTTTATTATTTCTACTATTATATTTTTCAAGTATATCCTCTAAAGCCTTTTTTAATTTATTAAAATCATCTTTATCATTTCCAATAGTACATATTAATAAAACCCCATAATAATTTGATAATTCTACTTGAATATTGTATTTTCTTCTCAACATATCGTCTAACTCATACCCTGTAATACCCAACTTCTTCAATGAAATAAATATTTTCGTTTTATCCATTTCATTATGTATTTCTATATTATGATTATTTACATTATCCCTATGATTAAATTTTGATGTAAAATCATCTATATTATTTAATAAATCTTTCATCAGCTCTTTTCCATATTTATCATAAATATCTACAGCTAACTCCAAGGATGTCATTAGCAGATAAGAAGGACTTGAGGATTCCAAAAATCTCAGCATAGATAACACCTTATTTTTATCAGCTCTATTACCCTTTATATGCAACATAGAAGACTGAGTAAATGCTGGTAAAGTCTTATGAGTACTTTGAATTACTATATCTGCTCCCTGTAAAATTGCAGACTTAGGCAGTTCATCACTTAACTCTAAATGGGCACCATGTGCTTCGTCTACTATAACAACAATATCCCTACTATGTGCATAGTCACATATACTTTTTAAATCATATGTACTTCCATAATAAGTAGGATAAGTTAGCACTATGGCCTTTGCATCTAAATTACTATCGATTACCTTCTTAACCTCACTTATTTCTACACCTTGTATTATATTTGTATCTTTACATACTATAGACTGCACATATATAGGCTCAATATCTCCTAATATACATGCATTAATAACAGATTGGTGACAACCTCTATCCATAATTATCTTTGACTTAGGATTACAAACAGCCATAATAGCTGCCTCAATACCACAAGTACTTCCGTTAACTAAATATATAGTTTCATCACTATTAAAAACTCTAGCCGCCCTTTTTTGTGAATCCATGATTATCTCTTTAGCATTATGTAAATTATCAGTTCCATCAATTTCTGTAGTATCTAAAGTATATATATTTTTTAAAGTATCATCATATCCTAATTTATGAAAAATTTTCCCCGTCTTGTGCCCTGGCACATGAAACGATACTATCTCTTCATTCCTCAATTCTTCTAATTTATTTAATATATAATTTCTCATAATATCTCCTTAATAAATATTTATAATACAATACCATTAAAATAAGACCGAGGATTCTTTTAACAACAATCTTCGGTCTTATTTATATTTTTATATAATAAAAAAAGATTACGTGGCTACGTCCTACTCTCCCAGGCGGTCGCCCACCAAG
>CAMBXR010000014.1 GCA_945871955.1 uncultured Clostridium sp. | reverse complement strand
TGGATATAGATGTGGATGTTCTTCCATCTTTTATGAAAGATACAACAGATAGAAATCGTACTTCTCCATTTGCTTTTACTGGAAATAAATTTGAATTTAGAATGCTTGGTTCAACTTGCAATATAGCTTGTCCTAATACTATTCTAAATACAATTGTAGCTGATAGTCTAAGTGAGTTCACTGAAGTCCTAGAAAAATCAGATAATATGGATGATACAATAAATGAAATTATAAAAGATACTATGAAAAAACACTCTAGAATAATATTTAATGGAAACAATTATGCAGAAGAATGGGTTATTGAAGCTGAAAGAAGAGGTCTTTGTAACTTTAAAACTGCAGTAGATGCTCTTCCTCATTACGTAGACGAAAAAAATGTTAATCTTTTTGAGAAATTTAATGTATATACAAAAGAAGAGCTTCAATCCAGATGTGATATCTTATTAGAAGAATATTCTAAAACTTTAAATATAGAAGCTTTAACTATGATAGATATGACTAAAAAAGATATAATTCCAGCAGTTTGTACTTTTTCTAAAGCTTTAACTGATACAGCTTTAAGTAAAAAATCTTTAAGTGCAGAAATAGATTGCGGACTTGAAATATCATTAGTTAAAAAACTTTCATCTTTAAACACTTGCTTAGATATAAAAATAGAAAAGCTAAATACTTCTTTATTAGAAGCTAAAAACTTTGAAGGTCCTAAAGAAATTGCTGAATTCTACAAAGATAAAATAAAATCCCAAATGCAAGAAATTCGTGGCATTGTAGATGAGTTAGAAACAATTGTAAGTAAAGAATACTGGCCATTCCCATCATATGCTGATTTACTATTTAGTATATAATTAAACATTTATATAAAAAGGTGTGTATGTTTAAATCTATTATATGATTCTCATACACACCTTTTATTCTTTATCTTATAACCAATGTAATTAATTCTAAAATATATATAGAAATTTCTCTGTTAAAATCACTTACTAAATTTAAACAAACTTTAAGTTCTTCATACTTTTTATCTAAGCTTATATCTTTTTTATTTGTATTTTCTATAAGCTCTATAATTGTTATTAGGTCATTTTGGTTTTTAATATGTGGATTTTTTTCAACATAAGATTTTAATTCTGATATTTTCTGGGAAATATTATTAAGCTTTTCTTTTAATATCACTTCTTCTTTGTATTTTATTAAAGAATTTTTTATATTTTCTAAATCTTTTTTATTATAATTCCATACAACATCATTAGAAGCTTCATTTAAAGACTTAATTTTACTTCTATACTTATCCTGAAGTTCCTCTATGGCTATTATTATTTCTAAGTAATTATTCTCACTAAGTACTTTTTCACATCTATTTAAATCTAAATTTATTTCTTCTATCATGTCAATTAATTTTTTCTTTCCTTTCTTTAAATAACAAAACAGCTAATAATATAAACATAAAACTAAAAGCTAAAGATACTCCTATTTGAGTAAGACTTAAAGAAGCTGTCTCTGCATATTCTACATTTTTTAATAATTTTGATGAAATATGGATTACAATCACTGCAAGTCCATTATTTAAAAAGTGCATAAACATACTAACTCCTATGGAATTTGTTTTACATACAGCATAAGCAAATGATATACCTAACAGTGATGTTGGTATAATTCTAATAAAGTCCATATGCATCATACCAAATAAAATTCCAGAAAATATAATAGCACCTTTATAAGACTTTTTATTATTTCTAAAGGAAGTTAGTATAAAGCCTCTAAAGAATATTTCTTCACATATGGCAGGCATTACTGCCACAATTAATAAATTTAATAATAAATTATCCTTTATAAATAAAGCATCATTTAAACCTTGCACAATCTCTTGGTTTTGAGGAAAATAATACATAACGATATTAGTAATAATAACTGCAAATAAGTAAGTTCCAAACCAAAGACTTGCTGCACCTATTATATGCTTAATTTTAGGCAGTTTTAATGAGAATAATTTTTTTAAATCACTTTTAATATAATAAGCAAATAAAAGTGGTAGTGATATTATCATTACTTGTGTTAATACAATTCCTGTCATCTTAAATTTAAGTTGAAGATAGCTTCCAACATAAATTAATAATAATAGACCCACTGCATATAAAATTATTCCATCGCTAACACTTGGCATAGTACCTTTTTTAATATTGCTACGTTTTTCTAAAAAAGAAAAATTCTTATTATTGCCAAATAAGATTTCCTCTGAATTAAACATCTTTGATAATAAAAATACTGATAAAATTACAAAAGCAAAGTTTGATATAAATACTAAAGCTATTAGTCCCAAGTTAATATTATTACTTAAAACACTTTTTATAAGTAGTGATATATTAACAACTGGTATTACTGATGTAGTTCTATCTAAATTTATATTAGGTATCATAGATGCATAAGATGGTATAAGTACTAAAAACATAACTGGTGTTATATAATTTTGGGCATCTTTAAAACTCTTTGCTAGTGAACATACACACATACTCACTGCTGAAACAACCATAGCAAACAAGCATATGCAGATTATCGTTATAAATAACGGTCCTATTAAGTTATATATGTTAAAACTATCAGAAAATAATTGACCTGTAAGCTCTCCTGTCATCAAAATATATACAAGAGTCATTAATATCGAGGTTACATTTAAAATAGCTGTAACTATGGCACAAAGGGATACTGCCATATATTTTCCCATTACCAGCTCTAAATTACTAATAGGTAATGTAAATAAAGTTTCTAAAGTTCCTCTTTCCTTCTCTCCTGCCATGGAATCTATGGCTGGATATATAGCTCCTAAAAGCACTCCCATAATAAGTATAAATGGAAGTATTTGACCTAATACTAATCCGGCCACTTCTTCATTTTTTGCCACATCCACAGTAGAATAAACTACTGGATCTAATGTTTCCTTTACATTTAAATTAGACTCTTGTATTTTGTTTTTAACCTTATTATCTTTATATGTAGTAAAAATATCTTCAAGTTTATTATTTACAGTAGAGGAGTTTTCCTTTGAGGAATTTATATATATTTCATAGTTTTCAATTTTATTTTCACCTTTAACTCCTATATAAGCATCAATATTTCCATTTTCTAAATCTTTTTTATAATTATCTGTATTAACTATATTGATATGTCCTGTATTCTCATCTGTATAGTTATCTATTATGGTAGTAAGTTCCTTACTTGGTCTTTTCTCAAAAGCTATATTTATATTTTCAGCTTCCATACTTCCTAGTGACATAGTCATAATTTGTGTCATTATTATCATAAGAACAGGATATAAAATCAGTGGAAGAATAATTCCCATAAATAATGTTCTTTTATCTCTAAGAATATCTATCATTTCTTTCTTAAATATGGCTGTAACCATTTTAATCCTCATATAACTGCCCCCTTTCACTAGCTAAGCTTATAAATATATCTCTTAAACTATTTGTATTGTAAGTATCTTTCAGTTCTTCACAAGTTCCCTCAGCAATAAATTCTCCCTTGTGCATCATATATATTTTATCACATAGAGTTTCAGCTTCTTCCATATAATGTGTGGAATAAAGGACGGTTTTACCCTTATCTCTTTCACTTTTCATAAAATCTATTATGGACTTACTACTGATTACATCCAAACCTAAGGTTGGCTCATCAAAAATATATATCTTTGGGTTATGAACAAGACATCTTGCAATAGATGTTCTTTGTGTTTGGCCTGTAGACAAGTTTTCGATTTTATTATCTATAAAACTTTTCATATCCATTATTTCTATTATATTTTCAATGGATTTTTCTATTTCTTCTTTAGTCATATCATATAAAGTTCCAAAGGTTGTTAGAAGCTCCCTAGGTGATAATCTATTATATAGTTTTGTATTTCCTGATAAGTACCCAATTTCTTTTTTAGCTGCATTTTTATCTTTTTCATAATCAAATTCATTTATTTGTATATGTCCTGATGTAGGCGTAAGTATTCCACCAAGCATTCTAAGAAGTGTTGTCTTTCCAGCTCCATTTGGTCCTAAAATACCTATAATTTTCCCTTCTTCCACACTGAAAGATACATTATCAACGGCTAAAAATTCTTCTTTCTTAGTGATAAACTTTTTCTTTTTACCACTTTTATCTTTTACTTGTCTTGTAAAAGATTTGCATAAATTATTCACTTCAATCATTGTTACCCCCCTTTTCATCACTTTTTACATAACAACACTACTTTTATATGATTATATCATTTATCATTGATATTTAGATATAAAAATACTGGAATGAAATTATCATTCCAGTATAAAGTACATTGTTTTTGAGTTATTTTTATTTGAGTATAGATTTAATTTCTTTATATACTTTTAAAGTCTCTATCTTATCTTCTTCATTATAAATTACATATTTATTTTTAATTTTTATTACTATATATGGTTTACTTTCTTTATAAATATAAACTCTACATTTTCCATATTCTTTGGCTCTAAAGTTTCCTCTAGAATATTCATTTGTTCCTATTCCATTAGTTTTAGCTTTTAGTTTTATATTATCTACTAATTTAACAGTATCAATATCATCAATTAAAAAATCATAATTATAAATTGGATAATCGATAATAACTTTTCCAGACTCTTTTGAAATATTTATTGTTGGTTTTGAAAAATCCATTACTAAAAGAAGAGTACAAATAATTGTAACTATAATAAACGAAAGAACCAACCCTCCATAGTTTAATATTTTCCCCTTTTTATTGGCCAAATTATAAGTAAGGGAATAACCATATCTAGAAGAAACAGTTATTTTATCATCATTTTTATTATAATATTTATATCCATTTATCCAATATTCATCATTATCATTTTTTGTATACCAATTATTATGTTCTTTGATTACTTTTAGTTTTTTATTTATTTTTTTATATGGTAAATTTACTACAAGTCCTGTCATAGCAAAACTCCATATTAATAAATATATAATCTGTAAAGATACTTTACTTATAATTAGAGTTGTAAGACCTAAAATGCTTCCAATTAATATATAAATATTTATATCTTTCTTATATTCTCTTGTAATTTCCAATATTTCTTTATTATCAAGCACTTCTTTTGGCAAAGTTACTCCAAATAATATATTTTTTCTTGGTTTAATAGCACTTCTCATCGTAAAATATGCAGTTAAAATCATTATAATAATAACTATTAGTAATATAAATTTCATAGTATTTCCCCCATATTTTAAATTTTTCTAACCTACATGTAATTTACTATAAATGCCACCACTGTTAATTAACTCTTCATGAGTTCCTCTTTCTGCTATTCCATTATCTGTAAGAACTACTATTGTATCTGCATTTTTTATTGTAGATAATCTATGAGCTACAACTAAGTTAGTTCTATCTTTGCTTAATTCCTCAAGAGATTTTTGTATTTCCCTTTCTGTCACATTATCAAGTGCTGATGTGGCCTCATCAAGTATTATTATAGGAGGATTTTTTAGAAAGACTCTACATATAGAAATCCTTTGTTTTTGTCCTCCCGATAATTTCACTCCTCTTTCACCTATATAAGTATTATAACCCTCTGGCAAACTCTGAATAAATTCATGTATCTTAGCTTTTTTAGCCGCTGATATAATTTCTTCATCACTGGCATCTGGTTTTGCACATAGTATATTTTCTTTTATAGTTCCTGTAAATAAAAATACATCTTGTTGAACTACGCCTATATTTTTTCTTAAAGACTTTAAACTTGCCTTTTGTATGCTAGTACCATCGATTTTTATATCTCCTTCATCAAAATCATAAAATCTTGGTATTAAGTTACAAAGTGTACTTTTTCCTCCTCCAGAAGGTCCAACTAAGGCTATAGTTTTTCCTGCTTCTATGGATAAATCTAAGTTTTTTAATACTTGCTTTTTATCTTCATAAGTGAAGGAAACATTTTTAATTTCTATATTTCCTTTAACATTTTTTAATTCCACTGGATTTTCAGTTTCTTTTTCCACATCTTCATACATAATTTCCATAAATCTTTCAAATCCAGTCATACCATTTTGATATTGTTCTGTAAAGTTAATAAGTTTTTTTATTGGTTCAATAAACATTTTTACATATAATATATAAGCTGCATAATCACCTAGATTAATTCTACCTAAATAAGTAAAATATCCTCCAGCTACTAAAGCTACCATCTCTAATAAGTCCATAAAGAAATTCATTCCAGAAAAATAATCTGCCATAACTCTATAGGCTCTTTGTCTTGCATCTTTAAATATATTATTACTTTTATTAAATTTGTCTAATTCTTCTTTCTCATTACAAAAAGATTTTGTAACCTTTATTCCTGCTATAGAATTTTCCAGTGTAGCATTTACTTCTCCCGTTGTTACTCTAGTTTCCATAAAAGCTTTTTGCATTCTTCGTTTTTGTTTTACTGCAAAGAATATTACAAAAGGAATTATAGCAAAAATAATGAAAGTAAGAGGTACATTAATATTCAATAATATGATAAATGAACCTAAAAACATTACTATTGATATGAATAAATCCTCTGGTCCATGGTGTGCTAGTTCTGATATATCCATTAAGTCATTTATTATTCTAGACATAATAACACCACTCTTATGATTATCGAAATAAGAGTTTGGTAATTTTTGAAGATGAGTAAATACTTCGCTTCTCATATCAGCTTGCATTCTAACTCCCACTACATGTCCCCAATATTGCATAAAATGATTTAAAAAAGCCTTCATTATAAATATAAATAATAAAGTAAAACCAAGAATAATAAGCATTTTTAGATCTTGATTTGGGACTACTTCATTCATTATGTTTCGAGTTATCATTGGATAAACTAAGTTACATGCAGCAAATAATAATGCCGCTAATAAATCCATAAAGAATAGTTTCTTGTATGGTTTATAATATTTAATAAAATTTTTAATCATATATTCCTCCTAAATTATATTGTCCTATAAATTCTACTATATTTTTATATCTCTTGTAAAATTATTCAATTAAAAAGATGTCTTCAAAATTAAGACACCTTTCTCTTACCATGCTTTTTACATTTTTTATATTTAATTATTATGATAGACCACAATATTATAGCCATAAAAATATTTAAAATATTACATATACCTACTGATATGGATAATTGCAGATTTAAAGTTTGAGATGCCATTAATATAAAATTCCATAATATATGAAAGATTATTAATAAACAAATATTTTTCATTTTAATAGCTAATCCCACAAAAGCAAATCCCAATAAAGAAGAATAAAAAACTGTAGTTAAAGCTTCAAGTAAAGAGTTTCCCATTACAACAGTAGTTATATGAGATATGGAAAATCCTATACTACTTATTAACATTGGCCAAATAATAGATTTTTCACTTTTAAAAGAATTTAAAAATATTCCTCTAAATATAACTTCTTCACTAAACCCTGCCATAGCAGTACCTACAAAAATAAATATTATTAGTATATAAGTACCTATTCTATAAGCACTTATATTTTTATAGAATTCTTCAATAAACTTACTACCCATAAATACTAATATTATCAAATAAGGTAAAAACCATAGTAAGCTTTTTATCTCTATAGATGAAGAAAGTCCGATTTCATTCCATTTATAATATTTTTTAATCATATAAAGAATAAAAAGTGTTGGTGGAATTTGAATTATTAATTTATAAATTATATTGCTTTGATTCATATTCATAGTACCTAGCACGTTACTTCCTAATAAAGTAGTCACTACGTTTCCTATAAATACTCCTATGCCCATAGTTACTAAATATCCCAAAATAGATATAATTGCTGCTTTCTTTTTACTCATGTTTTCTCCCTTTTAAATTGTGATTATTTTTAATATATTACTATATTATATCATTTTTCTTCTATTTTCCACTCTTCATATACTTTAAACATATAATATAATAATTACTAAAATTTACTTTATGCCAAAAGAATATAATAGAAGTTTTTCATTTATATCAGTAATTATTCCCTCTTCATGCCAATGGGCTTTACATCCACAATAATCTAAAAATACACATTGTGGCACAAATCCTAGATTCTTGGCTTTAAGTCCACCTGAGATTAAATTAAGAACACAAGCAACACCTATGATTCCCACTTCTCCATATTCAAATTTTCTTTTTATAGATATACTAGATTCATGGGGAATTATATATACTTGAAAATTATATTTTTTACCTAATTTATCATATTTATTTACATTACAGGACTCTGTACAATTTGCACATATATATCCCTCATTTGTTTTTTGGGCTTTGCAATTATATTCATTTTTAAATCTCATACATGCAGGAAGTAACAATCTTTTTTCCTTTGTTTTGAGAAATTCTTTTCTATAGGCTTTATTCATAATTTCAGCACTAACCATATTTAGATGATATTCTACTTCCTTTCTACTACAAAATAAATAATCTTCTCTATACTTATATATTGTATGCACATTATTTAAAAATGGCTGAACATTTTTAGTATATAATCCTAGTTCTTCTTTACCGATTTTTTCAAAATATTTAGCGAAATCTGAAGATAGATTTAAAATTTTTTCTATTGTCTTGTCGCTTTTACTATTAAAATAAGTTTCCCACATCTCTAGCCTTTTAACTTCCTGTTTATAATCTCCTGTAGCTTTTAAATAATTTAATAGTTTTATATAGTTTTTCATAGAAAATTTAATTTCCTCAAGTGAGCTTTTATTTAGAAATATAGTAAATAATATTCCTCTATTTATATCAACTATTTTCTTTATACTTTCATTTTCTCTTAAATCAGCTAATTTAATTAGAATATTTTCAGGTAGTTTCTTAAGCGTGATACATTTATTTGTGTACTCATTCCAAAAAACTCCTATCATCAATATTTCTAGTAAATACTCATTTTCACTTCTTAAACTCTCCTTATTGTTTACATATAGATATTCCATATAATCATTTATATATTCATTAAAAGTAGATTTAAGATGTTTTGCTATATGTTGAGTAAAAATTGAAATTTGTTTATAAAATTCGTCGGAATCATTATTAGATTTATACAATGAATAAGTTATTTTTTCCATAACTTTTACCGCCTTTATAGTTTTTTATAAGTAAATTTCAATATTTTATAAATATCTCCTCTAAATTTAAATAAAATATAAAAAACCACCTTGAAAAATCAAGATGGTTTTATTAATTCTAATTTATATATAATTATTATTTATCACCAAAAGCATCTGCCCAGTCTTTTTTGAATTTTTCAATTCCTTGAGTAGTTAATGGGTGATTTAACATTTGATCTATTAATTTTGCAGGAACTGTTGCTATATGAGCACCAGCTAAAGCAGCATCAGTTACATGCATTGGATGTCTAACACTTGCAGCTATTATTTCTGTATCTATACCGTGTATGTCAAATATTTCTGCTACAGTTCTTATTAAATCCATACCATTTGTTGATATATCATCTAATCTTCCTAAGAATGGAGAAACATAAGTAGCACCAGCTCTTGCAGCAAGTAATGCTTGATTAGCTGAGAATATTAATGTTACATTAGTTTTTATCCCCTTAGCTGCTAATACTTTTACTGCTTTTAATCCTTCACCTGTCATCGGTATTTTTACTACCATGTTTGGATGTATTTTAACTATTTCCATAGCTTCTGCTATCATACCTTCAGCATCATCACTATTTACTTCCCCACTTATTGGACCATCAACTATTGATGCAATTTCTCTAACTACTTCAGTAAAATCTCTTCCTTCTTTTGCTATTAATGATGGGTTTGTAGTTACACCACATATAACACCCATGTCATTGACTTTTTTGATATCTTCTACATTTGCTGTATCTAAAAATAACTTCATAACATATTCTCCTTTTATTTAATTTTTTCTTTTGTATGTTATTTATTTTAGAGTTAATACTTTCTATTTATAAACACTTGTATCTATAAATTTTTTATATATTAATTCCCCTTTACTATTATATCCATAAAGGTAAGTATTGGCTATACTTCCTTTTACAAAACTTACAGGAGTATATTTTTTATTATCTAAAACACTTTTATTTGACCATATCTCCACTGTAATTTGTCCTCCAACAGTATATGCACGAATATAAATTGGATAATCATAAGGATTTTTAAATCTTAAATTCTTGCTTCCAGTAGCCAGTGTTGCATCAAGGCCTTTTTTTACATAAGATATAGGTTTTGAATGATTATGTCTTTCTGTAGGAAGAATTCCTGCTTTTAGCTGTGCATTATATAAAGTTGTGCAAACTTGACAAACGCCTCCACCTGGTGCATTTTTGTGAGTTCCATTTACTATAACCGGTGCCATATAATACCCATTATAAAGTTCTACAGGACTAACTTTATCCTCATATGAGAATTCTTCTCCTGGCATTAATAAAGTTCCATTTATCTTACTAGCTGCATTAGCTATATTTAATCCTCTATTATATCCTGTTCCTCCAAAATAAGTTGTGGCACTAGAAATCTTATCCTTCACACTTATAAGATCTTTTTCATTTATTTTAGGTTTTATAGTTTTATATTGTTCTTCTATGATTATGTTAGTTTTTCCAATTTCATCACTATTTATTGCATCTACTACTTTATTTACTAATTCTGTTTCATCTATACTCTTACCATTTTTACCCTTGACTATTTTAACATTATCATCATTTATGTTTAAAGTTGGTTCTATAGGTGATATAGTAGTTTCTTCATATATTTCTTTTATTTTAGTCTGAAGATTATTATTATTTATTTTTATTTCAAAGTGATAATTTCTTCCCACATTTAGATAAATTAAACCAAACTGCTCAAAGAAAAATTTGTTTTTCCCAAAATTTATTATTTCATTTTTAGTTTTTTCTTTATTAATTTTATCTATTATTTCAGATACATTTATTTCATATTCTTTATCTTTTACTTTTACTATAATTTTATTATTATTTATATTATCTAATAAAGTATTAATCTTTTTATCTAATTGATGCTCATTTAACTTTGATACATCTTCACCACATAAAGTAATATCTGGATAAACTAAATTTTCATATCTTTTTACACTAAAATACATTACTGTAATTAATACTAAAAAGCATATAATTCCAATATAAAACTTCTTTTTATGATTATTTATTTTTTTGTTATTATTTGATTCTTTCTCTTTTTGATCATTTTCATTAGTCATTTTTGTCACATCATTGTTATCATCATTTCTCTCCATGTTATCCCCCCTTGATTTTATCATTAGTAAATTGTATTAATAAATACAAAGTTTATTACTCTAAAAATATTTATACATGTAATTATTATTTATAGAAATTTGTATATAATAAAAATTTATGTTAATATAACTAGGTATAAATCATAGGAAAAAGGTGATGAAATGACAAAGTTCAAATATGCTTTTGATAATAATAAAAGATATCATACTTGGAATTACTATCTAAGAAATACTTTTGGTGAGAAAATTTTTAAAGTTTCTATAAATGCAGGATTTACTTGTCCAAATATAGATGGAAAAGTAGCCTATGGTGGATGTACTTATTGCTCTAAAGAAGGTTCAGGAGATTTCGCAGGTAATCCAAAAGATGATTTAATAAAACAATTTAATGAAATAAAAGAAATGATGCTAAAAAAATGGCCAAATGCCAAATATATAGGATACTTTCAAGCATATACTAACACTTATGCACCACTGGAAGTTCTAAAAGAAAAATACGAGACTATTTTAGCTCAAGATGATGTTGTTGGTTTATCTATATCAACTCGTCCTGACTGTTTAGAAGATGATGTTGTTGAATATTTAGCTGAATTAAACGAAAGAACTAATTTATGGGTAGAACTTGGACTTCAAACGATTCACGATTCTACTTCAAAAATAATAAATAGAGGTCATGATTATAAAACTTTCTTAGAAGGTGTAGAAAAATTAAAAGCTAAAAATATAAAAATAGTTGTTCATATTATAAATGGGCTTCCTGGAGAAGATTATAATATGATGATGGAAACAGCTAAAGCTGTAGCAGATTTAAATGTACATGGAATAAAAATTCACTTACTTCATGTAATAAAAGACACTCCAATGGCAAGAATGTTAGAAAAAAATATGATGAGTTTAATGACACAAGAAGAATATGTAAACTTAGTTTGTGATCAATTAGAAATCCTTCCTCCAGAAATGGTTATTCATAGACTTACTGGAGATGGAAAAAAAGAAGATTTAGTAGGACCTCTTTGGTCTTTAAAGAAATGGGAAGTATTAAATGCCATAGATGATAC
The DNA here is from genome assembly GCA_945871955.1 of uncultured Clostridium sp. Lineage (GTDB taxonomy): Bacteria > Bacillota > Clostridia > Peptostreptococcales > Peptostreptococcaceae > Terrisporobacter. The sequence goes on along the minus strand of CAMBXR010000014.1, from coordinate 38,015 downwards.
TATGAAATCAAGAGATTCTTACCAAGGTATAAAATACTTACCGTCTAAATAATCACTTTCATAAATAATCAAATTCAAAAGTCCTCATAGAAAAATTCTATGAGGACTTAATTTATAGTTATATATTATCATTTGTTTCTATAGTTTGTAAATTTTCATCATCTATTTCAGTAGTTTTTGTATTTTCACTAGAACTTTTAAAAGCTATTAATGCAGATATAACCATTAAACAAACTCCAATTATTTTTATTATATTGCAAGACTCACCCATAATTATCCATCCAATTATTTGTGCAAATACTAATTCTATAGATGCTATTACTCCTGCAACAGAAAGTTCTATTCCACTTTTTACACCCATTGTATAGAAAATATAAGCAAGTGCTCCTGTTAATAATCCAAAACCTACTATATTTATAACTACATAAATATCAGTTATACCTTCACTAACTTTTCCGAAATCTACTTTAGTTACGAAAAATAGTGCTCCTGTTAAAAATGAATATATTATTATTGTTAAATTATTTACTTCATCTAATATATTTTTACTTATTATTGGCATTAATGCATAAAGTATAGCTGACATAATTCCACTTATAATTCCAAAAGTACTAATTCCTTTTAAATCTAAACTTCCCCCTGTAACAGCAAGTATAGCTGCCACAACGCATATAACAAGTGATAACAGTTTCATCTTATTTATTTTTTCTTTATATATTATTTTTGAAAAAATTGTTAAAAATATTGGTGAAGTATAAAGTAATACTGCTGCAACTGCACTTCCTGCATTCTTTATTGAGCTTACATAACAAAAATTAAATAAACCTTGACATAGTATACCTATAATAATTGCATAAATTAAACCTTTTCTAGATATTTTTAATAAACTAGGATTTTTTATAATTGCATATAATACTAAAATCAAACATCCCATGGAAAGTCTTAAAAAACTTATTTCCTCTGTTGATAAACCTATGTTGTTTAAATTTGTTGTAAATAGCCCTATACTAGACCAGAATAATCCAGCTAGTAATATGTATAAATAGCCCATTTTTACCTCCATGTGTGACTTTTATTAATCTTATTCTAATTCTGACATATATTATAACAAATACTATATAAAATTTTAAATATTATTTATTTCAAATATATTAACATATTAAATTTCTATGCTATCATATAGTTTTAGTTTTCAAAAAAATAAAAGATGACTTATAATAATTAGTCATCCTTCGTTTTTAATATATTAGCTTTTTTATTTCTATATTTACTCTTTGCTCCTATTGTTTTGAATATTTATTGTATAAATTTATCAACATTCCTTCTTGAATATCTTCAACTTCATTTATACAGTCAAGCTCTCTAAGTATTATTAAGGCAAATACTAAAGCTGTAGCTGGCCCTCTACTAGTTATTATATTACCATCTACTACTACAAGCTCATCTTCTACATAATTAACCTTATCTCTTTCTTGTATAAATCCTGGATAAGATGTACAATTTTTATTTTCAAGTATATTAAAGTACTCTAATGTTTCAGGTGCTGCACAAATTGCTGCAACAATTTTACCATCGTTATTCATTTTTATTACTAATTCTTTTACAGAATCACTTTTTAAATTATCTGCTCCTGGCAATCCTCCAGGTAATACTACTGCATCATACTCATCACTATTAATATTATTTATATTACAGTCAGATTTTACTACTATATCGTGTGTTCCTCTCACATATTCTTCATCGATTGAGCACATTTTACAATCTACATTTGCTCTTCTAAGCACATCTACTACTGATAAGGCCTCTATTTCTTCAAATCCATCAGCTAATAAAACTAATACTTTTTTCATTTTCTTGTCTCCTTTATTCTTAAATATTTATTTTTATTGGAATGATTATCATGTTGAATTTATTTATTATTGTTGATACTATTTAATAGATAGTTATTATTAATTAAAAAAATTTAAATCTATATATAATTTTAACTATACATAAAACTTATGAGGTGAAATAATGTTAATGAGCACACATTTTATTATATCTAAAAATGTATTAAACAACCTAGATTCAAGTAAGACCTTTTTTATTAGTGAAAAAAATTTTATTTATGGAAATATAAAACCAGATATTTCTTCAAAATATGTACTTAATAAACATTATTTAGAAGAATCTTTATCTATGGTTTTTGAAAAAATCAAATATCTATGCCAATTAAGTTTAGACTCTTTAAAGAAATATTTTTCCATAAGTAAACTAAGTCAAGAGTTAGGTGTTATATGTCATTTTTTATGTGATTTTTTCACTGCTCCTCATAGTGAACGTTGGGAGTTTTCTCATAGTATGAATAAACATATGACTTATGAAAAAGAGCTGGCTTCTTATGCCAAGGAAATGGATTTCTCCAATTTCGATTTAAATCATAAAATTGATCACACTGTAGAAGAATTTTTTCATACTTTATATAAAAAATATAAATCTTCTGGCATAAGCTATGAAAATGATTTAAAATACTCAGCATATGTTTGTAATGTAGTCATAGCTCACGTTCTTGACTCAATATTAATAAATACAGCAAATTCTTATATATTAGAAGATTGTATATCATAAATAGGACTAACTACATAGTCCTATTTATTTTTTTTATCATTTCTATTCCTTCTTTTACATTATTTACTGTATAAGATGCACTTTCTTTTACTTCTTCACTACTCTTATTCATAGCAAAACTATGTTTAATTCCCTTCAACATACAAATATCATTAGGAGAATCTCCCATAGTGGCCACTTCATCAAGAGATACATTATACTTTTCACATATATATTCTATTGCATGACGTTTAGACACATGATTTGGAACTATATTTAATGTATAAGGTCCTGATAAATAAACATCACATACTTCACCAAATTTATCTTTGTAAAAATACTCTAATCTTTTAAGTTCATCCATATCTTCTGAAAGTATTCCCACATTTCCCACTAAGTTGTCAAAACTCTCTCTTTTGAATATTTCTTTATCAACAATATAGTCATTACTATAATACTCAAAAATCTTTGCTCCATCACTTAAAATTATATCCCCATTATATTTTAAATATATATGAGATGTATTAGAATCAAAGGTATTTATGATTTTTCTAACTAAATAATCATCTAAAGGCTCTTTAAAGATAAGATTTTTATCTTTATCAAAAATAAATGATCCATTTTCACAAATAAAATAACCATTTAGTTTAAATTTATCACTTATCATTTTATATGCTTGTTTAAATACTCTTCCCGTTGCCACATGAAAAATTACTCCATCTGCTTCTATTTCTTTTATTGCTTTTACATCTTCATCCCTTAATCCATTATTGTAAAGTGTCCCATCTAAGTCACAAAATATATGTTTTATCATTTTTCCTCCAAATTCTATAATATATTTAATAATTCTAGTCTTAAATCATTTAATAAAGTTTTACAAGCTCTATTTCTAATTTGTTGTCTATCTCCATTAAATACATATTTTTTTACTATTGTCTTATTATTTATGGTAATTCCCATATAAACAAGCCCCACAGGTTTATCCTCACTACCACCTTCTGGCCCAGCTATTCCAGTTGTAGATAATCCTATATTAGTATTATGTCTTTTAGATACTCCTTCTGCCATTTCTTTTGCACATTCCTCGCTTACTGCCCCAAAAGTATTTAGAGTTTCTTCTTTTACTCCTAGACTCATCATCTTAGCTTCATTAGAATAAGTTACACAACCTTCCATAAATACTGATGATATTCCTGGATAATTAATTAATGCAGAAGATACCATTCCTCCTGTACAGGACTCAGCCACAGCAATTTTTAAGTTATTATTAACTAAAAGCTTTGCTACCTCATCTTCTATAGTAGTTTCATCTTCTCCATAAACCTTCTCTTTAAATCTATTTTTAATTTCTTTATATACTGGTAATATTAAATCTTCTACTTCTTCTATATTTTTACTCTTAGCTGTTATTCTAACTGTGCACTCTCCATCTTTTGCATAAGTAGCTATTGTAGGGTTTGTTTGTTTATCTATTAAGTCTAATAAATCATTTTCAATTTTGGATTCCCCAACCCCTATAATTCTAAGAACCTTAGATTTTAAAACATAACTATTATCTTTTAATAAAAATGGCTTAACATAATTATCAAACATGGGCTGCATTTCCTTTGGAGGGCCTGGCATTACTATAATAGTTTTATTATCTTTTTGCATAATACATCCTGGTGCTGTACCATATTTATTAGGTAGTATTGTTGAATCTACAGGAAAGTAAGCTTGTTTTCTATTATTCTCTGTTGGTATTCTTTTCATTTTATCATATATTTCTACTATTTTATCCCAAGACTCTTTGTGAAGCTCCATTTGTAAATTTAAATATTTTGCACAAACTTCCTTTGTAATATCATCTTGTGTTGGTCCTAGACCTCCTGTTAATATTATTAAATCACTTCTTTTTAAACTATCATTTAATTGATTTAAAAGTCTTTCTTCATTATCACCTACAGTTGTTTGATAATATATATCAATGCCCATATTAGCCAACTCATTAGATAAATAATGAGTATTAGTATTTAGTATATCTCCAAGAAGAATTTCTGTTCCCACTGTAATTATTTCTGCTCTCATTTTATCACCTCAATAATTTACAATTTTTTCATTATTTACTTCATAATTAAAATTTATATTAAAGATAAAAAAATTTCAAGTAAAGTATAAAAGTATTTAAATAAATAAATTAAACATTTCCTCTCTCCCCTTATTGTCACTCTTTATGATAAATACTATAATATTTATTATTGTCTCATTTATAATAAAAAACATAATTTAACTTGGAGGTTTGTATGAAAACATTAATTAGTTCAGATAATATTTGGGCTTTATGGGCCTTTATTACTGGATGGGCTGCTTTTAGTATTTATTTAGAGCAAAAATACGACTGGGCATCTAAAGTTTCTGGTATGATTATTGCTTTGGTAGGTGCTCTTTTATTTTCAAATTTAAATATAATTCCAACGGAATCTGTTGTTTATGATAATGTATGGACTTACGCAGTTCCTCTAGCTATTACACTGCTTTTATATCAATGCAATGTGTCAAAAATATGTAATGAAAGTGGAAGTATTCTTATCTTATTCCTTATAAGTTCTGTTGGTACTATGATTGGTGCTACAATCGGTTATATAGCTTTAAATGATCATATACCTTCTTTAGGTCATTTAGCTGGAGTTATGACTGGTACATATATAGGTGGAAGTGTTAATTTGGCTGCTATAGCAAGTTCTTTTGATATAGCTTCAGAAGTAATTTCAGCTGCAGTTGTTTCTGATAACTTACTTATGGCACTTTATTTCTTCGTATTAATTGCCATACCTTCTATGACTTTATTTAGAAAATTATTTGATCATCCACATATAAAAGAAGTGGAAAGTATGGATATAAAAGAAGGTGAAACACCTGCATCATCTTATTGGAGTGCTAAAGAAATATCTCTAAAAGATATAGCTTTATCTGTAGGTAGTGCTTTTATAATAGTTGCAATTTCAAGTAATTTAGCTACTTATTTATCAAATAATATTCCTACATCAAATATATTTTTAAAGATAACTAATACTTTACTAGGAAATCAGTATTTAATAATAACTACACTTACAATGACATGTGCAACACTTAAACCAGACTTCTTTGGAAAACTTGGAGGTGCTCAAGAAATAGGTACATTTTTAATTTATCTATTCTTTGTGGTAATAGGTGCACCAGCTTCTATCGTATCTATATTTTTTAAATCTCCACTACTATTAGTTTTCTGCTTAATTATAGTTTCATCAAATATGATAGTAACTTTCTTAGGTGCTAAAATGTTTAAGTTTAATTTAGAAGATGCCATACTAGCATCTAATGCATGTATTGGAGGTCCAACTACTGCTGCTGCCATGGCAGTTTCAAAATCTTGGTCAAAACTTATAGCTCCAATAATGCTTATAGGTACTTTAGGCTATGTCATTGGTAACTATTGTGGAATTTTAATCGGGAATTTATTCACATAATATTGTGTATATAAACATAGGTATATTAGTAGATAAAATATAAAAAGGGGGAACAAATTTAATTCTTCCAATAGTATTGGCTATTATTCCAGCAATAGGAGTACTTATTGTATCTATAATTATAGGCATAATAGGCTCAATGACTTATTATTACTAAATTATAAGAGGAGAATCTTATTTCTCCTCTTTTTTTAATAAGTTTAGATAAGTATTTTTATAAATTATGAAATATTTGTTATAATGGATATATGATTTATAGAAATTTATAGAAAGGAATTATTATGAAAGACTTATTATCATTAGATTTATCAATTATATTTACATTGATTTTTATGTACATATTTTTAAGAATCTTAATAAATACGAAACACAATAATACTTTTATTGTTAAAGAGCTATTCTTGGTTGGATTTGTTATATCTGTATTAATGATATTAACTCTTAATACATCAAGTTTATTTGGAAAAATATTATTATTTATGCCACTAAGCTTCTTTTCATTTTACTGTTTTGAAGGTAGTACAAAAGATACTTTGTTAATTTGCTTTTTACTTACAGTTATCATACAAGTTGCTTTATTAGTAATTTTCGGTAGGGTATTTAGTATTAGCGATATTGCTTTAAATATGATAGGTGGATTGATAGGTGTATTTATGTCTAATTCACTTATAAAAAAGATTCAACTTAGATTTTGTTAAAAAAGGGATGCAGTTTACAGCATCCCTTTTTATAATTCATTTTTTATATTAATCTATATCTTTTTCAAAGCTGATTATATTTCCATTATTTGCATTTATTTCGTAGCTATACTCTACATTATTGTAATAAAACTCTACATCGTAGCTTGGAGTGTAATCATCAAAATCAGCCTCTACTTGTACATATGAAACTTGACTACTAGTTAAGTTTGCATGATTTAAAGCTATTTTCTTTGCCTTATCTGCACTTATTTTATTTGAACTTGTATTTGAGTTAGTGTTAGTATTTGGCTTATTAGTATTTACAGCATTATTATTTGTTTTATTATTATTTTGTTTATTAGTACTTGATGTATTTTTATTTGTTGTAGTAGTATTTTGTTTATTAGTGTTTGATGAATTATTATTTGATACATTAGTAGACTCACCATAACCTTCTACATCATAATCGTACTCTATTATTTTTCCGTCAGCTGCAGATATTTCATAATCATATTCCTTATTATTGTTATAGAACTCTATGTCATAAAACTCTACACCATTATCCATATCAGCTTCTGCATTTATAAATGAAACTTCTTTGCTAGTTAAGTTTGCATGATTTAAAGCTATTTTCTTCGCCTCATCTAAAGTTATTTTGCTACCTTTATTTTCCTTAGCTACTGTATTATTAGTTTGTGTATTTACACTTTCATTACTTTGTACTGTTTGAGTATTATTTTGTGCTGTTTGAGCGCTATTTTGTGATGCTTGAGTACATCCTATTAATCCTGCACCCATTCCCATTATAATCGTTGTTAATAATATTTTTTTCATTTTATCTCATCCTCCATAAATTATCTCTTTAAATTTTTTATTAAATATATATACTTATTGTTGTATACTTGTCTAATTCACTGTCAATAGAAATTTTTCCATTATAATTTTTTACAATTCTACTTGCTATTGATAAACCAATTCCAAAGGAGTTATTTTTAACTCTAGATTTATCAACTTTATAAAATCTTTTCATAACATTATTAAGTTCCTCTTTAGGTATTCCCATACCATTATCTTTTATCTCCAGATTTACCTTATTATCTAAATGTCTTAATTTTATTTCAATTTCTATATTTTCTTTATTGTTATATTTAATTGAATTATCAATAAATATAATTAGCAATTGTTTTAAATCATTTGGATCAATTTTCATCTTAATATTATCTTCAATGGAAGTAATATATTTTACATCTGGATTTAATACATTATAGTGTTCTATTACCTCTTCAATTATTATTTTAGGGTTAATTTCATCAATTTTACTTAAATCCACTTCTTCTTTTTCAGTTTTAGATAATAGTAGCATATCATTTACTATCTTCTTTAATCTTTCAACTTCATTTAAACATATGTCTATTGACTTTTCTAATCGCTCTTTATCGTTTTTACCCCATCTTTTAATTAAATTTAGATGTCCTTGAAGAGCTGTTAGTGGTGTTTTTAATTCATGTGAAGCATCTGAGACAAATCTACTTTGGTCTTCAAAGGCATCTTCTAAATCATCCATCATTGAATTAAAAACAATTTTCATTTTGTCTATTTCATCATTAAATCCTGAAACTTCTGCTCTTGCATTAAATCCTTTTTCTTTTATTTCATTCATAGTTGTTATAAAATTTCTAAGCCTATTTATAAAGTTTTTAGAAACATACATAGCCCCTATAGCACTTAAGATTAATCCTAAAATTAAAGTAAGTCCTAAGGTTGGTAGATATCCTTCAATAAAGTCATCAAATAGATCATTTTCCCTAATTATTTGTATTAGATATTCAGAATTATCTATTTGTATTTTACCTGTCATTATCATATAGGGCTCAAACTCAATAAATTTAGATTCTACTTTATTCTGATCATATTCATAATTAGGTTTAATATATTGCCATACATCTGACTTGGTTTCAAAATATATTTCATCATTAGAATAAATTCTAATATATTCATCAGAATCATCGGCAGTTAATTCTTCTAGATATTCATAAAATCTTTTTTGTGAAATATCATTATTAACATTTTCAGACAAATTTGAAAGAGATTGATAGGTATTTGTTAATAAATCTCTTTCATAATCATTTGTAAATGTGCCAAATATAATTAATTGAGCTATTGCATATATTACTAAGATTAAAACTATTACAAAAAAAGATTTTCTTGTTATTTCTAAAAATATAGGAAGCTTTTTACTTTTCATACTTTAGCTCCTCATAATATAGCCAACTGATCTAATAGTTTGAATATACTCTTCTTTATTTTCATTATTTAATTTTGATCTTAAATATCTAACATATACATCTGTAACATTAGTTTCGGGTTCATATTCATATCCCCAGATTTTTTCTAGCAATTCATCTCTTGTAACAACTTTATCTTTGTTATCTATTAATATCATTAATAACTCATACTCTTTATTAGTTAAATTTATTTCTTTATCATTTCTTGAAACAGTTCTTGAATTTCTATTTATTACAAGATCTTTAAATTTAACTATATGGTTATCTAGGCTATCAACTCTTCTAAAAATTGCATTAATACGAGCAAGTAGTTCTTCTATTGCAAAGGGCTTTGGAATATAATCGTCTGCTCCAATTTGAAGACCATTAACCTTATCAGTTACACTATCTTTTGCACTAAGCATTATTACAGGAGTATTTTTTTCTCTTTTTAACCTTCTACATATTTCAAATCCATTCATGGATGGAAGCATAATATCTAATATTATAAGGTCGTAATCATTTTCTAGTGCTTCTTTAAGTCCTTCTCGGCCATCTTCTTTAATGGATACTTGGTATCCTTCATATTCTAATTCTAATTTTACAAAATCAGAAATGCTGGATTCATCTTCGACTATTAAGATTTTCTTCATTTACAATCACTCCTTTTTCCTTCTGCCTTAGAACTAATATAATTATATAATAGGGTTTTATTCTTTTCATGAAACTAAGATGAGATTCAAATTAAAAAATTTTAATTTATTTTAATATTATTTCTAAAGTGGCTTTTATTATAGTTTTACACCATATAAAAATACTATCAACTGATATTTTTGAAATACAAAAAGAGGTATGAAAAATACATACCCCTTAATTATTTAATTTTCTCCTTTTACATCATAACGATCTGCATTCATTACTTTATTCCAAGCACATACAAAGTCTTTTATAAATTTACGCCCAGAGCCTTCACTTGCATAGACTTCTGAAATGGCACGAAGCTGAGAATTAGAACCAAAAATAAGGTCAACTCGTGTTGCTTTCCACTTTAATTTACCAGTTTCTCTGTCATATCCTTCAAATATTTCTTCATCACTAGAAGTAGGCTTCCAAACTGTATTAATATCCAAAAGATTTACAAAGAAATCATTCGTAAGAGCTTCTGGTCTATTTGTAAAAACACCATACTGAGATTTTTTATAGTTAGCATTTAATACACGCATACCACCTATTAAAATTGTCATTTCAGGAGGAGTCAAAGTTAAAAGATTGGAGCGGTCTACTAATAATTCTTCTGGTAATACTGAATAATTTGATTTCATGTAGTTTCTAAATCCATCTGCTTTTGGTTCAAGGGGAGCAAATGACTCAATATCAGTTTGTTCTTGAGATGCATCTGTTCTACCTGGAGTAAAAGGAACTCTAATTTTATATCCTGCTCTTTTTGCTGCTTTTTCAATTCCCACACATCCTCCAAGGACAATTAAATCAGCTAAAGATACTTTTTTGTTTACACAAGATGTTGCTTGTAAGTTATTGAAGTCAGATTTTATTTTTTCAAAAACTTGTAAAACATTATTTAATTGATCAGGTTGATTAACTTCCCAAGAATTTTGTGGTTTTAAGGCAATTCTAGCTCCATTTGCACCACCACGTTTATCAGAACCTCTAAATGTGGACGCAGATGACCAAGCTGTATAAACAAGTTCTGATACTGACAAATTGCACTCTAAAATTTTATTTTTAAGATATTTAATATCTTCTTTATTAATTAATTCATAATCAGCTTCTGGAACAGGATCTTGCCATATAAATCTCTCTTTCGGAACTTCTGGACCAAGATATCTAGAAATCGGTCCCATATCACGATGTGTCAATTTGAACCAAGCACGTGCAAAATCCTCAGTAAATTTATCTGGATTTTCCATATAATTTCTAGCAATCTTATTGTATATTGGATCATAACGAATACCTAAATCAGCTGTTGTCATCATAGGTGGATGTTTTTTAGATGGATCATGAGCATCTTCAATCATATCTTCTTCATCCACATCTTTTGCAATCCACTGATAGGCTCCAGCTGGACTTTTTACTAGTTCATATTCATATTTAAACAATACCTTAAAATAACCCATATTCCACTTTGTTGGATGTGGCTTCCATGCACCTTCAATTCCACTACCAATTGTATCAGGTCCCTTGCCTGTTTTATAGCTATTTTTCCAACCAAGTCCCATCTCTTCAATAGGAGCACCTTCAGGTCCAGGGCCAACAAATGTAGGAGAAGCTGCACCATGACATTTACCAAAAGTATGACCACCAGCAATAAGTGCTACAGTTTCCTCATCATTCATAGCCATACGAGCAAATGTTTCTCTAACATCTTTGGCAGAACCACGTGGATCAGGTTTTCCATCAGGTCCCTCTGGATTTACATAAATAAGTCCCATCTGAACTGCTGCAAGTGGATTTTCAATAGTATTTGTACCTGGTATTTTATTGCTAGGAAGTTGTTTATATACCCCATCTCCCCAATAAATATCTTGTGGCTCCCAAACATCTACACGTCCACCACCAAATCCAATTGTTTTAAGTCCCATTATATCAAAAGCACAATTACCTGTTAGTATCATTAAGTCTGCCCATGAAATTTTATCACCGTATTTTTGTTTAATAGGCCAAAGCAATCTACGAGCTTTATCTAAATTAATATTATCAGGCCAGCTATTTAATGGCGAAAATCTTTGATCACCATTACCTGCCCCACCTCTACCATCACCTATTCTATAAGTTCCTGCACTATGCCACGCCATACGAATAAATAGTGGCCCGTAATTACCAAAATCAGCTGGCCACCAGTCTTTTGAATCTGTCATTAAATCATATAAATCCTTTTTTAGTGCATAATAATCTAGTTTTTCAAATTCTTCAGCATAATTAAAATTACACCCCAATGGATTACTTAAACTTGAGTTTTGACAAAGAATATCTAAGTTTAATTGATTAGGCCACCACTGTTTATTTAAGTTTCCATTTGACATGTTACTTCTTCCAGTAAATGGGCATATCATATAATAACCCTCCCTTACTTTATTGATATTTCAATATTTCTTTAAATAATATGTAAATCTATTTTTACTTATGCTAGGTGTTAGTATAGATACAAAAAAAGTAGGAGCACAGCCCCTACCCTTTTACTTCGCAATAGATTAAAATTGTTCATTATTTTTTAGTCCATATATTTTTATAGAGATTTTTAATAGATAGTTTTACTATTCCATCTTCATCTAAGGATACGTCCTCTTTGTCATAAGCTTCTGATGGAAAAATGTAAAATGCAAACTCATCTCCATCCTTATAATTTAATCCACTTGTGCCTAATACACTACTATTATAAATATTATCTTTATATTTTGCTGTCATTTTTGCAGACATATAAGTTCTGAATGAGTTATTGTCTACATTTTCATGACAAACTCCTGAAACTAATGTTGCACCATTTAGTGAATATATTCCACAAGACCTAAAGCCAATTCTATAACCTCCACTATTTGAACTTCCAGTGTTATCAATCCAACTTACATAAATTTTACTCTCACCATCATTATATAGTTCTTTTCCAATATTACTTTCCAAATCATAAAGGTTAATAGAAATTTGATATTCATTTCCTATTGTATGACCTTCTTCATCACTATATTGTTTTGTATTATTTGCAATATAACTTATTCCATTGAACCACAATGCAATTCCCCTCGTAAAGCATAATATGAAAATAATTATTGCAACACTAAATATTAATATTATTACTCTCTTATCTCCTTTAATTTTCATTATTCCCCCTAAAATTCTATATATTTTTTACATTATTATAAAAGTTATTCTTTAATTAGTATATTTTCCATTTCAACCTCCTATAAATTTATATTTATCTCTATAATATAGTCAGTTTACCTACCAAATAAATTCATTACACCATGCAATAGCATGGTAGAATAGCAATTTTTAGTTTTTAAACGAACAGCACCTAATACTATCCCAAAACATAATCCTGTGATGACCTTCCATATCATCACATTCAACAAATCATCCTCTACTCTAAAAGCAATAGAACTAATATATCCCAAGTGCCATAGAGCAAAAGGATTGTTGTGATAATGTAAGTTTTCCATTCACTTGTAAAAATTTGATTTAGCTCATTCCAAATATATCCACGAAAAATAAGTTCTTCAAAAATGGGTGTTACTATACTTGAATATACAAGTAATAAAATAGGTTCTATTCCACCCTTATAATTTGATGGGCTTGCAATAAATAGCACAACTGAAATAATAGAAACACTTATATAAGATACTGTGAATTTATCTGGAAAAATAGAAAGATTTATTTCTGCTTTTCTTGATAATCTTAAAATGATACTTGTTAAAATAATCATAGAGACCATGCTCGCCATATAATCCGAAAAGTCTGTTCGCGCAACAAAAAAGAATATAATACGCTTAATAACAAATAAGGATAAACTCAATAGTAATAAAACAAGGATCATAAATCCTATCGTTTTAATTTTGCATTTATTCAAATTTCACACCTCCATAACTTTTAATTTATCTATATTAACTATTCACATTCTAAATATTTTTGATATAATAAATCTCAGTGGAAGCTTATACTAGGTATAAGCATTACGCTAGCCCAAATAAAGGCACCTATCTTTTGATGGGTGCCTTTATCTTTTCAATAAATAATTTTTAATCATTCTCATCTATCCAAGAAATTACATATTCAAATTTATCACTTACTTTATCCTTAAGTATTTCAAACTTTCCATTTAATCCTTTTTCACTAGCAGTTAATTCAAGGTGACATAAAGCAATACCTATATCAACTTTATTTATATCTATTTTACCATCGCTATATATATGTAAATTCTTATCTTCTTTTACTATTATCCATGGTTGCTTATTAAGAGCAGAAGGTGCAAGCCTAATATTTTCTAAAACTTCACCGTACTCTCCAGATTCTTTATAAGATAGGGTTGTATCAAAGTTGTCTTTAAAGAATAAACTAGTAAAATCTTTTCTTTTATTAGTATTTACACCAAATATTTTAGCTACCAAAGTTTTTTTGTCTGCTTCAATGCCAAAAGGACATACTATTGATAATGATTCATTGTCTTTTAAATTTATAGCTTCAGCAAATTTACTTTTATTAAAAGTTCCACCTAACCATACAGTTCCTAGTCCTAAATCAGTACAGTATAATACAACCTTTTCAAGTAAATATCCTATATCATAAAGACCTTTGTTATCACTTTTATCATATGCTGCTGTTAGATAATAATTAGCACCTTTTATTACTCCATATGTTCCTAGTTTAATTTCTTTATTTTTATCATTCTTTTCTATTAAATTAATTCTTATTTTATTACCAAAGATGCCTTTGCTATTATTAATCTCGTCTATGTAAGTTTTTACTTTATTAAGAACATCCTTTGGTAACTCATTATTTTCATAAGTTCTTACTGAATGTCTAGATTTTATTATCTCATTAATTGGTTTGTTAAATATATTCAAATTAAGCCTCCTTTTATTTTATATAAAGGTTTAATAATAGATTGTTACTTAGCTTCTTTTAGAGATTTATCAATATATACCATATCTAAATTAGTTGTTTCACTATCTTCTTTTTTATCTTCTTTTATGAAGAATTTCTTTATTGCAAATATTCCAGCAATAGCAACTACACCTAATACTAAATCTAACATAGAGCTTGTTTTAGGAATTAATAATAGTTTTCTAGCTATTGCATATAATAAAACTTCAATTACAGCAAGAGGTCTATGTAATGATAACATAGCTACAAGTTCTACTCCTATAACTAACATTAAAATCTGACCAAATATATCATTTAATTGACCATATTCTACTGGATGACTAAAGTCTACAATATAGGCATTATAAATTATTCTTAAAGTATCAACTAAACCTAAAACTACTGTTACTATTACAACTAGTGCCAGAATAACTTCTAGTATATGAGCTAATTTCATACAAATTTTTTTCTGGTTAATAATCTTTTTCATATGTGATATCCCCCCCTATCCTTAAATAAAGAATATTCTATAAAAATATTATTTTTCCTTTTTATTACTATATTTTGATAAAATTCTTTAAGAAAAATTAAAATATTATTAAACCACATACTTCAAAAATTACATATCTAGTGGTACTTTCAGACTTTAATATCTAAACATATAATTATTACTATAGAAAAGAAAAATAATATTATAAATAAGAGGTCATATTAAAATAATAAAATATATTTTTTATCAAAATATAATAAAAATAGGAGTGTGTAATTATGAAGAAAAAAGTTGCTGTTTTAATGGGCGGAATTTCTACTGAAAGACAAGTGTCTTTAAATTCAGGTAAATCTGTTGTTGAAGCTTTAGATAGAGATAAATACGAAGTACATGAAATAATCTTAAATGATAAAATGGATGTTATAAATAAAATGCCAGAAGGAATTGAATTCGCATTTTTAATGTTACATGGTAAGTATGGTGAAGATGGTACAGTACAATCAATACTTGAATCTATGGATATACCATACTCTGGATGTGGACCTTTAACATCTGCTATGTGTATGGATAAAAATATAACTAAAAAAATGCTTAGAGATTCTGGAATTCCTACAGCTGATTGGACTATAGCAAGATCAATTGAAGATATAGACTATGACAAAATAGAAGAAATGGGTTATCCAGTTTTCATAAAACCAAATAGCGGTGGGTCTTCTGTTGCTACTTTTAAAGTAGAATGTAGAGAAGATGTCGAAGATGCTGTAAGAGCTGGTTTAGAAGTTGATGATATAGTGATGATAGAAGCTTACCTTCCAGGAGAAGAATATACTTCTTTCGTACTTGATGGAGAAGTTTATCCAACAATAAAAATATCATCACCAACAGGATTCTTTGATTTTGAATCAAAATACTCTACTGGTGCAAATGCTGCTAAAGAAGAAGTTGTTTATCTAGAAAAAGATTTACAAGAACAAATAAACAAAGCGTCTAAAGCAGTTTGGGATACTTTCTACTGTAGAGCTTATGTAAGAGCTGACTTTATATTATCAAATGGTACTTTCTATGTTCTTGAATTAAATACTCTACCAGGTATGACACCTACAAGTTTAATTCCTAGAAGTGCCAATGCTAAAGGATTATCTTATAGTGAATTAGTTGATAAAATCATGGAGACTTCTTTAAAATAAGAATCTAGACTATAATAAGTTTATTTTATATAATTACTTATATAAATAAAGCTTAGAGGTGATAATTTGTTATTCTCCGATTTAACAATTAATGATAAAGAACCAATATATATTCAGATAAAGAATTATTTAGAGGAGATGATTTCAAAAGGTCTTCTTCCTCACAACTCTAAGCTTCCTTCCACAAGGGAGCTTAGTTCTATTTTGAAGGTAAGTAGAAATTCTATAGTATTAGCATATGAAGAATTGAAGTCTGAAGGAATTATTTATTCCCTATCTGGTAGAGGCACCTTTGTAAATAGCGAAAATATCATACATAACAGCCATTGGCAAATTGATTATGAACATTTTGAAAATGATTATATGAAGACAACCAATGATATGGATATTATGAAAAGCGAAGTTCGTTGGAAATCTGGTCAAATTTCATTTAAGAGTATTGCTCCCGATGGTGAACTATTTGATATGGAAGAGTTAAAAAAGTCATTTTTAAATAGATTTAATCTTGAAGGTCATAAGCTTTTAAATTATGGCTATGCTCAAGGTTATAAGCCCTTAATTGATTATTTGCATAAATATATGAATAAAAAAGGCGTAGATACTACACATAAAGATATTCTAATGGTTAACGGCTTTACTGAAGGATTAAACCTTGTAATCTCCACACTAACTAGTCAGGGAGACTATATATTATGCGAAAATCCAACTCATAATACTTCCATTAAAATTATGAAATCTCATGGAGTAAATATAATCCCCATGAATATGAATGAAAACGGTCTTGATTTTGATGATTTAGATAAAAAGCTAAAAAAATATAAAAATAAGATAAAGTTTTCATATATTACGCCTTCTTATCATAATCCAACGGGAATGGTAATGTCTCCAGAAAATAGATATAAGTTTTATAATTTAATGAAAAAAAACAATATACCTATTATTGAAGATGGTTTTAATGAAGAACTTCTTTACTCTTCTTCCCACATCTTCCCTATTTGTTCTTTAGATAACAATAGCAATGGTGTTATTTATATAGGTAGTTTTTCAAAAATATTATTCCCTGGACTTAGAATAGGCTGGCTTCTTGGTGATAAAAGGCTTATAAATAGATTGGAAAGTGTAAAAAGAGCTACAACTATACATGTTTCCTTTTTAGATCAAGGTATTCTCTATGATTATCTACAAAATGGAGCTTTTGAAAAATATATTAAAAAGACTCGTAAATACTACGGCGATAAGTTTAATTTTGCCAAAAAATGTGTTGAGAAGTACATAGACTGTGAGCATATTCTTGGAGATGGTGGTCTACATTTATTCTTAATTTTTAAAAATTTGAATACTAGAAAACTCCTAGATGAATGTTATAAAAAGGATGTAATTTTTATGCCTGGGGATTTGTTTTATATTGATGATAGGGGTGAAAATACTCTTAGACTGGGGCTTTCTAGGTTGTCTGAGGATGAAATTGAAAAGGGTATAAAAATTATTGGTGAGACCATTGAGGAAATGTTAATATAGACTTAAACTAATGGTGTATTAAAAATGAATATACCCCTTTAAAGTACATACCAAAAGTATTATAACATTTCCTAAAAGTGCTAATAAAAAATTAGCACTTTTTATTATACAGAATTTTAATTGTCATACTTACTTTTATAATCACTTAGATATCATTTAAAAAATATAGCACTTATTAAAAAATCATTTTTATACTTTTCATTATAAATTAATCCATTATCTCCCCACTCTCCAAATTTAGCCTTTACAGCTAAAGGTCTTAAATCACCATAAAAAGAAAAAACACCTTTAGTCCAAATTTTCTTATATCCTGCCTTTTTTACCATGTGTTTAGTCAATCTTAGATTTCTTTTTGCTAAACTATTTACATGAAAAACTTCTCTAGATACTTTCCAGAAATGTCTATAAAATAATTCACTGCTACATCTATGGGCAAAGAGTATCACATTTACATCTTTATTTATAACTATATGTCCTTTTAGAATGACATCAAAATTTTCACTGATTTCGTAGATTTTTTTTATTAGGGCTTCATCTGTCATTTTATCACCTCGTTGTTTTTATATTATTTTGTGCAAAAATAAAAGCTAGTATAATTACTAGCTTTTACTTATCTATTGACAAGCTTTTGTCATATTTGATAATTTTCTAACCACTGTTCCTTAGTCACATATGTAAAATGTTCTGTTCTCACATCTCCCATTAGCAAACAAGGTTTATCTTTTTCAGTATGATGATAAATAAAACCACACTTTTCCTGTACACGTTTTGATTTTTCATTTCCTTCATAGTATCCGCACCACATTGCAGTGCATCCTAATTCTTCAAAGGCATATTTCTGTAATCTGCGTACAGCTTCTGGTATATAACCTTTACCCCAGAACGGAACTCCAATCCAATAACCCACTTCAAGTTCACCATCAGTAGCATTTGTATGAGATTGCATAGGTGAAATCAAACCTATACTACCAATGGCTTTATTATCATTTTTCAAGCAAACAGCATAGGTTTCAGGTGCTGACAAAATATTTCTGATAATTTCACGGCTATTTTCTACACTGGTATGTACAGGCCATCCAGCAATTGGACCTACTAAAGGATCTTTTGCATATTCGTATAAACTCTCTGCATCTGATTCTTTCCACGGACGAAGTATTAATCTTTCAGTTAGTAGTTCCATATCATTCCTCCAATTTCCCTATTCTAATATAATTTTTACTAATCTGAGGTGTTTGCTTTCTTCTAAATATTTGTTGCCAATTCTTCTTTATTTTGTTCACTATACTTATTACGTTTAGCAATTATATATATTATTGTTGATATTAATCCAACTATTAAAAAGCTTATTTTTAATGACAAATGTTTTACCATTTTTCCACTGATTTTGAAATAACAATACTTATTACCTAATTTCATTATTGTAGATTTTGCCATAATTCCATCTTCTCCAAAATAGTAATTGTCATCTCCTATTGAAATATTTTGAGATGTTACCATACCTCCATCTTCTCCAAAGTAATAATAATTATCTCCTACTTTAACTTTCTCAGATGTTACCTTAACTCCATCTTCTCCAAAATAATAATAATTATCCCCTACTTTAACCTTCTTAGATTTTGCCATAACTCCATCTTTTCCAAAATAATAATCTTTTTTATCTAATTTAACTTGTCCTCTAACAGCTTGTCCCCTTTTATCGCCTTTTATTTTGAAGTAATACTTATTTCCATCTACATTTTGCCATCCAGTCTGTATTACACCATCTTTTCCTAAGTAGTATACATTTCCTTCTATTGTTTGTAAGCCTGTTTGCAATACTCCTTTATTATTAAAATAATACTTTTTACCATTTATTATGTTCCATCCTGTAGCATATTCATCATTATTTTTACTAAAATATTTATCATTACCTTTTGTTGTCCATTTGTATCCTAATAAAATACCATTATCCTCAGCAATCTGAGCATCACTACTATATGTATTTTTTATAAGTACAGTAGCTCCTATTGAAATCTGATCATATAACCATTCTACATCACTATTATGCATTCTTATGCAACCATGACTAGCATTACGACCTATTGAACTTGGTTCATTAGTTCCATGTATTGCATATACCTGTCCACCAAACAAACCAATCCATCTTCTACCTAAAGGATTATTAGGAGATCCACCTGGTATTTTATATTTATAATATGGTCTATTTTTTATTTTATTAGCTACAGTTGTCTTCCCTTGAGGTGTTGGCGTATATAATGTCCCTGTTGCACAATTAAACTCCCTAACTAGTAATCCATTTTCATAAAAATTTAATGTGTTATAGGCTGAATTTATTATTATTAATTGTTCAACACTAGTTTCTGCATATGATAAAGATTTACTTCCAATCAGTATAATTAAACTACTTAATAATACAGTATACAAAAATTTAATCTTTCGCATTATAATTGCTCCCCCTTATTACTTATCCCCTTTTCATTAGTAATTTTAATTCTTTATTATTATATTAGTATAAATTACCATTTTTTTACAACAACTTTATCATATGTATTTGCTAAAAATATATCAATATATTAGTCAGTTGCATAATTTCTTAATTATACTACTACAATCAACAACATATAATCCTACTCTAAAGTTTCCCTTTGATAATTTATAGTAAATACATTCCCTATTTACATTATTATCTATTACAGTATTAGCTTAGTATTCCTATATTATTAGACCATAAATACTTTTAAAATGTTTTAATTTAGGACTATCTTTTAAATTAGTGTTGATTTTATAAACTATTTTTATAGTAAAAAAGTAGGAGCTGATGCATGCTCCTACTTTCAAGTTCATATTATATTAAAATTGATTTTTAGACTTTAATTTTACTATAACCTTTCATATTGTATCATGTTTTTGTGACAAGCATATATATTGTCAGTCAATTAATTCTAATTGTTACCTTTAATTAAGTCTGATATAATATCCTAGTTATTTAATTTAATAAACTTAATTATTTGGAGGACATCTATGCAAAAATTACTTAGCAAAGCACGTCAAGCTATAAATGATTTTGACATGATACAAGAAAATGATAAAATAGCAGTTGGTCTATCTGGAGGTAAGGATAGCTTAACACTGCTTCATATACTAAAAAATTACCAAAGATTTTCACCACAAAAATTTGAACTAATAGCTATAACATTAAATCCTGGTGGAGTTGATAATTCACCATTACACAAATTATGTGAAGATCTTCAAATACCATTTTATGAAGTTCAAACGGATATAAAAGAAATAGTATTTGACATTAGAAAAGAAAAAAATCCATGTTCACTATGTGCAAACTTAAGACGTGGTGCTTTAAATGACAACGCAAAAAAACTAGGATGTACAAAAATAGCCCTTGGTCATCATAAGGATGATGCTATAGAAACATTTTTAATGTCTATGCTTTATGAAGGAAGAGTAAGCTGTTTCTCTCCTAAGACACATCTTGATAGACAAGATATAACTATAATTAGACCAATGATTTATATTGAAGAATATATGACTAAAAAAGCAGCTAGAGATAATAATTATCCTATAATAAAAAATCCTTGCCCTGCTGATGGAAAAACAAATAGACAAAATATAAAAGAGTTAGTAGCTAAACTAAATAAACAAATGCCTGATTCAAAAAGAAATCTATTCAGTGCTTTAAATAATTCTGATAAGTTATTTATTTGGGATAAAGAAAAAATTAAGTAATTAATTATAAGCAGTATTCAAATCTCCTTATGGATTTGAGTGCTGTTTTTTATTTTGTGATAACGCTAACCCTGTAACTACCTTATTTTACAAAATAATTTATTTAAGTTTCATATATACCTTTTAAAAAAAATCTGATATTATATTGTAAGTATTCTAACAAAAGATTGTATGACTATATTTATGGAGGTTTGAAAATGACAAACGAAACAAAAGTAAAAGTTGTAACAGCTGATCCTTCAGCATTAGGACTTTTCGGATTAGCAATAATAACTTTAGTTGCATCATCTCAAAAACTAGGATTAACTTCAGGTGTATCTTTAGTTTTACCATGGGCTATATTCTTAGGAGCTACTGCTCAATTATTTGCATGTATCAACGATTTTAAACACAATAATACATTCGGAGCTACTGCATTTGGTGCTTATGCATTCTTCTGGTATGCTGTTGGATTTACATGGTTAATCCAAAATGGAGTATTTGGACCTGAGTTAGCAGCTGCTTGTGACACTAAACAATTAGGATTTGCTTATCTTGGATATTTAATATTTACTCTATTTATGACTATAGGTGCTATGGAGACTCATAAAGTATTATTCTCTATTTTTGTTCTTATAGATTTCTTATTCTTAGGATTATCTTTAAGTTCTTTCGGAATAATGACACATGCTACTCATATGTTAGCTGCTTATTCTGAATTAGCTATAGCAATAGTATCTTTCTACGGATGTGGTGCTGCTGTATTAAATGCTCATTTTGGAAAAGTATTTTTACCAGTTGGTAAACCATTTGGAATATTTAAAAAATAATAACTTTTATATAAAAGCTCCTTTAAATAATAATTGTAAATTTAAAGGAGTTTTTTGATTTATATGTAACATTATGTCAAACACCAATTTTAAGTGGACAAATTATACTTGCTCCTGGAGAATCTATTAGTGTTTATATTGGTGGATTTTTACCTGTTTCCTTCAATGGTATAAGATTTGCTTTTGGATGGTGGGAGGAAAAAATCAAAAACTGTAATAATTATTGTTGTTAATACAATTAATTTTAAAATACCCCTTATAGGCATTGATTTTATTTTTTTATCATTGCCGTAAAGGAGTATTTTTTTATCATGAACTTTAATCTATCAAATGTTCTTTTATTTCATTTAAATAACCTTGTCTTACAATTAAGAAATATATAAGTAAAACTACAAAAAAGCTTCCCATAACTAAAAACGAAGACCCTGCAACATCTACATTAAGGGAATTTTTAAGAGCTAAAAGTGCAAATGCTGAATGAATAACTGCAACTATATAAGGAAGTAAAAACAAAGTAGCTATCTCTACTGTCACTGATTTTCTTATCTCCTTATAAGTCAATCCTATCTTATTAAGATTTCTATACTTCCTCTTATCCTCTTGACAGTCAACATAAAGCTTATTATATAAAAAACTGCTAGAAGTAATGAAATTTAAAAAGGTAGAAACATACATTTCTACCTGGAAGTTTGACCTATACAATTAAAGTTTTTAGATTTTTATTTCATTAAATAATAAGTACTTAAAATTCTTATGGGAATAATACATTTATTATTTCCTCTTGTTTTTCAATACTATCAACTTTTCTCACTGTACTAATCTGCATATTATCACTATTTTTAAGAAGTTCTACGTCAAAAACATTTTTCATTAAAACTATATCACTATTTCCATAAAAAACTCTACTTACCTTATCTTGTCCCTTTATACAGTATGCCCCTACAACTTCAGAGCCATCTTTAAAAGAGTAATAAGTTACTTCTAAAGATGTCTCTGGGTAAATAGAGTCTTCTGAAGTTGGTTCTATGTCAACTATCTTACTTATATCATCTACTGTAATTTCTTTGTCTAATAAAACATCTTCAGCTATTTTATTATATTGATTCAAAATATTAGAATTTTTAATATCTACCATTGTTGATATTTTTTCATATAACTCCACATCACTTACTATATTTATATCCGTATATAAAGTTGGCTGATTGTTATTATCAAATTCATAGGATAAAAGTATATTATTTGTTTTATCACTTCCTTCATACGCTAGACCATTTAAATTTCCACTTGAATTCGGTGACTCTGAAATAGTTAATTTTTCTTTTCCATTTTTAAATATATGCAATTTAGATTCTAAGTCGTCTGCTTCATCTTTTATTGAGCCTCCGTCTTCATAATCATATTCACTTAATAATGATTGTATATAATCCATACTTACCTCTTCATTTTTGTCCATTTTTTTGCTAACAGTAAAGTATGCATCTTGCAACGATTCAATCTGCTCAGTTTTTGATTGAGCACAACCAACTGTAAATATACCAAGCAATAGTACTAATAACAAATTTATTTTTTTCATAATCTCCCCCTTTTATTCTCTTTATTTTCTAATCATAACACAATAATAATTGCAATATATAACAATTGCAACCTTTATTATATTATAATAGTAACCCTATTCTTACATTGAATTTAGAATGTTTTTGCCACTTTTTAAGTTTCCAAATGAGTTTGCATTGCTTTAATACACAAGTTTTCTACAGATTTTAGATTATTATAATTTCCTAATAGTACAACCTTATTCATATATAATAGGATTTAAATATTAACTAAACATTATACTATCAATTTACTTATAATCCAAAAGCCATTATAATAACATCTTATTTGATAAAATAGCTATTCTCTTAAGTCAGCCTTTACAGTAGCAGTATCTTTTCCTACATAAAGTGTAAGATAGTATTTATTATATACTTCAACTGGAGTTGAAGCTGATCTTCCCTCATAATAGAATTTAACATATGCTTTTCCAGAAGAATTCTCTTTTAGTTTTTTATTAGAGTGAGTATATGCATTTTGACAGAAGTAAAATGAATATGGCTGAGCACTAGATATATAATCATATCCGCCATTTACATTCGTATATGAAGCAATTGCAGTAAATGTATGTCCTGATACAGGATTTGCTAGAGAAGAGTAAAGTTGGGCATACGCCTTTCTATTTTTATAGTTAACATATCCAGATCCTGTTGTTGATGTACCACCTTTTATACCTACTTTAGAATAAATACCATTACTGTATGCGACTAATCTATAGTAGTCGCCATTAACTTCTTTTTCAGTATCTATAATCGGTTCCATTTCTTTAGTCTCATCTATTAACTCTTCCTCACTTTTACCTATATTAGATCTTGACATACCTAACTTCTGTATTTGAGCCATTTCCTCTGGAAAAACTTTTAGAAAGTCATTATGTATTGCTAATTTTTCTTCTTCATCAGTTACTATAGTCACTGCACCTTGATTATTTTCAAGATTTTCATTATTTAGTAAATATTGAGTCTCTGCATTTACATAATTCAAACCAGATAAAATCGTTACCCCCATTAAAGATATTGCTGCTACTTTTTTTTAATCCCCTTTTTCATTTTTATTCTCCCTTAAAGTTATTCTATGTATAAAAATACTACACACGTATAAATGTAGTATTTCTTTTTTTAAATGTCAATAAATTTAAAATTAAAACTTTCTTTTTAATTTATTGACATTTTATATAAAATAGCATGATAATATTTAATTAAATAGTCTAAGGTCAATATATTTTATAATTTTACTAAATAGAGAATTCAAGTAAAATATACCATAAAAAGTATTTTTAACGCATATTATGTATATGCCTTACGGCAATGGAAAAATGACATATTTATCTATGATAAAAGATTCATCAACTAATGAAATATTATCACATTATTTATCAAAAGTTTAGCTATAGAAATTTCTACTAAGACTGTTGATAAATTAATTGAGCTTAAATCATTTAAACCACATAAAGAGGCTTTTATTCTCTCTAATCATGGTTCTCACTATACTAGTCCAATTTTCTAAAAATTACTTAAAAAGAATAATTTATATCAATCAATGTCTAGAAAAGGTAATTGTTGAGACAATACTTCGCACAGTCATTCTTTAATCATATGAAATATGAGATACATTATAAAAACTGTAATACATTTGAAGAGTTACAAATTTTAGTATATGACTATATAGATTTATAATAATTTCAAATACCAATGGAATTAAAAAAAGCTGATTCCTATTAAATTTAGAAATCAACTTTTGATTGTATCTTAGCTATGGCTTTTTTCTTGTATCCTTGAAAAAGGGTCCTCTTTATATAAACTTAGTAGTTTCTTATCCTCTTTTTCGAAGGTTTGAATGGTGGGGATGATTCTAAACAATCATACCCTCGATTAATTTAATCTACCAAATGTTCTTTTATTTCATTTAAATAACCTTGTCTTACAATTAAGAAATATATAAGTAAAACTACAAAAAAGCTTCCCATAACTAAAAACGAAGACCCTGCAACATCTACATTAAGGGAATTTTTAAGAGCTAAAAGTGCAAAGGCTGAATGAATAACTGCAACTATATAAGGAAGTAAAAATAAAGTAGCTATCTCTACTGTCACTGCTTTTCTTATTTCCTTATAAGTCAACCCTATCTTATTAAGATTTCTATACTTCCTTTTATCATCTTGACAATCAACATAAAGCTTATTATATAAAAAGCTGCTAGAAGTAATGAAAAATATAAGCCCTATAAAAATAGATAAGAATAAAAGAACTGAATAAGCTATTCTACCGTAATCCACCATAGATGCTTTAGTTAAACGTTTATATCCTACCTCATCTTTATAGACATCTTCAAAACTCTTAATTACACCTAATGTTTTCATATAATCCTTTGTGTCAATCGCTATAAATTTATCCTCTATACAGTCTAAACTTATATTATTATAAAAATCATCTTTAACAACATATGCATTATAATATGCTGGCATAACAGACTTGTCTGCATACTTTACTTTCATAGATTTATTATCCATAGTAATAACATTATTATTTTTATTATTAATACTTAATTTTGATACATTTGACTTTGATAATGATATTACTTCATTAGAATGTAAATCAATTGTTTCTAATCTCTTTTCTTTTGATAACTTAATATAATCAGACTCTTTAATTATTTTCACAGTATTACCTGTGCTTTCTGTAACTATAGTTTTAATTTCTCCTTCAACCTTCTCATAAGATATTTTATCTTTTTCTAATAGAGATTCTAATAAATCTACTCTTTTTCTATAATCACTCTCATTATAATTCACATCTTTGTAAACATTATCCCTATTTAAATTACCATTTTCTGTAGCATAAAATATTGCTTGTGGATATGCAGCTTCAACTTGATCTAGTATATTCATCCAATATGAATACACAGATCCAATAGCTGTAAATGCAACAGCTGACGTTATTGTTACTAAAAAAAACATCCTTGTATTATCTTTTATTTTATAATGTAAGTTTGCTATACATAACATGTTAGTCTTCTTCTTATAAAGTACTTTATTCTCTTTAATCTTTTTTATCACAAATACACTAAGCTGTGAAAATAATAAATATGTTCCTACAATAACCATAAAAGTTACTGGTACTATTCTATTTACTAACTCTGATTCTGTTACAGTTGCTGCTCTAAAGTATGCATATACTAATAATATAATGCACAATATAGCTAATATGGGTGATGATTTTGGTTCTGACTTTGGCACTTGTGTTCCCTTAAGTAACTTTATGACTTTGTCTTCCCTAACTACAAAATATATAAAATTTGAAGTTAATATTGATAATAGTGTAAAGTATAAGATAATTACACCAATAGATTTTACTGGAATATAAAACTTTAGTGGCTCTATTCCTATTAATGAAGATATTATAATTAGCACTACCTTAGCGAAAATCAAACCTACTACAATTCCAATAACTGATGCTAAAATGTTCATTACTAAATTCTCTATAAAAATCATCTTTTTAACTTGTCTCTTTGATATACCTAAAGTGTATAAGATACCAAACTCTTTATTTCTACTTTTCAAAAACACACTCGCTGAGTAAAATACAAATAGAGATAAAAATACGTAAATTATAATTGTCGTTACCTTCATTGTTAAAATCAAATAATCATCAAATAATGAAGTATCTAAATCTGGATGATTTATAAACATATTAAAAGAAAAAAGTAATGATGAAGATATAAGTATGCTAAAAAAATATCCCATATATGATTTAACATTTCGCTTTACATTATTGACTGCAAATGCTGTAAAATTCATTACTTAGTCCCCCCCAATAAAGAAAGTACATCCATTATTTCTTGATAGAACTGCATCCTGTTATCAGACTTATAAATTTCATTGTATATTACACCATCTTTTATAAAAAGTATTCTATTGCAGTAGCTTGCTGCCACTGGGTCATGAGTTACCATCATAGTTGTTACTTTCTCTTTTGTATTTATTTTTTCTAATAATTCCATGACATTTCTAGCAGCCTTTGAGTCTAGATTTCCTGTTGGTTCATCTGCTAAAACTATAGATGGATTATTTATTAAAGCTCTTGCAATAGCAGTTCTTTGGGCTTGCCCACCAGATACTTCAAAAGTTCTTTTATCTAATAAATCTTCTATTCCTAGTATTTTTGATACCCTTTTTAATTTTTCATCTTGCTCTTTTACAGACACATTTTCTAAAGTTAATGGCAGAACTATATTTTCACCTATTGTTAAAGTGTCTAGTAAGTTGTAATCTTGAAATACAAATCCAAGCTCTCTTCTTCTAAATAACGCAAGATCATCCCCTTTTAACTTATGTGGCTCTTTGTCACCTAAAGTAATCTTCCCTGAAGTTGGTTTATCTATAGTTGATATTAAATTTAATAGGGTAGTTTTTCCACTACCACTTGGCCCCATTATTCCTACAAATTCTCCATATTCTATACTAAAACTTATATCTTTTAATGCATTTGATTTTACCTTACTTCCGTATACTTTGCTTAAATTACTTACTTTTAAAATATCCATGTTGTTCTCCTTCTCTAAATTTATTTATACTTCAATTTTAATTTAGATGTTAAAATCTCACTATCTACAAACCTTACATCTACATTACATCTATGTAAGGTTTACTTATATTTATATTTTCGTGTATTTAAAAAGCCAATAGCTTATAACTATTGACTTTATTTTTTAAATAATATTGATACTTGTGTACCTTTTTCAACTTTCGATTTTATTTCTACCTTATGACCTAAGTTATCACATACTGTCTTTACTATGTATAATCCCATACCCGTTGATTCTCCAAAGTCACGTCCATTTTCACCTGTAAAAAATGGCTCAAATACTCTTTTTATATCTTTTTTAGGTATGCCAATTCCTTCATCAATTATCTCTATTATTATATATTTATCATCTTCTCTATTTTTTATAGTCAAATATTTGCCATAATTCTTTGAGTACTTTACACCATTTATTATTATTTGTTCTATTATAAATCTTAGCCACTTTTTATCACTATATACCACTAAATCCTTGTCCAATTCTACTTTAGGAATTATTTTATTTTTAATAAATAATCGTCTTTCTTTATTTATAAGTTCTACAACTTCATTATATAAATTAACTTTTTCCACTGAAAAATCTTTTTGAAACTGATCTAATCTAGCAAAATACATTGCCATATTAAGTCCTTTATCTATTTTATCTAACTCTTGCTGTATATTTGATGATATCTCTTCTCCTTCATATTCTTGTAGCAAAAGATTAATTACAGATACTGGAGTTTTCATCTGATGAATCCAATGATTAATAAAAGTTAAATGGTCGTCATGTATTTTATTTTGTTCTTGTATCTCCAATCTATATTGATTATATTGTTGATTTAACACCTTAGATACATTTTTTCCTATAGATGATTTTCCTAAATCTAATATAGATTCATCTAAATTTTCTATGCCTTTTTCAAGAAATTCATAAGCTCTTTTAGTTGTTACATACTTGTAGATTATAAAGCTACTTACAATAAAAGTATTAAATAATAATATATAGATTATCTCTGATGCTTTTATAAAATTCATAAGTTTACAATACGTAAGAGTTATTATAAGCCCTACATAATAAGTGAATATATATCCTTTGTATTCATTCATAAATAATTTCATATTATAATCCTACCAATTCTTATTTAATTTGTAGCCAACCCCTCTTACAGTATTGACGGCATCTTCTATTCCTAAATCATTAAGTCTTTTTCTAATTCTACTTACATTAACATTTAATGTATTTTCCTCTACAAATTCAATATCATCCCATATTTTTTCTAATAAATAATCTCTACTAACTACTTTTGGATATTTCTTCATAAGACATTCAAGTAATATCCCTTCTTTTTTAGTTACGATTATATTTTTATCCTCAAATTCTACCTCCAGTCTTTCAGGGTAAAATTTAAGTCCATCTAGTTCAACTATTCTTTCATTTAGCTTTGGAGCATATTCTCCGTAACACCTTCTCATATGACTTTTTATTTTTGCTATTACTACCTCATATTGAAAGGGCTTAGTTATATAATCATCTCCACCACTTTCTAATGCTCTGATTTGATCCATTCCACTTTCCCTTGCTGATATAAATATTATAGGTATATTTGATTTTTGTCTTATCTTTGTGCACCAATAAAACCCATCGAATTTGGGTAAATTTATATCTAATAATATTAGACTGGGTCTACATATCTCAAATTCTTCTATTATATCATTAAAGTTTGTTGCTACAACTGCCTCAAACCCGTATCTATCTATGTAATCTTTTAACAACGTACTTATAGAAATATCGTCCTCTATAATATAAATTCTATTATTCATATATACACTCCATATCAGCGTTTAATATTTATCATATTTTAGTAATTTGTATTATGATTAGTATACCATTTTTGTAGTAAATAAA
Organism: uncultured Clostridium sp.; assembly: GCA_945871955.1. Lineage (GTDB taxonomy): Bacteria > Bacillota > Clostridia > Peptostreptococcales > Peptostreptococcaceae > Terrisporobacter. The sequence goes on along the minus strand of CAMBXR010000014.1, from coordinate 7,602 downwards.
GCTATAGCATTATCATTGTTACTATAGCTTTTCTATATTTAATTAATTTTTACATCATCATAAAATAGTATATTAGAAGTATACATCCAAGTACTATCCTATAACATCCAAAGATTTTAAAATCATGTTTTTTAATGTATCCGACAAGAAATTTTATAGTTAATAAAGATACTATAAATGCAACTACCATTCCTACTAATAATACAGTAAGTTCAAAACTTTTAAATACAATCCCAAACTTAATCAGTTTAAGTAAACTAGCTCCAAACATTACTGGTATCGCTAAAAAGAATGTGAATTCAGCTGCTACATCCCTCGATACTCCTATTAATAAAGCCCCTAATATAGTTGCACCTGAGCGAGATGTCCCCGGAAAAATTGCTGCTACTAGTTGAAATAAGCCTATCACCATTGCCATTTTATAAGTTAATTGATTTATATTTTTTACTATAGAGTTTTTGCCTTTATTATAATTTTCTACTACTATAAATAAAATACCAAATACTATAAGGGTTATAGCTACTGATTGAAAATTATAAAATAGTAAGTTTATCTTATCATCAAATAATACACCAACAATTGCTGCTGGTATACATGCTATAACTATTTTTATCCACATTATTATTATGTCTTTTTTTATAACTTTATTCTCTTTAAAGTCAAAAGGAAATATCTTTTTCCAATATAAAACTACTACTGCTAGTATTGCACCTAGTTGTATTACAACAAAGAACATTTCTTTGAATGCATCTGACATTCCTAGCTGTAAAAATTCATCAATTAGTATCATATGACCTGTACTACTTATAGGTAGCCATTCTGTTATTCCTTCTATTATACCTAGAATTATAGCTTTAAATATTTCTATTACTTCCATTAGTTTATCCCTCATTTCTTATATAGTTTACTTCTATACTAATTTTACTTTGAATGCTTTGGGATAACTATCTTCAAACATTACATCTACATTACATCTATGTAAGGTTCGTAAATAAAAAACACATTGACTATTCGATCAATGTGCTTTCGTAAATTTCAATGTTGGATATGAATCACAGGAATAATACACTCGATTCATATTTATATACTGATTTATTTATTCATATATTTTGTTATCTCATCTAATGTAGCATATGAGCCAATGGCACCTTTTTTAGTTGTACTATTAGATGCATAACAATTAGAAAATAATAAATATTCTTTTAGTTTTTCATCACTAATACTATCAAGCTTTTCCATATTTATATCATCTTGCAATAATTTAAATAAAAATGAACCAATAAATGAATCCCCTGCTCCTGTTGTATCAACTACATCCACAGCATTTCCAGGTATTTTAACAATTTTATCCTTAGTATGTGCCTCAGCTCCATCTTTTCCTTTTGTAAATAAAACTAGCTTCACATTACCTTTAAACAATACTTCTTTAGCCTTATCCATAGTGTCATACCCTGTTATAAATTCTAATTCTTCATCAGATATTTTAACTATATGAGCTAAATGTAAAAACTCTAGTATTGCATCTCTACATGACTCTTCACTATCCCATAGAGGTAACCTTACATTTGGATCAAAGCTTATTATACTTTTATTTTCTAGTGCAAATTCTATAGCCTTTTTATGTGCATACTTCACTGGACACTCTATTAAATCTACTGAACAGAAATGTAGAATATGGCAATCTTTAAACCATTCCTTTTTTACTTCGTTTTCTTCTAGTAACATATCTGCACTTGGATTTCTATAGAATGAAAAATCACGATTTCCATCTTCTTTTAAAGAAACAAAAGCTAATCCTGTATTGGCTTTATCTGTTCTTAATACATAATCTGTATTTACATTAGCCTCTTTTAAAACTTCTATTATATGATCTCCAAAAGCATCTCTACCTAGCTTTGATATGAAGTTTGATTTTCCACCAAGTTTTGCTACTACAGCACTAACATTAGCAGGTGCTCCTCCCGCTACTCTTTCAAAACCTATTACATTCTTTAATTCACAACCTTTTTGATTAGGTATAAAATCAATTAAAGCTTCTCCTATACTTATTACTTTTTTCATATTTGCCACCTTTTTACAACGTTCCAATTTTATATTTTTATTATAATATATTATTACTTATTTCAACAAAATATTTACCATATTTTTAATTTTTTTCATTGCTACTTTTTTCTTATCTAGGACTAAATTATATCAAAATATTTCATAGCATACTCTATTCCATCTTCATCTATATGCTTTGTTACAAAAGTTGCATTATCAAATAATTCTGGATTACCATTACCCATCACTATACTATTAGATACTCTTTCAAACATATCTATATCATTATTACTATCGCCAAAGGCAAAACTATTCTTATCATCAATATTAAAGTATTTTAAAACAAAATCAATTCCAGTTGCTTTAGAGTGTCCATTAGGTACCATTTCTCCTCTGCCTTTGCCATGGTCAATAAAAGTAATATAATATCTATATATTTCTTTAATCTAGTATGATTTTTCTATATTGTAGTAGAAGACCTTTATTCCAATATCAGAAGTGTTAATTGTGTTATTAAAGATTTATGTAATGACGATATTATTGAATGTAATAAAGGTTTGATTAAAATAAAAAATCTTAATAAAAAAACTACTAAGCCTTAAACTTAGTAGTTCTTTATCCTTTTTTCGATGTTTTGAATGGTGGAGATGATTCGTAACAATCAAATCCACTATTTCATTTTTAAGCCTCATTATTATAAGCTCATCTAGATCATAATATAAATTTATTTATTGTTCTAAATATTTATCAAATATTATTGTTGCTAGTTCTTCCTTTGTTAAAGTTTCAATACTAGGTATATCGCATAAGTCCATTTCTAATAAAAATTCTCCACACTCTACTTCTAGATATGGCCCACTATCATCTGATTTGATTTCCCATCCTTCTAAGTCTGCTACTATATTAGCAATTCTTTCTTCTTTAGTCATTTTTACACCTCTTTTATATCCTGATATTCCTTATTCTTCAATAAACTTCACCAATTCTTCATTAAATCTATCTCGCTGATCATAGAAGGATGCGTGTCCGCTGAATTCAAATGGTAAAAGCTTAGAATTTCTAATACTTTGATTTTGTACTTTGCCTAATGGGAATGGAACAACCTTATCATGAATTCCATGAATAATTAAGGTTGGGACATTTATTTCTGCCAAATCAGAAAATAGTACTTCATTTATCCAAGTATTCTCAATTGCTGCAGTTGACCAACCTGCTGCTTGTAAACCTAACTGTAAAAACCAATCAGAAAATGGCTTAGTTATATGCTGAAAGAAAAAAGTATCACCGAAATCACTTAGCATTTTAGGACGATCAGTATATGTTCCCTCTATAATTTTAATTACATCCTCTTTTTCTAAACCATATGGGAAATTGGGACGTTTGATAAGACTTGGAGCCGCTGCAGCAAAAAGGGCAAGTTTGGATACTCCGTATCCCTTATGGCGAGACATATATCGAATAGCTATAGCTCCTCCAGTTGAATGTCCTGCAAGTATGAAATCATGTAATTTTAAACCATTAACCACACATCTAACATCATCTGACAATCTATTGTAATCGTAACCTCCATAAGGCTTATCTGACTTACCAAATCCTCTCTGATCTATACCGATACATCTGTAGCCTAGTTTTGGAAGCTGATTAAACTGATATTCAAATAGATTATGATTCCCAGGCCACCCGTGTAGGAACACTATTGTCTCCTTACCCTCTGGATTTAGGTCCTCTACATAAACTTTTACATTCGGTTCTACTTTAACATAATACCCCATATGCATACCCCTATATAAAAATACTTTATTATTAGGCTATTCTTATTTATAGAAATATATAAGTTGTCTTTTTATTTTTAAAATATATCAAACATAGATATTAGACAATTGTTCTTATTTATATAAAGTGTGTTCCTTCAAATAAAGCAATTTAAATTAACTTTACTATATCTGTTCTTACTGTTCCTATCCCCTATATTGAGCTTATATATCGGTTTGATGTTCATATCGAGAACAATTCTAATCATATCTAATTAACAGAACCATTTAATTTACTATTATTCTAACAGTATTTTCTATAATAGTTTATAAACTATTATGCAATTTTATTATAAACTTCTGAATATATTAAAAATACTCATATCCAATAGACATGAGTATTCGAGTCTTTAATTGGTGGATATATTTCACAGTAATCAAATCCACTATTTATACCTTATTAATTATATTTCTCTTACTGGATGACCTTCAATATATCCTCTATATCCTTGTGGCTCCATTTGAAAACTCGGTAATTTATCTGTTGCCCATTCATATCCATATAAACTTGGATTATATTTATTTATTGCTTTAGATAAGTTCTTAATTGCCATATCGTAATCTTCATCTTCAAATGGCTCACCTTGAAATACCATCATCTTACAAGATGGTAATGTAATAATTTCTAAACCTTCTGGTACTATGCCACAATAATCCATTGGCACCTCTACTCCTTGAACATATACTGATGTCCCTTCTCTTATAAAATTTTCAGCTAACCAAACACCTATGGGTTCATTTAGAGCTTCTTTTATACTACATAACAAACCCCAAATTTCACAACCAACTTCATTTACATATTCAAAATAGTTTTTTGCTTTTATCCCTCTTTTTAAAATAAACTTTCTTTTCGGAAAATTTATAATTTGCACAAAGTAATTTTCTGATACCTTATTTTCATTATTTTTATCTATTTTTTTATTTAACATATATTGCTCTTTGATTGGGTATGGAGTATATAAATAAATTGGTGGTTTATCCTTTTTATACTTTTTTGGAGTTATTCCAAATTCCTTCTTAAAAGCTCTTGTAAATCCTTCATGGGAATCAAATACAAAATCAAGGGCTACATCAACTACTCTCTTATCATTATCCCTTAGTTCTAAAGCTGACTTTGTGAGACGCATTAGTCTAATATACTCAAATGGTCCTTTACCAATGTACTCCTTAAATAATTTTGCACTGTACCAAGGTGAATAATTTGAACATTGGGATAATTCAAGTAGTGTAATATTTCTATTTAAATTATTTTCTATGTAATTTTGCATTCTTTGAACCGCCATAACCTTCTCTAATTCTTTCACTTTAATAAACCTCCATTTATATAACCTGATTATTTAATCAGTAACATCTTTTAGTATTTCAGTTACATTCCCATAATGTGTTAATGTTAGTTTATGCATAGCTCTTGTAGAAGCAATATATAATAAATTTTTATCATATTCTGTTTTATATAAATTGGAATCTACAGTAGGTATTATTACTTCATCAAACTCCAGTCCTTTTGACATATGAATTGTAGAAATCGTAATTCCATCCTTAAACTCTAAACTATCGCTACACAATAAATTAACATCATATTTTTGACTTAATTTATTATATATTTCATTGGCATGCATTGGTGTTTTACACATGATTCCTAAAGTAGAATAACTACTTTTATTAAATTTAATTATTATATTTTCTATTTCTTTTAATTCATCTTGTAAGTTTTGACATTTAATAATATTAGGTTTTTCTCCATGCCTTTGTATTGGGTCTATATTCTGTTTCAATATATTTTGAGCAAATCTTATGATTTCATATGTTGATCTATAACTTTTATTTAATACAACAACTTCACTATCCTCAAACATATCTAATAATAATTTTATTGAGTTGGAATTATAAGGATTAACACATTGTCCAAAATCACCTAATAATGTTTGTTTACATTTATACATATTTTTTAATACCATATACTGAATCGGAGTATAATCTTGCATTTCATCAACTACTAAATGTTTAATATCATTCCTTTTATTTATACCTTCAATGAATATCTTTAAATATATATATGGAAATACATCATTATATTCTAGTATATTTTTAGACTTAAATTTAAATAGTTCTTCTTTATTTATATATCTAAAGAAATTCCTATATAAATCTAATGTATTTTTATATTTGCACATTACTAAAAGCTTCTTTCTTATTTCGCCTTTGCTAGGTATTTTTTCACTTATTTTTTCAAGTTTTACCTTTTCCATAATATCTTCAGCTATTTTATTAAATCTTTCCATGATAGGTTTTTTATTATAAGCATCATATCTACTTCTTATAAACTCTTTTTCTATACATATATCATCAAGTATAAGATTATCCTCTTTAAAATTGTTAACATCTATATAATTAATATAATCATCTAGTAATGAAATAAATTCTAAAGATGATTTGAAATTTATTCTTTGGATTTTATCCTTATCATCTATTTCTAATAATTCATTAACTTGTTCTATAAATTTTTCAAAATCTAATTTATTATCTAATTCCTCAGTTGCTATATCTTCCAGGTCTAATTGTATAATAGGTTCTTCACCAAGTTCTGGTAAAACATTTGAAATATAATCAGCAAATACCTTATTCGGAGATATTATAGCTATATTTTCAGCAGACAAATTTTCTCTATATTTATATAAAAAATATGCTACTCTATGTAGTGCTATTGATGTTTTCCCTGATCCTGCCACACCTTGAATTATCAAAGTATTATTTTTCTCATTTCTAATTATTCTATTTTGCTCTTTTTGTATAGTAGATACTATATTTTTCATTTTTTGATCTGATGTATTAGAGAGTTCTCTTTGAAGTATTTCATCTCCTATACTAATATCACTTTCAAGTACATATTCTATATTGCCTTTTGATATCTTAAATTGTCTTTTTAAAGTGATATTACCTTCTATTTTACCTATAGGAGCATCATAACTTGCATTTCCTAGCTCAAAATCATAATACATACCTGATATTGGCGCTCTCCAGTCATAGATTATCATATCTCCCAAATTATCCATAAATGCACTTCTACCAATATATATTTTTTCAACGTCATCTTCTCCACGATACATAAAGTCTATTCTCGCAAAATATGGAGTATCTATTAACATTTCAATTTTTGCTTTTTGTTTAGAAATGAAGTCTCCTGAATTCACAATTTGAGATATAGACTTCTCATTTGAAAATATCTCCATTGAATCCATATCACTTATATTTGACGATAGATATTTTTTAGATTCTTTAAACTCCTCTTCATAAAACTTAACTTTTTTATCTAATTCTTGTAGATGTTCATTTAATTTATCTATTGTTGCATCTAAATGTATCTTCTCTTCGGGAAATTTACTTAACATTATAGTACCTCCTCTTAATTATTAGATAAATTATTATTTTTATAGTTCAATTTATCTATTTTATCTAGAAATATATTTTACATCTATTACCAGTGGTTTTCTTGACTTTCCTTGCTATAATTTTTATTTCTTTTAAATACTCTTATATTACCTATAATATCGACATCTTCTTATAATAAAAAATGACATCAAAGATGTCACCTTATCGCTAACGCTCTTTGTATTTTTGTCACTTTTTACTTTTCTGAACACATTGATATTACTTTAATTTATAGGTTATCCACAGTTTTTTAAGCATTATAATTTCCTACGAAAATGATTTTAGCCGAAGGCTATTTTTAACAACACTAAACTAAGCC
>CAMBXR010000013.1 GCA_945871955.1 uncultured Clostridium sp. | reverse complement strand
TACCTGAGTTAAACAATGGTGCTCAAAGTTTATCTAGTGGACTTGGAACTTTAAGTTCAGCTTCTAGTCAATTAAATAGTGGTGTTAACAAAGTTAATTCTGGAGCTGCGTCTTTATCTAGCGGTCTTAGTACTTTAAGTTCTAAGACTGACGAACTTAGTGATGGTGCTAACAAACTTAACTCTGGGGCTACATCTTTATCTAGCGGTCTTAATACTTTAAGTTCTAAAACTAGTGAACTTAGTGATGGCGCTAGTAAGCTTAACTCTGGGGCTACATCTTTATCTAGTGGTCTTAATACTTTAAGTTCTAAAACTAGTGAACTTAGTGATGGCGCTAACAAGCTTAACTCTGGAGCTACATCTTTATCTAGTGGTCTTAGTACTTTAAGTTCTTCTTCTAAAGAATTAAGTAGTGGTGCTAGTAAAGTTAGTCATGGTATAAGCAAGTTAAATGATAATTATTCAGCTTTAGATAAAGGAATTAATTCAGCCTATGATGGATCTAAACAATTAGAATCTGGTTCTACAGCTCTTAATGAAAGGGCTAAAGAATTAGAATACAAGTTATCAAATGGTAAAGATGGATTAAAAGAGTTGCAAGGATCCACAAATAAAATAAAAGAACTTGCTTCAAGTATTTCTAATATAGCAAATCAACTAAGAAATACTGAAGGAAGTAATAATAATTCTAATGTAGATGTTTCAGCTCTTGTAGAAAAGGCTCGAAAAGATGGTGATGAAGAATTAGCACAACAAATACAAAATTTAAATGTAAATACAAATTCTAATTCTAGTATAAATTATTCAGGAATTGCTGATCAACTAGATAATATAGCTGGTGCTCTTAATCAAATAGCAAGTGCTCAATCAGGTGGGTTAAATACCCTAGCAAGTGGAATAGACGCTGCTGTAGATGGTGCTCATAAACTTGCCGATGGTATATCTTCAATTAAAGATGGTGCAAGTAATTTGTCCAGTGGATTATCTAATTTAAAAGATGGATCTAGTTCCGTTTCAAATGGACTTAATGATTTAGCCAGTGGCGCTTCTTCTTTAGCTAGCGGTTCTGCTCAACTTTCTGAAGGGGCTTCTAATGCTTATGATGGTAGCAAAGATTTAGTAAGTGGTACTTCTCAACTTGCTAGTGGTTCTGCTCTATTAGCTAAGGGGGCTTCTGATGCTTATGATGGTAGTAAAACTTTAGCTAACGGTGCTTCTTCTTTAGCTAGCGGTTCTTCTCAACTTTCTAAAGGGGCTTCTAATGCTTATGCTGGTAGCAAAGATTTAGTAATCGGTACTTCTCAACTTGCTAGTGGTTCTGCTCTACTTTCTAAAGGTGCTTCTTCTGCTTATGATGGTAGCAAAGATTTAGTAAGCGGTACTTCTTCTTTAGCTAGCGGTTCTGCTCTACTTTCTAAAGGTGCTTCTTCTGCTTATGATGGTAGTAAGAAACTAGCTAGTGGTACTTCTCTATTAGAATCAAGTGGTAAAAAACTTGCTTCCGGTGTAGGTACCTTAAAATCTGGTTCTAGTACTCTTGCTACTAATTCAGATAAAATTTTAAATGGTATAAGTACATTATCAGATGGTACTGATAAATTATACTCAGGAACTAAAGCATTACAAAGAGATGGTTTAGATAAATTAGCAGATGAAGGAAATACTTTAATTAGTTCTCTAGATGGTGCTATGGAAGTTAAGGATAAATTAATAGATGCAGCAGATAGCTATGATAACTTTACTGGATTAGATGAAAGTATGGATGGTAGTGTAAAATTTGTAATGAAAGTTCAAGCTAATGACACTAAAAAAGAATCTAAGAACTCAGAATCTAAAAATACAAAAGATAATTCAAATGACAATAAAGACAAAAATCAAAATTTTATAGAATGGCTAAAGAGCAAATTTAATAAATAATAGCATATTTACCTCTTTAAAAGGGAAGAAAGAAAAATAATTATAATCTTTCTTCCTTTTTACTTTAAATAAAAACAATGTATTTAAAATTTAAATTTGTATTATAATAAATTTAGATAATTACATAATATTACAATTGAGGGATGATACAATGGAAAAAGACATAATTATAAATAAAACTAGAGCTTTTGTAAAAGATAAGCTTCAAAATGAAGGTTCTGGTCATGATTGGTTTCATATAGAAAGAGTATATAATTTAGCCACTTATCTTTGTAAAAAAGAAAATGGCGATGAATTTATTATAAAAATGGCTGTTTTACTCCATGACATTGATGATTGGAAATTTAGTAACAACAATAATACAACAAAAGATTTTTTACAGTCTCTTAATATTGATACAAGTTCTTATAATAAAATTATGAATATTATTAATACCATATCTTATAAGGGTGGTATTGAAAACTCTGCTCAACATGATATAGAAGGAAAAATTGTTCAAGATGCAGATAGACTAGATGCCATGGGTGCCATTGGAATAGCTAGAGCCTTTACTTATGGAGGAAATAAAAATAGATTAATATATGATCCCAGTATTAAACCTAAAGAATTTAATTCATTGGAAGAAGTAAAAAATAGTAATAATCACACCATAAATCATTTTTATGAAAAGCTTCTTAAATTAAAAAACTTAATGAATACTGATACAGCAAAGCAAATTGCAGAAGAAAGACATAGGTTTATGGAATTATTTTTAGATGAATTTTATTATGAATGGAATTTTAATAAATAAAAGTAATATGCATATTAAAAGACCTACTAATTTAATAGGTCTTTTCTTAATTAATAAAATGATGTTACTTTTTCCAATCCTCTTTCTTTCATAACTTCTACAGAGTCTGCATCAATAACTGCCATTCCATCTTTTTCTATTAATTTACCTCTTACTTTAATCCAGTCACTTTCCTTTGGAAGATTTTTATCATATAAAAACTCTAGACCACATTTCTCTTCTACAATTTTAAATTCTTCATGGTCATGAGCATGCTCCTTATTATATTCATCTTCTTCATACTTATGAATATTCTCTACCATATCAGCTAATCTATAAACATAAAAATGCTCTTTATTCTCCTTATCTTTTTCTATTGTAAACATACCTTCTAGTTCTATAGTTTTACCTAAGTATTTTTTACTATCTAAGTATATATCATTTATATAATCCACATATACATTTTCCATTACCTTAATTATTTCATCTGATTTCTCTGATTCTTTAGTATCATTAACTTGTTTTCTATTACATCCAATTAATATCATAACAAAACATATACTAATTAGTATAGTACTTAAAAATTTTTTCAATATTTTTCCCTCCAAAATTATACATAAATATTGTGTTTTATATTATCATGAGAGAAAAAAGGTGTCAAATAGAATAAAATCTATATATTTTCATCTTCTTCTGTTGTACATAATTGTGGTATACTCTCTTTTTCTTTGACTTTGGCTCCATATATTTCACTTATAAATGTAGAACCTAGTATTAATATACCTCCGAAAACTTGTAATAAAGTCATTTTTTCACTTAATAATATGGATGACATTATTATAGCTGAAATAGGGTCCACATATGAATAAATAGCAACAGTTTGGCTCGGTAGTTTTTGAATTACTGTAAAGTATATTAAATATGCAATTCCTGTATGGACTATACCTATTATAAGAAGTAGTCCTATGGATAAAAAGCCTACTTGTGAAAAATTAATTCCATCAGTAAATAAAACATAAGGAATTAAAAAAATTCCTGCTACTGATAATTGGATTATGGAACTATCTTTCCCTGGTATATCTTTTAAAAATTTATTACATATAACTACTCCTGCATATAAACATGCAGCACCTAATCCATATAATATTCCTATAATATTATTACTACCCATATTGTTTTTATCTATTCCAACTATACATAGCATACCTATCATTGCTGCTATAATACATAAAATCTTAATTGATGTTAGTTTTTCTTTTAATAATACTGGTGATAAAAATATGACAATAATCGGCGCTAAATAATAACAAATTGTTGCTGTAGAGATAGTAGTATAATTATAAGCTTGAAATAAGAAAATCCAGTTAAATCCAAGACATATTCCACATCCTATCAAAGTTAATAAATTAGCTTTTATCTTTTCTTTTGATAAATGCTCTTTTGAAAATAAACTAAAAGTAATTAAAAACAAACTACCTACAATAGCTCTTACTAAAGCTATTTGACTAGATGTAAAATCTATATATCTTACAAATATACCAATACTTCCCCAAATTAACATGGTAACTATAAGACCTAATTTATATCTTTTCATATATTCACTCCTTATAATTTTTATAACTCATTATAAATATTTTCAATGTACTCTGCTACAACCTTTGATAATAATACTCTTTTATTGCTATAAGAGTGATCAGTATCTATAAAAATATCCTGTACATTTTCTCTATTATATTTATATATTTCCTTCATTAAAGGTATATGATGAAGCTTATTAGGTCCTATTTCATCCTTAGTTGCTGCTATAATCAATATTTTTTTATTAGATAGCTCTTTAGCCTTATTTTTTAACTTCCACTTATCACCATTTATCATAGTTTCTCTAATTAAAGTCATAGTATCCGTATCATTTAGAGGTGGAATGGCTGTAGAAAACATATTTATTCCATCTCTTAATTCTTCTTCGTCTTCCTTCATAACACATCCTTTTAATCCAAAATCATAGGGGCTTATAGCTACTGCCGCTTTTATTCTTTTATCTAAACAATTAGTTAAAGTTAAAAATCCTCCCATGCTATGACCAACTAAAAAAATATTATTTTTATCAATAAAATAATTCTTTATATTTTTTTCATCTGTTACAAAATCTATTGCTTTTTTTACATCTTCTATACAATTTGCAAAGGTAAATTTACCTTTAACTCCCCAACATCCTCTATAATGAAATGTTAATACATTTAAACCGCATCTTCTAAGGCTATGAGCTAAATCATGATTATCTTCATAACCAGGAAATCCATGTAACAATATAACTGTAGGATGAGGGCCCTTATTGCCAGGAGTTAACATAAATCCTATCAATTCACTATTACCACTCTTTATCTTAATATCATATAAATCTGGCAAATACTCATTGTCTAATTCAATTTGTATATCCGTAAAAATATGTTTACTATTCATATAATATCACCCTTATTTATAAAATTTACTATATAAATAAATTATAATAAATCCAACAAACTATTGGCTATGTATTCTATTTTTTCATAAAAGTTTTTGTTTTTTGCACATCAACTATTCCTTTACCTATATAATATTTATATAGAATAATCTAAAATTTTAATTAAAGAGGACGAGTTTTATGAAGAAATTAAAAAAAGCTAATAATATGAATAAAGCTTTTTATATTATATTTGGCACACTTCCTTTATTGATAACACTTTATATGTATCCATCAATTCCAGATAAAATACCTACACATTATTGGATTGATGGCACTATAGATAAGTGGGGAAGTAAAAATGAATTGCTTATAGCTCCAATTATAATTTTATTATTTGTTTGTTTACAGCCTAAACTATTTAAATTATATTTTAATTATGAATCAGAAGATAAAATAACAAAATGGACCAATCATTATTTTTTATTAATACTAAATGTTTTAGTTTATTCAACACTTTATATAAGTATTAATTTTAATACTTGTTTAAGTCATTTTAATTTTTATAATTTCTTTGCTTGCTCAATTTGTTTTATGTTTACTTTCTTTGGAAATTATATTCCTTATTCTAGTAGAAGTTCTAGCATTTCCATAAGAGTAAAATATACATTGGAAAATTCAATTATTTGGAGTAGAGTTCATAGATTCTGTGGATTTCTTTGGTATAGTGGTAGCATAGTATTTTTTCCTATGCTGTTATTTAGTTCACAGTATTATTTATTATTTTTAAGTATAATAATGATAAGTATTTTCTTATTATGTCCTTTTGTATATGCATACTATCTTCACAAAAAGTTTTTAAAAGGAGAATTAGATAAAAAAACGCAACAAAAAAATATGCAGCACTCTCATTAATTCAATATATAAATATAATTAAGAAGACTGTAAATAAGTATAGAAACTTACATACAGTCTTCTTTATTTTTTATTAAAAATTATTTATTATATTTTGTATGAGTCCATTTTATATTATCAACATAATCTTTAACTAAATCATAGCATAATTCAGGATGAATAGTTTCTTCTGTTGATATTGTTATTGTAGACATAGATATGGCAAATTTAAGTGTATCTATTAATGAAGCTTCCTCCATATAACCATGAGCTATACCTGCTACAAAAGAATCTCCTGCTCCTGTAACATTTACAACTTTAGAATCATTTGCCTTTAATTTACCTTCTTCTACTCCATTGTTGTAGTATATTCCATCTTCATCTAAAGTTATGAATACATTTTTTATACCTAAATCAACGAAGTATTTACCAGCTTTTCTTAAGTCTTCATCATTTTTTATTTTAAAACCACACATTATTTCAGCTTCATATCTATTTGGCTTAATAGTATGGAAATATTTAATTAGGTGTTTTATACCTTCTGACTTTGCAGCTGATACTGGATCTAATATAAATTTAGTTTGTCCATTAAAGTTTTTAAGTATATGTTCTACTATATCAGGTCTATCTGAGTCTAATATCATATACTCAGAGTTTTTTATTAAATCAGCTTTAGAATCAATAAATTCTGTAGTAAATTTATCTATTATTTTCATATCTACTACTGCTGATACCATTTCCCCTTGATGATTTAGTATTGCCATATATGTTGGTGTATGTCCACCTTTTACAATTAAAGAATCACTCATATCATAATTCATAAGCTTTGAATACTCTAGCATTCTATTTCCAGTTTCATCGTCTCCTAAGATTGATATAAACTTAGTATTAACTCCTACTCTAGACATACATTCAGCTATGTTTCTACAAACACCTCCAAAAGAAGTCTTCACCTGACCTGGGTTAGAGTCATTGCATCTATAATTATTATCCGTAAATCCACAAATATCAAATACTGATACTCCGAATACTAATGCATAGGAATTTTTATTATTCATAATATAATCGTAACCTTTCTAAGAAATTATTTTTATATTTTAACATATTTTTAACTTACATTTCTACAAATTTCAACATTTTTACTATGTATTTTTTTACATATTAACATAAGTTAAATTTATTGAACCTATAATAACTATTAGTAAATAAAATATTACCATAATATTTTATTTTTTTACTATATATCAACAATTTAAATTTTATAATTCATTATATATAATTACATTTTTTTCTTCAAATAATCCATAATAAATAAACATATTTTAAAATATAGAATTATATTTTATATAGTGATTCAATAAACTGAATTTCTTTTTCAATAAAATTCATAGTTTTTATTCAAAGGTTAAAATAATAATGATATAATATTTTTTTAATAGACATTTAAATTTATGACAGAAATGAGGGATTACATTGAATAGTAGAACTTTTGGAGGTGTGTTGGAAAATTTACTATATATATCTAAACAAAAGAAATCTTCATTAGCCTCTTATTTAGGATACGATGCATCATATATCAATAAATGGGTAAACTCCAAAAATCTACCTAGCTTTAAAAGAGCTACAGAAATTTGTGAAGATATTTCAAATTTTATAATAGAATCTCTAGATGATGATACAAAAGAAAATTTAGTAGAATATTTCGAACTAGAAAGAGATGATGATGACTTTCTTTATGAATATATCAAAAATACTTTACAAGAGGTATACTTTGAAAACTCAAATAATAAAGGAAATCAAAACATACCTATGACTTCTATTTCTCAAGAGTACTACAACTCAACTTGTGAAGTAAAGCCTACACTACTTCAAAAACATATTGTTGAAGAAATAGAGTTTAATGTAAATGCCGGTAATGACTTAGATATCATAATTGCTGTAAATTTACTTTCATTAAACCATAAAGATAAGATAGCCCTTTTTAATATGAAAAAATATTTTTATGAGTTAAGCAAGCATACTAACGTTAAAATTAACTTCTTATTAGGCTTTGATGGTGAAAATACAGAAGAAGTGCTAAATTCCCTTCTTACCATAAGTATTTTATCATCTTATCCTAAACTTAATTTTAAATTATATAATTGTGATGTTAGTAGCAATGTTACTTTTTTCATAATAAAAGATAGATTTTTATGCACTAGTATTTTCTACAATGATGGTGAGTGCTTATTTAGTAATACATCTAAAGATAAAAATTTAATCAATGAATTTTATTATAATTTAGAATATAAACTTAGAAGTAAAGGTAAAGATCTTTGCTTAAAAAAATCGCCTATTGATATGATAGAAGATCAAACTTATATACAATATATAATGAATAATGATTTGAGATGTCTTCTAGGTTCTATTAATGAATTTTTCATGCCAGAAGATTTATTTATGGAAATTGCTCATAGAGTCTTTGGTGATAATCCAAAACTTATAAATGAACTTAGAAAAATAAATGTATTTTTACACAATGCTACTTACAAGTCTAAGTTGAAAGTTCTTATATATGAAGTGGAACTTAGAAAATATATGTCATCTGGATGCCTTCACTTTTTCAATACTCCAGTAACTTTAACCTTTAAAGAAAGAGAGAGACATATATCTTACATTGAAAAAATATTAATGGAAGATAATCAAGTAGAAATAAGATTAGTTGATGGTAATTTTATAGAAGATTTTAAGTATACAGATAATCCATCTTTTTACCTTTCTAAAAATCTTAAATTTATAAAAGTACATCCTGTATCAGGTAAAAATGATTACTCTATATTAAGAGATACTAACTTTAAGAAAATGTCTGATAATCTCTTTGATAAACTTTGGAATTACGGTGAAGATTTAATTTTATCAGATAAAGATGATATTTTAGATAGGGTATCAAAATCCATAAGCTATACAAGAATAATAAACAATACTTTAGGTGAAGATGTTAAATAATATAAAAAAAGAGTGAATCAGTGATTCACTCTTTTTTTATATTAAGCTGACATTTTAGCCATATTTTCTTTTCTTTCTTTATTTAACTTAATCATACCTTTAGATGCAGTTATTAATAAGAAGAATGCCATAACTACAAATCCTAGTATTATCATCCAAGTTGTATTATATCCAAATATAGATACTAAAACACCGAATAATACAGATCCACCTGAGAATCCTATAGCGAATATTAATTGAACCATACCTAATATTGAACCATATTCTTTTTTACCGAAGTATTCTCCAACTAAGTATGCAGGTGCCATCATATATATGAATGTTGCTAAACCTTTTACAGCAGAGAATAAATGTGCAAATATTGGGTTAGTTCCAGCAAGTACTATACTTACTCCTGAAGCTGCAACTGATACTGCAGATATTAATAATGTTTTTACAACACCTAATTTATCGAATAGTATTCCACCTATTATAGTTCCAAATAATGAACATACTGCAAATATTGAACCAGTAAGTCCTATAGCTGATGCTGTTAATTTTAATTCACTTTGGAAATAGTTAGCATGTTGTACTGAGTAAGCAGATACATAAAGACCTACAAATAAGAATCCTACTGCTATCATCCAGAAGTATTTTGTACCTTGTGCTTCTTTTAATGTATAAGATATATCTACTTCTTCAGTATTATTTTCTGCTACTTCTGAATCTTTATTATTTCCTTTAACTATTTCACTTTCATCTTTAGGCATTTTTACTAAGAATAACCCTATAACTAAAGATACTGCTAACGAAACTACTCCAAATGTGAAGTAAGTGCTTGAAGTTCCATTTCCAGCTATTGAACGCATAACTAATTGTTGCATGAATATGTTACCGAATGATCCTCCGGCAAATGCAAGTCCTAAAGCTTTTCCTCTAATATTTCCATCAAACCATGAGTTTATTAAAAGCGGTACCCCTATAGAAGATATTATTGCCGCCCCTGTATTAACTAATGCTGCTACTGCATAGAATTTTGGTAGTGTATCACACATAGAGAATAATATAAATCCTCCACCACATAACACAGCTCCTACAGTATACATAATTTTTAAATGTACTTTTCTAAATAATGAACCTATAAACGGTCCTACAACTGCTGATACTATACTTCCTATAGTAAATATTAATGAAAATCCAGTTAAACTAAATCCGTGTTCTGCTATTATTGAACTTATGAATAATGGTTGTATATTTGCTGCTATACAGTATGGTATTGCTTGTATTAACATACAAACTGCTAGTATCATCCAACCTTTTTGTATTTTTTTATTTGTTGTACTCATAATTATATTCCTTCCAATTTCTATTTTTCTTTGTTATTATTTTTTATTTGTATTGCTTGTCTATTTTAGTAAAACATTTTCTTAACCATTTTTAGAATAATCTATAAACTTTGGTAAAACATTTTCTTAACTATATTTAGAATAACATATGTGCTAGATGATGTGTCAGGAAACAAGAGGATAAAACTTGAATTTCATGAATTCATCTTTTCATAAAAATTCACAAACATAAAAAATACACCTAAAAAATTAATTAGGTGTATTTTTATTTATTTTAGTTATATGCTTAACTTAGTCTACAATCTCACATAAAATTCATATATATAATTATTGTCTTTTCTTCCCATAAAAGTTGATTAATAATGTACCTTTACCACTATGAGCCCCTATTACAGGTCCTATTTTTGAGTGAATTATCTCCCCAACTTCACACTCTTTTCTCAACATTTTTTCCAATGACAATGCTTCATATTCACAATCTGCATGGGATATTATTATTGTATCATACTTATTAGGCAAATAATTTTCTTTTAATTTATTAATCATGTGATGCTCACAAGCTTTCGTTCCCCTTACCTTTTCAACCAATTGAAGTTTACCTTCATTATCCATATTTAGTAATGGCTTTATATTAAGTGCCGTACCAAAAGTAGCTGCAATAGAGCCTATTCTTCCACCTCTTTTTAAATGGAATAAGTCATCTACTTTATACCAGTGACAAATATTTAGTCTATTTTCTTCTACCCAATTATATAATTCTTCTATAGTTTTACCTTTTTCCTTTTCCTTAGCTGCCAAATAAACTAAAAGACCTTCTCCGCATGATGCACATAAAGAGTCAACTGACATTATTTTTCTATTTGGATAATCTTCTTTTAAATTTTGAATAGCAACTTGTGATGATCCGTATGTACCACTTAAACCAGATGAAAAACAAATATATAATATATCCTTACCTTCTTCAAGTGTAGGAATAAAATATTCTATAAATCTAGCTGGAGTAATTTGTGTAGTTGTTGCCATTATCCCCTGTTGAGTCATTTCATAAAATGTTTTGCTATCAAGATTCCTTTCATCAGGATAATGAGAGTAAACTTTATTATTTATCTCAAAATCCATAGGAATAACTTTAACTCCAAGAGTATCAATTATTTCTTGTGGCAAATCACTTGTAGCATCTGTAAATATTTCATACTGTCCCATATATTATACCTCCTTCAATGTAAAACCTTTATCTTTCCCAATTATACTGTAATTATAATAGTATTTAATATATATTTCAATTATTATACATTTTATAGATAGTAAAGATTTATTCTAAAAAATAGAGGTATATTACCTCTATTTCTTTAGAATAAATCTTACAAATGTAGTACCATCTAATGATTGTATCCCTGATAAATCTGGCGGGTTACCAACTATATAAATAGTATAAACTTTTTGGCTTTTAAAGTCTGGTCTCAAAGATAATACAATATCTTGTGTATCTGCTATATTTATTGTTACATCATAGATAGCAGAAGGAAGTTGTATATAATCACTTGCATCTAAAAAGCCTACATCATCAAAAGCTAAGTTATTATTTACAAGTATATCAACTTCTGGTGCATCTGGTGATAAATGTATAGCTCTTACTCTACTTTGATTTACTGGTAGATCTTCTGCATTTCCTTCTATATATGGAACCACTTGAAGATCATCAAGATTTCCTGCTATTGCTACTGTAATAACTTGCTTTTCTGGTACTTGAATATTTTCTGTAATTACTGGTGTATTTTTTTGATTCGCCGGATATACTTCCATTTCATATTCTCCCTTTGAAAGTGGAATATATTCTGAGAAATCTTTAAAGCTTATATTACTAAAAACAAGTGCTTTATTAATATAAACATCTACTGCTGGTGCATTTGGTGAAGCATGAAATACTCTTACATAAGATACATCCATATCATTTCTAATAATCATATATCACTATCCCCCTATAAAAACTAAAATCCTCTTTTATTAATAATTCTATGTTAGAAATCTTTTTTTGCTACAATATAAAATATAAAATATAATTGACAAATTATGTGAACCAATGTATCATAATATTAATAATAAGATAATTAATAATTATATTTTGAATGATATATAAAAAGTCAGAAGGCTATGAGCTTCTGACTTTTTTGTTTTTCAAGTATTTTAACCCTTATATATAATAATTATCTTAAATATATTCTTACTTTCCCCGAGTATGAATTATAACTTGAAAGATGGTTTTGCCATCTTTTTTCTTGTTTTTTATTCCATATTTTCAAATAAATCTATAATATCTTCTTTTGATAATTTTTTTAGAGCTGTTACATTTTCTAAATTAGAATTAATTATATCTTCTATCAGTTCTTTTTTATCATCTTGCATAGATATAACTTTTTCTTCTACTGTATTTTTAGAAATCAACTTTATTACATCTACTACATCTCTTTGGCCAATTCTATGTGCTCTATCACTAGCCTGAGCTTCAACAGCTGGATTAAACCAAGGATCAAAGTGAATTACCATAGATGCACTTGTTAAATTTAATCCTGTACCTCCTGCTTTTAGCGATATTAAAAATACTCTTTTTTCTTTGCTATTATTAAATTCCTCCACAAGCTTTACTCTTTGCTTCGGATCTGTTTTTCCATCTAAATAAGAATAAGATATATTTTCTTCTTCTAATCTTTCTTCTATAAGTTTGAGAACTTTTGTAAACTGAGAGAAAACTAAAATTTTTCTATCTTTTTCTTGTTTTATTATATCCATTAATATTTCTAATTTAGAGTTTTTACCTTTATAATTTTTCACTATTATTTCCGGTGCAATACTAAGCTGTCTAAGTTTAGTCAAATATGAAAATACAGTCATATTATCTTCATTATTTTCTAATATTCTTCTTTTTATTAAATTAACAAAACTCCTATATGCTCTTTTATGCTCTTTTTCCAATTCAACATAAAATTTTTGTTCTATTTTTTCTGGCAATTCATCAATAACCTCTTTTTTAGTTCTTCTAAGCATAAATGGTTTAATTAAATTCTTTAACTGTGAATAATTTTTTTCATTATTTGCAAATATTTTTTCAAACTTATGTTTATTATATAAATATCCTGGCATTACAAAGTCAAATATAGACCAAAGCTCCATAAGATTGTTCTCAATTGGAGTTCCCGTTAAAGCGAATTTCACTCTAGCATTAACTGTTTTTATAGCTTTTGTAATAATTGAGTCTGGATTTTTTATATTTTGAGCTTCATCTATTATACAGTAGTCAAACTCTAAGTCTTCATATTTTTCCATATCATTTTTATAAGTTCCATAACTAGTTAATATCACATCATAATCTTTATAATTTTCTAGTATTTTATGTCTGTTTGCTTTATTACCATAAGCTATACCAAGTTTAATATCTGGTGTAAATTTTTCAAATTCACTTTTCCAGTTAAAAATTAATGATGTAGGAGTTATTACTATACTTTTTTTATCTTTTTGTGAAAGTAAAAAAGCTAAAGTCTGTACTGTTTTACCAAGTCCCATTTCATCTGCTAATATTCCACCAAAGTTGTAATTTGCTAAAGTATTAAAAAATTCAAAACCTTCTACTTGATAATCTCTAAGAGTTGCCTTTAAATTTTCAGGTACTTTTATATTTGTATCTAGTTTATTATATTTTTTAATTACATTATCTATATATTTTTTCCCACTAATAAAACTTAGACTTTCATCATCTAAAAATTTTTCTAGAAAAATAGCCTTACTTTCTGGTATTTTTATTTTGTTAAAATCACCGTAGATTCCTAGTACATCTATTAATTGAAATATTTTCTCTAAATCATTATTTTTTAAATCTATATAACTGCCATCTGGCATAAGATGGTATTTATAATTTTCTTTATAAGATTGAAATATATTCTCATATTCATTTTTATCAATACCATCAATACTCAAGTTACCTCCTAAGTTTCCATTTCTTGACTGACTAATATCAAATATTACAGAAGGATTTAAAACCACATCTCCTTCAGAAAACTCTTCTTTTGTTTTGTCTCTTAATTTTTTTATTCCTGTAAGCACTGTTGCCACTATATGAGGACAAACTACAGGACCTTTGTTATTAAATACATTTTGACAGTCACAACTTACATTAGAAATTGTCCTTTTGTCAGTATCAATATTTATCATAGCTGTATAACTTCTTCTATGATGTTCATCAAAAACTGTTCCATAAAAAGTGGCTTCATTTCCTCTTATATTTACATAATCATTGCTAACATAATTTCTTTTAAATGCAGCAAATCCACTATTATATTTTAATTTATCTGTATAAGATCTTAAGACTTCACCTAATTTACTTATTTCCATCTTTTCATCCTTTCATTTAATTTTTCGCCTATATTATAATTTTCCCCTTCACATATTAATTAAAATAAAAATTACTATATTGCAATTTTATCTAATATTTTTACATTAGATTTTTTAGTATACATTACTATTCCCAGTAAAGTTATAATTTCTGTTATTGGAACTATTATCCACAAACTATATCCTCCTAATATCATCGGTAAACTTAACACAAGTATTATATTAAGTAAAAATCCTCTTATAATAGAAATTAGTATTGATGGTTTTTCCATTCCAACAGATTGGAAGTAATTACAAAGTAATATATTTATATTCATTATACAAAACGCACTTAAGTACATTCTCACTGCTGGAATTCCCATATATATAATTTGTTCATCAGCCTTAACAAAGGTACAAATTACCTCTTCTGTAAATATAAATACTATGGCAAATAGTATACAACCTATTAAAATAGTTGTTATCATTGCATATTTTAATACTGTTTGAACACGTTTGTTTTCTTTTGCTCCATAATTAGTAGCTATAATTGGTTGGCTGGCTTGAGCTACACCATTAAATAAAGCCATTCCCACTATTACACAATTTGATATAATTCCATAAACTACTATACCAATATCGCCTATATATCTTAAAATTTGAATATTAAATATAAATATTACAAATCCACTAGCTACTTCCATTAAAAAAGTAGAACCACCACAACTTATTATTTTTTGTATCATCTCAAAAGATACTTCTTTTAAAGACACCTTTATTCTATTTTCCTTCTTTATAAAATGAGTTAAAAGAACTAAACTTGTTGTTAAGCTTCCTATAACTGTTGCCAATGCAGCACCAATCATGCCCATATTCATAGGGAAAACAAATATATAATCAAGAATAATATTTAAACCCGCTCCTATAAGAACTGACATCATTGCCAGTTTGGGTGATTTCTTATTACGAACAATTGGTGATAAAAAGTTAGAGGCTATAAATGTAGGTATAAATAAAGATATACATCTTCCATATTCCATAACTAAATCAATACTATTTTCATTAGCTCCAAGAAAATAAGCTATATCTTTTAAAAATATATTTGTTAATAAAGTAAAAATAATTCCTATTACTATTACACCTATAAAAGCAGAATTAAAGTAGCTATCAGCTTTCTTTTTATTTCCTATACCGTCTTCTATGGAGATTAAAATCCCTCCACCTAAACCAAACATGAGACCTATTCCATTATAAATAGTGAAAAATGGTAGAAATATATTTAAAGCAGAAATTCCTTTTGCTCCTACTCCTTGTCCAATTATAAGGGTATCTACTAATATATAAATAGATGTAACAAGAGTAGAACATATAGATGGTATTAAATAATGATAAAAAACTTTTCTTTCATTATCCTTCAATAAATTTAAATTTGTCATGATTTATCCTCCTTTTTGTAAAATAAAAAAGCCAAATAAGTATACTAAGTGCACTTATTTGGCTTTTACTTCTATTTTATTTTAATTGAACCATTACAACCTTTCTTGCACTGAGATTATAAATTAACTATAATACACCACATCTAATGGTTCTTTTAACAAATATATTCTATTATATATAATTCTCCAAGTCAATTGCATTTCCTAGGATTATTTCGTAGGTTTAATTTATTTTAATATATATATTCTTTATTATTACTTACTAAGCAAATAATATTAACCTAAATTACAAGCATTAACAAAAGTATTTTTTATAATGTTTAGCATTTAATTAGTATATATACGGTATATCCAAATGTAACTACTAAAACTAATATTAAAAATGCTATTGTTACTATAGCAGACATATTAATCTGCTCTACAGTACAGTAGGTTATATATGAAAAGTTTAGGATAATAATAATTTTTAAGTTTATAAGCATATCTCTACATAATTTATATGCTCTTTCAGGACTTTTCTTAGCAATTGGAACATTCCATATGTTTGGAAAAAAGTTTACAACGGTTAATAATAGATATAAACCAATTGTCATACCCACATCAAAAAATATTGTATTTTTACTTCCCCAAGAATCTATCTCACCTTTAAAATTGAAATGTGTAGGTATTTTCTCAGGAATATGGTTCCATGAAGCTATAACATAAATAATTAGACTTAATATAAGCAATGCGCATAAAATTTCACCTATTTTCTGATATCTAGTAAAAGATATTTTCATTATTTTCATCTCCTATTACTTTTCTTAGTTACTTACAAATTTTACTTATAATAAGTATACATTATTAAAGTAAATAAATGATTTTTTATCTCATATATCTTATATTCTTTTAACTCCCTAATTATTTGAATATACTTCACTATTTCTTTTTGTAGCTACTATTTTAAATAATGGTGTGCAGCCATATAATGTCATTTCTTTTTCATCATAGACCTTATTTATTATATCACTATTAATTTTTATATTCTCATATCCTAATTTTCTTAAATAGTTTTGATCCCACTTTGGTCTTAGCCTACTTGACATAGGCAAAGATTTATAAAATTCATCAGGTGTTTCTTTTGTACACGATTCATAAGGTATACCATACTTACTTCTATAATTATCTTCTGCTTTTTCAACCTCTTTTCTTAGATCTTCATCAAAGTATGATAAATACCAGTTAGCATCAAATATTATAAGTTTTCCTCCAGGCTTTAGAATTCTAGTCCACTCCTTATAAGCCTCCTCTGGATCGTACAATGTCCAAGTAACATTTCTACAAACTATCATGTCAAAAGAGTTATCTTGAAAATCAAGTTTGTGACTATCCATAACATAAAATTCACATTCTCTATTTTTACAGTTTTTCTTAGCTATTTTTATCATTTCAGTAGAACAATCTATCCCTGTCATTTTATGTCCATGTTTAGATAAAATTAAAGAAAAAAATCCTGGTCCTG
Organism: uncultured Clostridium sp.; assembly: GCA_945871955.1. Lineage (GTDB taxonomy): Bacteria > Bacillota > Clostridia > Peptostreptococcales > Peptostreptococcaceae > Terrisporobacter. Next base: position 33,082 of record CAMBXR010000013.1, on the reverse strand, counting down.
TTCCGATATCAAGTATATTTAATTTTTCATTTTCCACTTCTGACAAAATTAAATTAGTCCATTCTTTCTCTTTAAATGTATTTATTTCTCCCTGTATATATGTATCGTATCCCTTTGCGCTATTTTCCCAACGATCAATTATAACCCCTTTGAAATCATTCATACTTATATCACCCTTATCAATAAATTTTACTAAAAATAAAAAACTCCATTACCAAAAAGTCATACAACATGTATGATTTACCTTCATGGCAATAGAGTGTATATTCATCTTATCTACTTCAGTAGAAATTTATATATTATATTTAATTCTTATAAGTTAATTATAATTATTCTTAAAATAGTTTGTCAACAAATTAATATCTTTTACACTTTAACCTTAGTTTAAGTTACCACCATTTACAATAGGTTGAGCATCTTTGTTTCCACAAAGAACAACTAGCAAATTGCTAACCATAGCAGCTTTTTTCTCGTCATCTAGTTTAACAATATCATTTTCATTTAAACTGTTAAGAGCCATTTCCACCATTCCTACAGCTCCTTCTACAATTTTTTTACGAGCTGCTATTATAGCCTCAGCTTGTTGACGTTGAAGCATAGCGGCTGCAATTTCTGGTGCATAAGCTAGATGAGTTATTCTAACTTCACTTACTTCTAATCCTGCTACATGTACCCTTGATTGTAATTCTTCTTTTAATTTATCTGCTACTTCTTGAGAAGATCCCCTAAGAGTTTTTTCATCTGATGCATCATTTACATCATAGGGATAAAGTCTTGCCACATTTCTAAGAGCTGTATCGCATTGAATTGATAGATAGGTTTTGTAATTATCCACATTAAATACTGCTTTTGTAGGATTTATAACTTTCCAAATTACTACTACGCCTATCATAATAGGATTTCCTATCTCATCATTAACTTTTTGTATTCCATTATTTAGTGTTAAAGCTTTAAGAGATACTTTCTTTGTAGCAGAAGTTATACTAGCTTCAGATTTTCCATCATCTTCTTTCCCCTTAGAAACTCTCAAAGCAGGTGATTCATAAGTTGGGTTTATGGCTGTACAAAATGGATTTACAAAATAAAATCCTTCTTTTGAAATAGTTCCATAATAATTACCAAATAAAACTAACACTATAGCTTCATTTGGATTTAAAATTTTTAATCCACAAAGTACAAAAATACCAACCACAAAACTTATTATTCCTAGTATTGTTGGAAATACTATATCGTTAATTATTGTAAAATAAATTGTTATTGGAAAAATTAATATTAAAATTAACCCAATTAATAAGCCCATCCATCCACTCATGGGACTTAGCTCCTTTTCCTCAAACTTAATTCTTTCTTCAATCATAATTTTATCCCCCTTTTTCTAATAAACTAAAATAATTTTTATTTTTTAAAGATTTCTATATTATTAAATCTTTCCCTTTCAATTAAATTCTTCTTTTATAAAATATTAAACTAATTTATAATTATATTTAAATAATATTGGAGGTATATATAAGTGAATACTAGACAATTAATAGAAACTATGTCAGTAGCTGAGAATCTTAAAAATTATACCAGACATTCTTGGACATCAATAGGTAGACAAGAAAGTGTAGCAGAACATAGTTGGAGATTATCTCTATTAGCATATTTTGTGGCCGACGAGTTTCCCGAAGCTGATATAAATAAAGTAATTCAAATGTGTATTTTTCATGATATGGGTGAGGCCTTTACAGGAGATATTCCTGTTTTTAATAAAACTGCTGAGGATGAAAAGATTGAAAGTGAAAAATTATATTCTTGGATAGATTCTTTACCTACTCCTTATAATAAAAAGTTAAGAGAATTATTTACAGAAATGGACGAGCAAAAAACTTTAGAAGCTAAAATTTACAAAGCTCTAGATAAAATGGAAGTTGTTTTACAACATAATGAAGCTCCTATCTCTACATGGATTCCCCTTGAATATACTTTAAATCTTGAGCATGGTTCCAAGCAAGTTGAGTTTTCAACTTATTTAAAATCTTTGAAAGAAGAGATAAATAATGATAGTATAAAAAAGATTAACAATGAAAAGTAAGAACTTATAATATAAAATCCCTTAATTTTGACTAAGGGATTTTAATATTTTAATTATCCAATTTATCTTCATATAATAATAATTCTTCGTAAGGGTTTCCGTTTAAATTAAGTATTTTAGCAAAAGCAGGCTCAGTTTTTAATCCTTCTTTTTTTAGTCTAATTACTTCTTTTTTTAAATCCTCTCCATATAAGTTTAGTAATTTATATTCAACTATCATATGTCTATATCCATTAGCTTTATGAGATTTTTGACTAGAAGCATATATTTCTATTTCCATATCATCCACAATAAAATTACATATCATTATATTATTTTCTTTATTTACTATTCTAAAATTCTTATATTTATTAAAGTTATCAAATAATATTTGTTTGAACTTTTCAAAATCATACACTTGGCAAACTATATCTAAATCACTATTTTCAATATCTATACCTAATGGTATTGTTCCAACTAATATGGGCATATAGTCTTTTAATATATTAAAAATGTTTATTTTAGTAAGTATATTATAACTTTTTATTTGCTTATCATTTCCATATTTTAAATAAGAAATACCTTTAAAATCCATACTATTCATTCTAATTTCCTTCCTTGTATATTGATAAATACAACTTCTTTAGATTTATAAAGCTTAGTATACATTTTACTAAATAAAAATTACATTATCAATATTAACTACTCAGCTCATTATTTATAAAAATCTAATTAAAATTTATTAATTTATAAAGTGAATATCTTTATATATTTATGAAAATAATAAAAATGTCACATAAATAAGCAAAGGAGTGTAATAAATGAAAAAATTTATTTGTACTGTTTGTGGATACATACATGAAGGAGAAACTCCTCCTGATATCTGTCCAGTTTGTAAAGTTGGCGCTGATAAATTTGTTGAAGCAAAAGAAGAAATGGTATGGGCTGATGAACATAGAATAGGTATTGCAAAAGATATAGATTCCCAAATAATCGAGGATTTAAGAGCAAACTTTTTAGGCGAATGTTCAGAAGTTGGTATGTACATTGCCATGAGTAGACAGGCAGACAGAGAAGGATATCCTGAAGTTGCCGAAGCCTATAAAAGAATAGCTTGGGAAGAAGCTGAACATGCTGCTAAATTTGCAGAAATATTAGGTGAAGTTGTATATCCTAGTACTAAACAAAATCTATCAGCTAGAGTTGAAGCAGAATTTGGAGCTTGTGCCGGTAAAAAAGAATTAGCTACTGCTGCTAAAAAACAAAATCTTGATGCTATACATGATACTGTTCATGAAATGTGTAAAGATGAAGCTAGACATGGTAGAGCATTTAAAGGTTTATTAGACAGATATTTTTCTGAATAGGAGGTTTTCAAATGACAAAAATTAATTGTAATGTAACTAATTGTTCTCATAATAAGTCTAGCGTTTGTTATTCAAATATAGTTAATATAAAAGGCGGGCAAGCTAAGGAAGCATGTCATACAGCTTGTGGGAATTTCCTCGATATGAAAGATTATTCTAATCTAACTAATAATACAAATGCTTCTGGTCCATGTGATGCATTGGTATGTACAGTACAAACTTGTGTCTATAATAAAAATCAAGCTTGCACAGCTGAAAGCATTAATGTGAATGGAAACAATGTAGTTGTTTATACAGAAGCTAATTGCTCTACTTTTAAACATTCATAGATAACTTTATAAAATAAAAATGACACAGTATATTTATTTATCCTGTGTCTTTTTATTATATGTATTATTGATTATAAGTTTTAACTTTCTATAAAACCTTAAGGTTAAAATTCACAATTACTTTATATCAGTATCTCTTATTTCTATTTCTGTTCCTTCTGGAGCTTTTATTTTAAATAAGCTTTCTCCCTCTACTTCATAAACTACTTTTCCATTTTTAACTTTGAAATTTTCATATCCTAAGTTTCTAATTCTTTCATACTCTGCTTGCACATTATCAACTAGAAATCCCATATGTACTGGACCTGCATTTAAATTACTCCATTTGTTAAAACTATCTTCTTTTTTAGGTGTTTGTAGTTCTATCATAAAGTCACCTAGTTTTAGCCAAGTATTATATTCTCTCTTATGAAAATTTTTACTTTCCTTTATAATTTCAAAACCTAAAATTTTATTATAAAAATCTAAAGATTCTTTATAATTTTCTGTTTGAATACAAACGTGATGTATGGCTCTTATACTCATAAGTTTTCTCCTTATCTTTTTAAATTAAATTTATTATAATATGTATTTTATGCATATATAAATAGTATGTTTTTGATTAGTAGATATAATTTCTTAATAATCAAAATAGACAACTCTGTTTATGAGCTGCCTATTATATAATATTATTTCTCTACTTTAAATCTTTTAAGTCTTAATGCATTTAATAAAACTGATGTTGAACTAAATGCCATAGCTAAAGCTGCTATTACTGGACTTAAAAGTGGTCCACCAAATAAATAAAGTACACCTGCAGCAACTGGTATTCCTATTACATTATATCCAAATGCCCAGAATAAGTTTTCTTTTATATTTGTCATTGTAGCTTTGCTAAGTCTTATGGCAGTTGGCACATCTAATAAGTCACTTCTCATTAAAACAATATCTGCTGATTCCATAGCCACATCTGTACCACTACCTATGGCTATACCTATATCTGCCTGAGCTAAAGCTGGTGCATCATTTATTCCATCACCAACCATAGCAACAAATTTATTTTCATCTTGAAGCTTTTTAACTTCACTTGATTTATCTTGTGGTAAAACTTCTGCTAAAACTCTATCTATTCCTACTTGAGAAGCAATTGCTTTAGCAGTTTTTTCATTATCTCCTGTAATCATTGCAACTTCTATTCCCATATCATGAAGCTTTTTGATAGCTCTTGTACTATTTTCTTTTACTATATCAGCCACTGCTATAATACCAGCCACTTTTCCATCTATAGCAATATACATAGGTGTTTTACCTTCACCAGCAAGTTTGTCAGACTCCAAGTCTAAATTTTCTATATGAATATTTTTATCATTCATCAACTTTATATTTCCAAGTAATATATCTTTATTATCTATTATTACTTCTATTCCATGACCTGGTAGAGCCATAAATTTATCAACTTTATAGAATCCTAAATTCTTTTCTTCACAATTTCTTACAATAGCTTCTCCAAGAGGATGTTCTGAAGATTTTTCTGCACTGGCAGCTATCTTTAATAATTCATCTTCAGTTATATTATTAGAAGTTATTATATCTGTAACAACTGGTTTACCTTCAGTTATGGTACCTGTCTTATCAAATACTATTGTATTAATTTTGTGAGTAATCTCTAGGGCTTCTCCACCTTTTATAAGTATACCATTTTCTGCACCTTTTCCTGTTCCAACCATTATGGCTGTTGGTGTTGCAAGTCCCAATGCACATGGACAAGCTATAACTAAAACAGCTATAAATACTGTTAGTGAAAATACTACATCTTTTCCTGATATAAACCAAGCAAGCCCTGAAACTATAGCTATACAAACTACTACTGGAACAAAATATCCCGCTATAATATCAGCAAGTTTTGCAATAGGTGCCTTAGATCCTTGAGCATCTTCTACTAATTTAATTATTTGAGAAATAGCTGTATCACTACCTACTTTTTCTGCTTTAAATTTAATAGTACCATTTTTATTTATACTAGCTCCCACAACTGAACTACCAATATTTTTTTCAACTGGCATACTTTCACCTGTTAACATGGATTCATCTACAGAAGTATGGCCTTCTATAACAGTTCCATCTACAGGTATTTTTGAACCTGGTTTAACTAATATAATATCTCCAACTTCTACTTCTTCGATTGGTATTTCTATTTCTTTATCATTTTTAATTATTATTGCTGTTTTTGGACTAAGCCCCATTAATTTTTTTATAGCTTCACCTGTTTTACCCTTTGCACGAGCTTCAAAATACTTTCCAAGTAAAACTAAAGTAATTATAACTCCAGCACTTTCAAAATACATATGATGTACTGCCATTACATCACCTTTTGAAACTAAATATAATGAATATAAACTATATATAAGTGCTGCACTTGAGCCTATCGTTATTAAAGAATCCATAGTAGGTGCTTTTCCTATCATAGATTTAACACCTTTAGAGAAAAACTTATTTCCTGCGATAACTATTGGTATAGTTAAAAATAGTTGTGTTAGTGCAAAGTTTAGCGGATTTATATTTGGATCTATTATCTTAGGTAAAGGTAGAGGACCAATTGGTTTTGGTATCATATGACCCATTGCTATATAAAATAGAGGAACAGCAAATATAGACGCCACTATAAATTTAGTAAGTAAAGTATTCATCTCTTTTTCTTTTCTTAATTTATCTTCATCTACACTTTGCTTCTTTTCCATTTCTAAAACTTTAAATCCAGCCTTCTCTATAGCACCTTTGATTTCATATAATTTAACTTTTCCTACTTCATAAAAAATAGATGCTTTTTCTGTTGCTAAATTTACTTGAACACTTTCTACACCATCTATTTTTTTAACAGCTCTTTCTACTGCTTTGACACAAGATGCACAAGTCATTCCTCCGATGGGAATAATAACTTCTTTATTTTCTGCTTCTTTTACTACACCAAAGCCAGCTTTTTCTATAGCCTTTTCTATATCTTCACTTTTTACTTTTCTTTCATCATAAGATATACTTAATTTTTCCGTTGCCATATTTACACTTGCTTCTACACTATTATCTAGTTTTTTCACTGCTCTTTCTACGGCTTTCGCACAAGACGCACAACTCATTCCACTTATTTTTATATCATTGCTACGCATATTTAAATCCATGTATATTCTCCTTTCCAATATGAATTTTATTATTTCTATACTTAATACATTTATATACTATTAAAACTTTGTGAATATTTTATGAAGAAAAATTATTTACAAGGAAGACTTATTATAAATTCGCTCCCCTTATTAATTTCACTTTTAACTTCTATTTTGCCATTATGTAATTCAATTATAGATTTACAAATTGTAAGTCCTATTCCTGTTCCCCCTGTATTTCTACATCTCGATTTGTCTACTCTATAAAACCTTTCAAATATATAATCTAAGCTTTCTTTAGGTATTCCTATTCCATTATCTCTTACACTTATCTTAATAAAATCATCTTCTCTATATAACCTAATAATAATTTTGCCTTCTCTTTCACAATTACAGTTAGTATATCTTATAGCATTTGATATTAAATTAACTATTACTTGAGATATTTTTTCTTTATCTACATTTGCTATGATTTCTTCTAAATAGTATTCTATTTTTATATTTTTTTCAAAGGCAAAACTTTGATTATTATATATGACATTTTTAATTAATTGTTTTAAATCAACTTTACTTATTTCTAGTTTATTTTTTTCACTATCAAATTTAGTTAGATTTTTCAATTGATTTACTAAATGACCAAGTCTTATTACTTCTTCATTAACACTATTTAACCTTTCTTCTGTAGGCTCCCAAATTCCATCTATCATAGCCTCTAAATGTGTTTGTATACTTGTCAGAGGGGTTCTTAATTCATGGGAAATATCTGAAGTTAATTCTTTTCTTAATTTTTCCATATTATATAATTCTTTTGATAAATCATTGATGGAGTTAATCAAATTATCTATTTCTACTATGTAACTTTCATATTGTAAAGTTTGATCATAACCACCCTTTTTTATTGCATCAGTCATTTTCGATACTACAATTATAGGTTTAGAAATTTTCTGTGATATAAATATGGACATTGCTATAACTACTATAATCATTAAAAGAGATATCCCTATGATTACATTATTAATATCTTTTAAAAATAAATTTTGTACTTCTTTAAAATCATTTTTAGATATTATCTCTTCACTAATTATGGAAGAATAATATAAAAACTTATTTTGTACTGTGAAGTTTATACTTACAGACATAATTATTATGATTAATATCATCACTAAGACCAAATAGAATATTAGCTTTTTGTTTAGATTTAATTTTTTCTTATTATATACCAAGCTTATACCCCACTCCATATACTGTTTGAATAATTTTTGCTTTTCTCGTATCAAGTTCTATCTTTTGTCTTAAATTTTTAATATGTGCATCTATTATTCTATCTGTTTTTTCATAATAATCATCCATAACTAACTCTAATAATTCTTCTCTAGTAAAAACTTTCTTTGGATTTTGTACAAACAATAAAAGTATTTTATATTCTGTATTAGTAAGATTAACTATCTCTCCTCTTATTTTTGTCTCATGAGAAGATGTGTTAATCTCAATATCATCTTTTATTTTTAGAATTTCTTCATGTTTATTCATCTTCCTAAATACAGCCTTTATTCTAAGAATTAATTCTTTGACATTAAAAGGCTTACATACATAATCATCACAACCTAAATTAAATCCATCTATTTTATCTTCATCTTCAGTTTTTGCTGTTAACATAATTATATGTACCAAAGAAGTCTCTCTTATTTTTTTGCATATTTCCTCACCACTTATATCTGGCAACATTCTATCTAAAATTACTAAATAAAATGTATTATTTTTAAATAATTCTATGGCATCATTTCCATTATGAGCTATAAAAGTGTTATACCCTTCTTTATCTAAATAAGCCTTCACTACGTCAGTTATTTTCTTTTCATCATCAACTAGTAAAATATTATACATAATTCCTCCTATTAATTTCCCTAAATTTAGGTTAGCATAAAAATATATATTTTTTATGAATTTTCCAATAAAAATCTCCTTTACTCTTCATTATTTTTTCATATTTTTATAATATAATATTCTTAATATAGTTTAAAATAAATACTGAGGTAAAAATATGAGTAAAATAACTAAGTTTTTTGATGTTTATGGAATGAAATGCCACTCATGTGAATCTGCTGTTGAGCATGAAATTAATCAACTAGATGGAATTTTAAATGTGAATGCTGATCATGAAAATTCCATAGTTATCGTTACGTATGAAAATGAACTATGTAATGATGATAAAATAAAAAATGCCATAATTAACTCTGGCTTTTCTTTAAGTAATAATATGATAGTAAAAGTTTTAAGTCTGAGTATTTTAGTTGTATCTATATTTTTCCTGGAAAATAATCCTTTAACAGGTTCAAATATATCTCAAACTAATAAGGAAATTTCTTTTATTATGATATTTATATTCGGATTATTTACTTCTATTAATTGTATAGGTATGTGCAGCGGTATTATGCTTACACAGTCTTTAGATAAAAATACAAACAATAAAAAGTATTTTTTTAAAACTACTTTATTATACAATATTGGACGTATAATTTCTTATACTATCATAGGGGGTATAATAGGTTCCCTTGGTTCCGTATTTTCTGGTTTTAATAACTTTCAAAGTTTTATTCAGATTATGGTAGGCATATTTATGATAATTTCAGGATTAAATATGATTGGAGTAAAAATATTAGACAATATTAAAATGCCTAGTATTTTCAAAAAAAGCACTTGTGTAAATAATCATAAAAAACCATTTATTGTTGGATATTTAAATGGCTTTTTACCTTGTGGACCTTTGCAAACTATGCAACTTTACGCTTTATCTAGTGGAAGTTTTATAATGGGGGCTTCATCCATGTTTGTATTTTCATTAGGTACCCTTCCTATTATGATAGGTTTTGCATATTTATTTTCTAAATTTCACAACTTTTTAAATAATAAGTTATATAAATATACTGGCATTTTAATTATTTTATTAGGTTTTTTAATGATAATTCCTAATCTTAGTTTTATATAGATTTTCTTCAATATAAAAACCTATAAAGTTATAATTTATAGGTTTTTTTCATATTTAAATTATTTTCTCTACAATCAAAACTAAATCTGTTATTATTATTTGATTTAAAATTGTTAAATCAAATTGAAAATCTCTCAGTTCAATATTAATTTTATATGGCAAGTTTTTATCAATTATTTGTAGTTTTTTACCTTGAATTGTATTAATTATTTCTTCACTTTCACCATCAACTATATTGGGTACTGTTACTGTATCATTAATAGTAAATATTTCTTCTTCATTTCCCTTTACTAAAAAATCAACTCTAAATATATCACCTACTTTTATATTTTCATTAAATTTAAAACTATATTTTAATGAAACATATATGGAATAAATTCCAGGGTCATTTACTATTAAAGTATCATTTGGTCTTTGTATAGAACTAGATTCAATTAAATATGATGCTGTATTTATTTCAAGAGGTATAGCTGTAAGATATAAATTATTAAAACTAGTGATTAATTGAAAAAGATTTGGATCATTTACCTGAACAATACTTACATCTTTTGGATGTAAATAACAACAATTTTTATTGTTATAACATGATTCATTACAAATACATTTTTTATCACAACAACATGAACAAATTTCTTCACATTTTAAGCATTTTTCATGTTTAATTTCTTTTGAATTATCAATCATACTCACTATTTCATCTCCTCCCATAAATATTTTAGTATTATCATTTTGATATACTTATACAATATTTTATTCCATATATATTCTTTTAGTGAAATAATTTTATACTTTATATCAAAAAGCTGAACATAGGCTTTTCTATGCTCAGCTTTTTTATTTTTCTAAAACTTAAATTTTCTTTCAATAAAATCTATTATAATTTTTGTACATTCATCAATTCCAATAAAACTACTATTTAAACAAATATGATAATTTTTTGAATCTCCCCAAGAAGTATCTGTGTAGTACTTATAATATGACGATCTTTCCTTATCTATTTTCTTCACTATAGAAGCACTATCTTCTGTTTTTATATTATGATTATTTATAGCTCTTTTTCTTCTAAATTCAAAATCTGCATGTATAAATATATTTACCACATTATCAAAATCCTTTAATGCATAATCTGCTGCTCTTCCAACGAATATGCAAGAACTTTCTTTTGCAAGTTTTTGAATTAAATTAAATTGTTTTAAAAATAATTGATGATTAATAGGTAATGTACTAGAATTTGTATTATACCCAAAATAACTTAGAACCTTTAATGGTTTTTCATCATATTTTTCAAAATATTCTTTACAGTATCCACTTTCTTTAGCTACCATAGTTAATAATTCTTTATCATAGCATGGTATATCAAAATGCTTAGATAATCGTCTTCCTATTTCTCCTCCACCACTGCCATATTCTCTTCCTATAGTAATTACAAATCTCTCCTTCATTAGTTACCCCACCTTTTATAAAATCTTAAATTATAATATACACTATACAACTTCCAATATAGACCATAAGTTATTTACTATCTTAATATTATTATATTTCTCAAAATCTTCTTGTGTAGTAGTTCCTGTAGTTACCCCAACAAAATCTATTTCTCCATTTTCTGCAGCTTTAGCATCTATATGACTATCCCCCACATATAGTACTTCATCTTTTTTACATTTAAAATACTCCAATGATTTTATAAGTCCTTCTGGGTTTGGCTTATGAGATGAAACATGCTCATATCCTATAATGTAGTCTACATATTCTCTACAATTTAAATGTGTTAGTATTTTATCAATTCTATCACCCATTCTACTTGATACAATTCCAATTCTTATTTCCTTATTCCTAAGATATTTTAATGTTTCAATTGTATCGTCAAATAAAACTGTATTTTCAATTGTTATTTCATCTGATTTAGCTCTATAAATTTTTACAAGTTCCTTGATCTTTTCCTCGTCTTTTATTCCAGTTAAAGCTGGAAAAGCATCATCTAAAGTCATACCTATAGTCTTAATAGCTTTTTCTCTGTCAAAACCTTCTATATTTTTTTCCTTAAAAGTATGTCTAAAACATTCCACAATAGGATTAGTTGCATCAGCTAAAGTATAGTCAAAATCAAACAAACATAGTTTATATTTCATATTTGCCTCCTAAATTTGTCATTTATTATTAATCATAACATAAATATAAACTAATTTCTGTACATAATTTTAGAGGGATTAGATTCTCTTTAATCATTTTCATGATTATTCCGTATCTATCCCTCTTAGCACAATAATATTCATACATACTTTCACATATTTCAAAGTACTTTTCTATAATTTATTAGCATTTTATTATCTTCCGAATATATTTATAAAACTATGAACTAACATACAAGAATAGGAATTCTTTATTTTATACTTAAAAAATCCTATGAAAACACCATAACTCAACATTAAAGAACATTTAATAAAAATCCCCACTATCATATCATTAAATCCACTTCTCATTATAATTGTATCCATATATCCGATTTGATAAAGAGAAAATAAAACTGTAGTTGTTAAATATATTTTCAATTCATCTTTATTTTCTTTTTTTAATACATTCCATATGTATGACCTAAAAACAATCTCTTCATATATTGGTATCACTACTATTGAGTAAATTAAAGTAATCAATTTTTCCATGGATAGACTGGTTGAAAAAACTGGTGATGAAAATATGAGAAGTAATATACATACCGTTACTAAAATATAATAGCTTTTAGATTCTTTACTTTTCATATATGAAAAAACATCTAAGGATATCTCTTCTCTTTTTGATTTATATATTATAAATAAGGTAAAAAAAATCATTATAATCATGGATATTAATATATCATTAAATTTACTATAATCGAAGAATAAAAATACAGCCTGTTTTAGTATTATTCTACTCATTTGTAATGTAATTAGTAAAAGTATTATTTTTATCATTGTATACAAAGTTTCATTACTATTTAACTCAATATTATCATTAAAACTATTATTCATTTTATACTCCTTTTTATTTATTTTTAATAATTCCTTACTTTAATTGTATTATTGTTTTATTTATTAATTACATATATCTCTTATTTTCATTAAATTATATTTCCTTTTAATAAAACAATGTATTAAAATAATATTTGAAAGGAGATGTATTATGAAAAAATTCTTTCTTAATTTATTAACTATAATATGTATAGTAGTAATATGTATATCTGGTTATAAAATTTTTACAACTTTAAGAGATTATAAAAAAGCAGACAATGTTTATTCTAGTATTAGAGACACTAAAGAAAATGAAGTTGATATGACAACATCTTCAAAAAATCTATCATCCATAAACTCTGATTATAGATTTTGGATTAATGTAGAAGGCACTAATATCGATTATCCTGTTGTGCAGGGAAGTGACAACAGCTTTTATTTAAACCACGACTTTAACAAGAATTATTTACCTGCTGGTTCCATATTTTTAGATTATAGAAATGATTTTGAAATAGACTCTAACTCTGTTATTTATGGTCATCACATGAGAAATTCTACAATGTTTGGTCAAATGGAAAAATTCAAAGATAAAAACTTCTTTGATAATAATAAAACTATTACTATTACAACCAAAGATACTACATACGAGTATGAAATTTTTGCTATAGGTGTTTATGATGCTAATTTCGGATACAATGATGTGAGTTTTGAAAATGAAGAAGATTTCAATAATTTCTTAAATAAAGTTACAAGTAAAGCCATGTATATACGTAATATTGTAAGTCCAAAAGACCAGATAATAACTTTGTCTACTTGTAGCTATGAGTATAAAAATGCACGTACAGCACTATTCGCTGTAAGAAAATAATTTTAAATAAAAAAACTGAGTTACATTAATTTAACTCAGTTTTTTTACTATAATTTAATTTCTAAATTAGCCAAACTTAAAACTTCTTCTCTAAAAGTTTCTATACTAATTCTATCTATAAAATCACCTAATTTTTCACCTGGCTCTGCTTTTTCATTATAATAATTAAGAATTGTCTCAACTAAATGAAAGGCTTCTTTTTCAGATAATCCCTTTGTCACTATATCTGCACTTCTTGGATAATATCCCGCACTTCCTCCAGCAGTTATAAAGAATTTTTTATCTAAATCCACTAATACACCTATATCTTTAGAATATACACTTGTACATGCATTTCTACATCCTGCAACGCCTATTTTAGTACGACAAGGTAGTTCCATACCATGGAAGTTTTTACTTAACTTCATTCCTATACCTATAGTTGGATATTTTGAACGTTTACAGTAGTTTGAAGGACATATCTCTACATTTTTTAAAGAATTTTGTACTTTTACTGCTGGTTCCATACCTAATTCTTCCCATATAGATGGTAAATCTTCTTCTTTTAAATTTGTAATTAATATTCTTTGACCAGAAGTTATTTTTAAAACACCTTTATATTTTTTAGTAACTTCACCTATTTTTATTAAATCATCTGGAAGTATAAATCCTCCTGGAATATGTGGTGTTATAGCAAAAGTTCTTTTTCCATTTCGTATTTTTTGTAGATTCCCATATCCACTCATTAACTAACACATCCTTTATAAAAATAAATTAACATCTCTAGTATATAACATATTAAATTAATTTATATAATTATTATTTAATTTCAATATTATAACTAGATATAAATATATTTTTCCATAAATAAAAGCCATCTTTGTAAGATAGCTTTTATTTAAAATTATTTATTAAAAATCTTTTCTACATAAGCTTTTATTTCTTCAGTATTTTCAAGAGATAATATTTCTTCAGATAATTTTTTCATATCTTCAAAACTTAAAGAATTTATTAATTTTCTAGCAGGAAGTATTGATATTGGACTCATAGAAAATTCATCCAATCCAAATCCAATAAGTATTGGTATCATTAATTGATCTCCTGCTACTTCTCCACACATTCCAACTAATTTATTTTCTTTATGTGCATTATCTATAACCATTTTTATAAGTCTAAGTACTGCTGGATTGAATGGATTATATAAGTAACTTATCTTTTGATTCATTCTATCAACAGCACAAGTATATTGTATTAAGTCATTTGTTCCTATTGAGAAGAAATCAACGTGTTTTGCAAGTACATCAGATATTATTGCTGCAGATGGTACTTCTATCATCATACCAATTTCTACATCATCTGAGTAATCTATACCTTCAGATTTTAATTGCTCTTTAACTTCTTCACAAACTTCTTTAGCTTGTAGTAATTCTTCTAAAGAAGATATCATTGGAAACATTATCTTTAATTTTCCATGTATACTTGCTCTATACAATGCTCTAAGTTGAGTTACAAATATTTCTTTTCTATCTAGACAAAGTCTTATAGCTCTATATCCTAAAAATGGATTCATTTCTTCATCCATTGGTAGATAATCTAGCTTTTTATCTCCACCTATATCTAAAGTTCTTATAATAATTGGCTTATTATTCATTCCTTCAAGTACTGATTTATAAGCTTGGTATTGTTCTTCTTCACTTGGAAAATCATTTCTGTCCATATATAGAAATTCAGTTCTGTAAAGACCAACGCCCTCAGCATCATTTTTTATAAGAGCTTCTAAATCACTTGGTGTACCTATATTTCCAACAAGTTCTACACGTTTTCCATCAGTTGTAATAGAAAGTTGTCCTTTTAATAATTCTAGCTCTTTTTTATATTCTTCAAATTCTGATTTTAATTTGTAATATTGTAAGATAGTTTCTTCATCTGGATTTATTATAACCTCACCAGTATTACCATTAAACACTATAAAGTCACCATCTTTAATTTTAGATGTGGCATCAGTTAAACCAACTACAGCAGCTATTTCTAAAGTTCTAGACATTATAGAAGTATGAGAAGTCCTTCCTCCTATGTCAGTTAAGAATCCTAGCACCTTTTTTTTATCCATAATAGCCGTATCAGAAGGAGTCAAATCATGTGCAACTAAAACAACTTCTTCATTTAAATCAGCCAAGTCTACTACTTTAATACCTAGTATATGTCTAAGTATTCTATTTGTAACATCTTTTATATCAGTAGCTCTTTCTCTCATATATTCATTATCCATAGCTTCAAACATAGTAACAAACTTTTCTTTGATTTCATTTAAAGCAAAATCTGCATTTACTTTTTCATTATTTATATTAGAAATAGCAGATTCTATTAATTCTGGATCTTCTAAAACTAATAAATGGGATTCAAATATTTGAGCTTCTTGTTCTCCTAGCTCTAATAAAGCCTTTTCCTTAACTTTATTAAGTTCCTCTTTAGATACTTGAACTGCATTTCTTAATTTAGCTACTTCAGCTTCTGTATCAGTTATTGTTTTTCTTTCAATTGCTAATTGTGTATTTTCAATTACTAATGCTTTCCCCAATACAATCCCCGGAGATGCTCCTATTCCCTTTAACATTTTGCCATCCTCCTAAGAAGATATTATTGAATTAAAACCTGGGTAATTTTGTACCCAGATTTATATGTAATTATTCACCAAATCCAGATTCTACTAATTCAACTAAACCATTTACTGCTGCTTCTTCATCATCACCATTAGCAGATATAGTAATTTCTTCACCTTTTCCAAGACCTAAACTCATTATTCCCATTATTGATTTAGCGTTTACTGATTTACCTTTATGTTTTACTTCAACAGATGAAGTGAATTCAGATGCTTTTTTTACAAACATACCAGCTGGTCTTGCATGTAAACCTGTTTCATTTTTTATTACTACTACCTTTTCCATTTCTTAACCTCCAGATAAATTTTAATATTTGATTAAATAATTAGCCTATTTTTGTTTATTAAAATCATAAATAATCAAATTAGTGATTATTTTTGCTAATTTATTACTTGAACGACTAACTTGTAACTTATCATCAGTCATTTGTTTATTACAGATTTGAATAACTTTATCAAAATCATAAAGTTCAATCCTATTTATATTATTTTCCTCAAGTTTTCTTTCATATATGCTGAAAAAAATATCTTTATATGATGAATTTTTATCAATGCCTAAAATATCAATAATTTTAGGTATTATATTCTCCATTAATGTCCTACGATTTATATTTTTATTAATATTTAATAAACAGCATAGATCATTTATTGTATCCATACTCAAATTACTAATTTTATTAAAACAATAATCTTCACTATATTTACAATCAAGATTAAAGAAATAATTAACACCATCATATCTATTGTAGGCTTTCATTGTATCAAGATATCCAAGCTTAATATTAGTTTGTACATGATCCTTATCTTTGTTCAGTGAACCTCCTAGAGATTGTGATGGAACTATAACTTTTAAGTTTAATCCTTGATATTTATTTATCATCATTTTACCAATAAAATCATCAAGTAATCTAATTACTACTATATCATCATATCCTCTTTGTGCCAATATATTAATTGGAATATTCTCGGAAAACATCCCATCTAAATATAATTTGTCATCTAGCTTGTCCAACTGAAATATAGGTAGTGATGCACTGGCTATTAGATAATCAACTAACTTGCCTTTTGGTATATCTTCTGTATAAAGTAACTTTGGAAAAATTTTGCCATCCCAATATGCTGTTGTTATACCAAAATCTATATTAGAATTTCTTATTTTGTCTTCATTAATTTTCTCTTGTAGTAATTTTCTAAGTGGACTTATATCAATCCCCTGATTTTTTCTTGCTTTATTCATTAGATCCACAACATCATGAAAATTCTTTGCCTTCATTTCTATATTTTTATATCTTTCATATGTGTCTTCATCTATATTCATAAAGCTTTTATAATCATAATTTATCCAAATATCCTCCATAACATCTACATCTTCCTGAACAATAAAGGCTCCATTTAATGCTCCTATAGAAGTTCCTGCTATTCCAGTAAATTTCATCCCTAAATCTGTTAAAGCTTTATAAGCACCTATTTGATAAGCACCTTTTGTGCCTCCCCCTTCTAATACAAGACCTTTTTTCATTTTATCACCTAACTTCTTATGGAGAATATATTATAATATATTCCCCATATATTTTATATCCTATTTTATATCTTGTTGTCTATTTACAATTTTAACTGATTTTAAAAATAATTTCTTTTCAATTGGTTTTAGCGATAAATTATTCATTATATAATTATCTTTATCTACTAAATATATTTTTTTATATCCGGATTTTAATAAAGACATACATACTGTTCTTATATCATTTTCATCTTCACATTCAAAAAAAGATGGAGATACAATTAGTTTATATGATGACATCTTTTTGTTTTTTACAGTCTGATTATAATTTCTTAAAAAATCACTTGCTTCTTTTTTACTTATAAATCCATCAACATCAATATAAACTCTTTTTGCCTCTTCATTTATATTCATATTTATCACTTATCTCACCCCTAAATAATTCATTATTTTATTCTATGAATTATATGCAATAAAAGTGTTATAAATTAAGTGATTCATTAATTAATTCATTAATTTTATTTTGAAGTAAATAAGTTTTATTTTCAAGATTATAAATCTCCCTATTATTCATATCTTTTTTGCCGTGTAGCTTTATCTTTTTTTCATACATAACAATTTGTTTTTTAACAGAAATTATTTTTTTACTAAGATTTTCAATTTCGTTATAGTTGTCGTCTTTAAATATTTTAAGTTTCATCACTTTGTTTGGATAATAATCATATATTTTATTTCCCATATATTTTCCTATCATCTTAAAATATCTGTCATATATATCACTATTTAAAATTCCTACTATATATTCATAAGAAAATATCTCTTTATATTTTTCTTTAATATAAAAAGAATAAACATCTGCACTACAAAAACTATTATTTTCATCTATAGCAAACTTATTACAAGAGCTTTTGTAAGGATACATTATTTTTTTTCTTTCAAACATAGATTTTTCTCTTCCCCATTGAAGCTCATACCATTTTCTTATATTTTTTATGCATTCTCTTCTATTTTCTAATTTTTCTTTATAAGGTATAAAGCACTTTTCTTCTATATATGGATATTTTCTTATATTATTTATATCATTTGAATAAATTAATCTTTGACTACTTTCTTCTATTATATATTGATTTATATTCTTATTTTTTACCCAAGACTTTAAAAGCTTTTTATCAATATGATTTATTCTCTCATCATTCATATTTAATATAAATGCTTTATCACAACCAGTTATAATTCCTTGAAAGCTAATAGCTATGTCTTCTAATGTATATTTACTTTTATTTTCTATTCTTTCATAAAGAGTTTTATCTTTATTATTTAGAATTATCCAATTATGTTCTAAATCTTTTTGATTTATACTTATTTTTTCACAATTTTTATCTTTTAATAAGTCTTTTAAATCTATTGTTTTATTTATATTTATAAAATCAGTTATCTTATATACACAAATCATATTATACTCTGTTTTTCTCTCTAAAATAGCAATAAGTGATGAAATACCTATATTTTTAAATACATTCACACCATTTAAATCTATAAGTTTATTTATATTACAATTATTTAATAAGTAATCTCTTAGAAGTTTACCTGATGGACTCTCTAAAAAATACCTTGGTGTAATCAGACCTATCTTGCCATCTTTCTTTAATAGTTCTATGGATTTTTTATAAAAACAAAAATATAAATCTGCTTTATCTCTATATACATCCTTATATTCACTTAATAAAAATTTCTTATAATCCTTATCTAATATTTTATGTCCTATATATGGAGGATTTCCTATTATGTAGTCAAATTTAATGGGATAGTTTTTCTTTAGACCATCTTCACAACTAATGTTATTAAAACTTATAGAAATGTCTTTTTCTTTATTGTCATAGTGTAATTTTTTATTAATAAGAGTTTTTTTCAAAATATTTATGGCATTATTATCAATATCTGTTCCATAAATACATTTCATTATAATATGTGTACTTATATTATTAATATAGCTTTCACCATATTTATCTTTTATTTTTTCCAAGTTATATTCTATTAATTTATATAAAAGATCAAAAGCCTCTACTAAGAAATTGCCACAACCACAGGATAAATCTAAAATCTTTGGCTCAGGATTTTCGATTATATCATGATCGGCAAATATATCTTCTAAGATATATTTTATAATTATTTTTGGTGTATAATAAATCCCCTTTATTTTTTTATCATATGAAGATAAACTTTCTTCATATAATTTTGAAATTTCATAATTATCTATTTTTCCTTCCCCCTTGCAAACTTGCTCCCCTTATGTTGAAATTATAACACAATTAGTTTTATTAACAAAAATATAAAAAGTTTTTATTATATTATATTTTTAAATAAAAAACTGCCTCTAAAATAGAGACAGTTTATAAATTATAAAACTCTTCTAGCATTTACATAAGCTCCAGTGTAGTAAGAAGTCATTTGTGATATTACAACTTTTCCCTTAGCTGATGAAGCATGTATAAATTCATTATTTCCTAAATATATACCAACATGGCTTACATTACCATCATTTGAACCATCAGTATCAAAGAATATTAAATCACCAACTCTTAAATTACTTTTACTTACATATGTTCCATAAGTACTTTGATCTTTTGAAACTCTTGGTAGACTTATATTTGCTGCATTTTTAAATACATAATAAGTAAATCCTGAGCAGTCAAAACTACTTGGACCTTCTGCGCCCCATACATACGGCTTACCAAGTAGAGATTTTGCCATTGATATTACCTTATCAACTGAAGATGATGTTGATTGAGAATTATTTGTAGCAGTGCTACTTAAATATTGACTTGATACATATCCAGTCTTTCCATTATAGTTTATCTTTGACCATCCATTTGACTCAGATATTACTTCTACTTTTGTTCCTTTGCTTAGTGATCCAATTACTTGATAACTTGTTCCTGCCCCACTTCTTACATTTAGCGTTGTTGCAGTTACATATTTAGTTGTCGTACTACTTGTTGAAGCAGAATTACTTAAATATTGACTTGATACATATCCAGTCTTTCCATTGTAATTTATCTTTGACCATCCATTTGACTCAGATATTACTTCTACTTTTGTTCCTTTACTTAGTGATCCAATTACTTGATAATTTGTCCCTGCTCCACTTCTTACATTTAGCGTTGTTGCAGTTACATATTTAGTTGTTATTGATGATGTATCTTCTCCAACATAAGATCCATATACATAACCTGTTTTACTATTATATTTTACTTTTACCCATGATCCACTGTCACCTAAGTATTCAACTTTATCACCTTTATTAAGTTTTCCAATTGATGAATAACTTGTTGATGGACCACTTCTTACATTTACTGAATTTCCTGTTATTACTTTATATTCTGTGGCTGCAAAAACTGTATTTACACCTGTATGTAACATTATTGATGATGCAACTACTCCTGCTAAAACATATTTTTTACTTATACTCATATATATATCTTATAACTTAATTTAAGTTATAATTTACTCAACTCCTTCCAAACTATAATATTTAGACTGTTATTAGTAAGTAATAATTTTTATAATAGTCTTTAATATTACTATTAGTATTATTACAAAATTGTAACTATTTGTCTATAAGTTTGAAGGCTTTTACATTATTTACATGATTAATTTCCTATTTTTAGGATATAATAATAGGTCAGCTAAATATAAGCTGACCTTTGTAATTTCAATTCTTTTATTATTTTTTACCTGTGCTTCCTATACCACCTCTGTCTTCTCCTTGAAGTTTTTTTACTTCATCAAAAACTATCTTTGGTTGGTTTTCTTGTATTCTAAACTGACATATTCTATCATTTACTTCTATAACTGTATCTCTTAAAGCAAATGCTGGCATAAACCACCAGTCATTTGATCCACAATATGTATTATCTACTATTCCACAGTGATTTGTTTGTATTATTCCAAAGTTTTTAAAAGTAGAACTTCTTGGAACTATATGTGCTTCATAACCTTCTGGTAACTGCATTGCTACACCTAAGTGTATTAATTTAAATTCTCCTGCTTTTAATTCAACTCTTTCAGCAGCTCTTAAATCTATCCAATCAGATTTTCCATCTATGTATTCTAATCTTTTTATTTCATCATTAAGATATTGAATTTTAATATTTTTCATGTCTTAATCTCCTTTTAAATTTTAAATACTTTTATATTTTACTACAATATATAATATTATGTAAGAGTATAAGAATTTAATTTCCAAATACTTGAGGGAACATCTATTCTATGATAATATTGTAAATGTTCACAAGGAGGTAGAAAATGAAACTTATTCTAGCGGAAAAACCATCTGTTGCTAAAACTATTGCATCATTTTTAGGTGCAAAAACTAGGCACAATGGATATTTTGAAGGAAATGGATATATTATCACTTATGCAGTTGGACATTTAGTTTCTTTATATGATATGAAGGACTATGATAAAGATAAATATTCTGGATCATGGAAAATGGATAACTTTCCATTTATTCCTCAAGATAAATTTAAATTTAAAGTTGAAAGTTCTAAAAAGGATCAATTTAATATAGTTAAAACTTTAATTCATAGAGATGATATTGAATATATTATAAATGCAACAGATAATGACCGTGAAGGTGAATTAATTGCATTTTTAATTTTTCTTATGGCAAAAAATAAAAAACCTGTAAAAAGAATTCTTGTTAATGAATGGACTCCACAGGATATTACTAAAGGTCTTCAAAATCTTAAAGATGAAGAAGAAATGAGAAATTTACAAGCAGCTGGTTATACCAGATTAATAACTGATTGGCTGATAGGTATAAACTTTACTTCTATTGCCACACTTAAATATGGAAACGGAAAATTATTAAATATAGGGCGTGTAATTCTTCCTACAGTAAAATTAGTTTATGACAGAGATATGGAAATTAGAAACTTTGTTCCAAAGACTTATTTTGAAATAGAAGGAAGTTTTAGATGTGAGAATGGTGAATATAAAGGTAAGTTAGTTAAAAATAAAAATAGTAAATTCGATACTCCTGATGAAGCTAAAGCAATAATAGATAGTATTGTATCTAAAGAAGGAAAAATAACTGATAAAAAAGTTACTACTTCTAAAGAATATGCTCCTAAATTATTCTCTTTAACTTCTCTACAAGGATATATTACCTCTAAATATAGTCACTTTACTTCAGATAAAGTTCTTAATGTCTGTCAGTCTTTATATGAAGGTAAAGGTAAGGGTGGATATATTACTTATCCAAGAACAGACTCTGTTTATTTAGAGGAAAGTTTAGTTTCTAAAACTTCAGATACTTTAAATAAACTAAAAAAAGGTCTACCTTATGAAGATAAAATTAAATTTACTAAAACAAAAAGAGTTTTTGACTCTTCAAAGGTTGATAGCCATAGCGCCATAACACCAACTTATATAATACCAACTAATTTAACTCCTGATGAGGCAATTGTTTATAACGCCATAAAAGATAGATTTATAGCTAATTTTATGCCACCAGCAGAATATGAAAATACGGAAATAAAAACTGATGTAGATAAAAATATATTTGTCACAAAAGGAAAAGTTCTTAAAGTTAAAGGATTCCTTGAGGTATACAATAAAGAAGAAAAAGACGATTTACTTCCTTCAGTAGATAAAAATGAAATGGTGGATATTATAGAAATTAAACCTTTAAGTAAACAAACTACTCCTCCTAAACCTTATACAGAGGATACTTTACTTAAAGCCATGAAAAACTGTGGTAAAAATGTATCTGAGGATGATACAACAGTGTTATCTGGTTATTCCATTGGTACTTCTGCTACTCGTGCAGATGTACTAAAAAAAATCAACCAAGTTGGATATGTTGCTAAAAAAGGTAAATCTTATTATGTAACGGATTTAGGTCAAAATCTAGTGGAAATTTTCCCTGTTAAAGAATTATTTGACGTTGATTACACTGGTAAACTGGAGAAAAGTTTAAGTGATATTCAAAAAGGTAAATTTACTAGAAAAGAATATTTGAATAATATTATGAATTTTATTTGGAATAGTGTAAATCTAATTAAATGTGATAGCCCTAAAAAAATAAGTACAGAAAACTTTACTTATAATGCAAAAACTAAAAAATTTGTCAGCGATAGAGCTACTGCATCAAATAAAAAATCAACTTCAACTAAGAGTTCTACCACAAGTAAAAGTACTAAATCAAATACTAATACTTCTTTAGGAAAATGTCCTGTATGTGGTGGTGATGTGATGGAAGCTGAGAAGGGGTTCTTCTGTACAAATTATAGCAGTTGTAAATATGGAATTTTTAAAGATGATAAGTACTTGCAATTATTCAAAAAGAAACCTAATAAAACTATGGTAAAAAGCTTACTTAAAAAGGGTGAGGCTAAGGTTAAGTCCTTGACTGGCAAGGATGGTAATAAATTTGATGCTATACTTAAGTATGAAAAAAATGATAAAGGATACTACTCTTGGTTAATTAAAAAAGATCAATAGATTACTAAAAAAACTACCTTTGTATAAGGTAGTTTTTTTAGTAATCTATTATAAGAATATATATTTCCCTCACCAATTTATATATACATATAAATTGTTATAGTAATATTAAATCCCATTATTGAAAATAATATACTTATCAATTAAATGGAGGAAAATATGAAATTAAAATACTTAACATTTTTCTTATTTATATTATTACTTATTTTAACTATAACATCAAAATCAGATGAATCTACAAAACTTATAGATATGGATAATTTATATAAAGATAAAACTTGGCTAACCTTAGGTGATAGTATAACTAAATCTGGTATTTATCAAATTAATTTATCAAAAAAATTCAAATACATAGATAATAAGGGTGTCAATGGTCAAACTATGGCATATCAATGTAATCATAATTCCACTTATGAACTTGGAAAAAGTATAGATTATAAAAAATATGACTTGGTTACAATATTTATTGGAACTAATGATTTTAGATATCATAAACCCCTAGGAAGTCTAAAAAGTATCAATTCTAATAATTTTAATGATAAAACATACTTTGGTGCTTATCAACTTTTAATAGAATATATACAAAAATCTAATCCTAATATAGAGATTATACTTATAACTCCTATTCAAAGGATTAAAGATGGTTTCGATATACATTACTTTAATAATGAAAATAACCAACTTATTGACTATGTAAATGCTACAAAAAAAATAGCAAATTTATACTCTCTCTCTGTAATAGATTTATATTCTGAAAGCGGAATTACAAAAGAAAATATGAATATTTATACTAGAGATGGACTTCATCCAAATGAAAAAGGTTATAAAATTATATCTCAACATATAGAGAATGCTTTATTCCATATAAAAGAATAGACTTAATCCATACTATGGTTAAGTCTATTTTTATCTATCTTAGTTTTATAAATTTTTTTCTTATAATTGCAATTATATAAGATAATGCAAATGATGATACTATAAGAGGTATCATAATATACAAATAAGTTTCTTGTGTAAAAGTAAACTCTTTTAATATTTCTTTATATACTATTCTATCTGTAATAAATGATGCTAAATAAATATCCAATGTTAACATTGAAATATTAGTTATATGTTTATGTATAAATTCATTCTTTATATTAGCTTTATAAAGTAACGTAAATATTAAACACCCTTGTATTAATCTTAATATAGATGTATAGTCCGTAAAAAAGTGCTTATAGACTTCACCAGATGCTACATAATACTCAATAGATCCTTGTATTATTATAATTAATATTAAGTATATGACATTTAAATGTGTTTTTATTTGGGGTTGGAAATCTTTGATATATTTACCTACAAAGAAATAAGTAAGTGGATATATAGAAGTCCAATATGTTGGTAAATAAAATTGTTTAATAATTTTACCATTCACTAAAGGTACCATAGATGTTAATATAATTAATATAAATATTAGTGTTTGTTTTTCTTTCTTTGAATTCAATGTATTATACATTCTATTTAAAAAAGGAATTAATAAAAATAAACCTATATATAAATCAATATACCATGAATATCTATTTCCTTTAAATTTAAAAATCAAGGAAATCCATAAGGGAATACTTGTTTCAATTTCTTTTATATGCGCTCTATACAATATGGCTGGTATAGAATATAAAATATATAAAATTAATATAGGTACTATTTTTTTAAAATATTTTTTACTTATATCCACACTGTTATTTAAATATCCTGTTGATATTAAAAATAATGGTATACATGCTAAAAATAATTGTTGTAATATTGTTTGAAAAAATAAATTAAAATTATTTAAGTTTGTTGTGTAGAATTTTGTATTTAAAAAGAAATGAACACCTATAACTGATAATATAGCTATTGATTTAACAATATCCATACCTACATGTCTAATATTTCTTGTTTTTAAATTTTCTTCCACATGTTTAATCTGTTCCAAAATAATGCCTCCATATTAAAAAATATAGTATATTATACCTTATTATATAATTTGTGTAAATTTATTATATAAAAGAGCAGAAAAAATACTGTTACTATAATCTTTAGTAACAGTATTTTTTATTTATATCTTAATTTATATTGTAGGCAATTCATTGTAACTGCTTATAATTTTATTTACTATACCATATTCAACAGCTTCTGAGGCATTTAACCAGTAGTTTCTGTCTGTATCTTTTTCTACTCTTTCTATTGGTTGTCCAGTAGCTGTACTTATTATATTATTAATTCTTTTACGAACTTTTATTATTTCTTCAGCTTCTATACTTATATCTGTACTTTGACCTCTACACTCACCCATTGGTTGATGTATTAAATATCTAGTATTAGGAAGCGAATATCTATCTTCTTTATTAGCAGCAAGATAAATTGTTATACCTGCACTTGCAACCCATCCAGTACCTATTACAAGTACACGAGGTTTTACAAATTTTATCATATCATGTATAGTATCCCCAGACTCTACATGACCACCTTGGCTATTTATAAATAATTTTATAGGTTCATCTCCCATTTCTTGTAATAATAATAATTGTGTACAAACTTTTTGGGCTAATTCTTGATTTATCTCACCTGATATAAATATTGTTCTAGTTTTTAATAGTTTTTCCATTACTTCACTAGATTTTTCATTTTTATTTTCTTGTTGTTCCCCCTGCATAAACATTTCTTATGTACCCTCCATTAATATATTTTCATAGTCATTTACTAATAAGTATAACACAAGTATTTTACAAAAATACATTACATATTTGCATAAATTTTTATTAGTTCTACAGTTATATCTACAACTTTATCCATACCTTCCACACTTATATGCTCTAAGGCTCCATGATAAGCTGCTCCACCAGTTCCTAAATTAGGACAAGGAAGTCCCATAAAACTTAGTTGGGCTCCATCAGTTCCTCCACGAATTGCTTCTACAATTGGTTCTAATCCTACTGATTTTGTAGCTTTTTTAGCATTGTCTATTAAATGCATATATGGTTCTATTTTTTCTTTCATATTTCTATATTGTTCTTTTATGGTTAGAGTAACTGTACCTTCACCATATTTTTCATTCATAGTTTTTTCTATATTTCTTAGGAATTCATTTCTTGCAGCAAATTTATCTGCATCATGATCCCTTACTATGTAATCTAATTTTGCATATTCCACAGATCCTGCCATTTCTATTAAATGATAAAATCCTTCATATCCTTGTGTAGTTGCTGGTGTTTCAGCTGGTAACATTGAGTTTATCTCCATAGCTAATAATTGAGCGTTAACCATTATATCCTTAGCACTTCCTGGATGAACATTTATACCTTTTATTTCAAATATAGCACTTGATGCATTGAAATTTTCATATTCTATTTGCCCTTCTATTCCACCATCTAATGTATAAGCAATATCGGCTCCAAATTTTTGTACATCAAAATTATGAGCCCCCATTCCTATTTCTTCATCTGGATTAAATCCTATACTTATTTTTCCATGAGGTATATTTTCATTTTGTATTATTTCTATAGCTGTCATTATTTCTGCTATACCTGCTTTATCATCGGCACCAAGCAAAGTAGTTCCATCTGTAGTTATTAAAGTTCTTCCTTTAAATCCTTTTAAGTGTGGAAAATCCGAAACCTTTATAACTTTTCCACTATACCCTAAAACTATATCTTCACCGTTGTAGTTTTCTACTATTTGAGGATTAACATTTTCTCCGCTCATATCTTCTGAAGTATCTAAATGAGCTATGAATCCTAATTTAATTTTATCTTCATAGCCCTTTGTTGCAGGTAAAGTCCCATAGACATAACATTTTTCATCCACATGGGCATCTTCTACTCCTAATTCTTTCATTTCTTCAACTAATAATTTAGCCAAATCAAATTGACAAAATGTGGATGGCACAGTTTCACTACTGCTATTGCTAGTAGTCCATATTTTTATATAATTTAACATTCTTTCATAAGCTTTCATAGTCTATTCTCCTTGTGAATTTTATTTTATATGCAAAAACTTGTTTCTACAATCGCTAAAACCTAATAATTAATATTAATTTAATACTGTATTATCTTAAACTTTTTTGCAGTATTTTCATCATAATCTTCTATAAGATTATTTAATTTTATATATAAACTCTAAAGTACTTATACTACATGATAAAACTATAACATATACAGATACAAATAAAAATCAAAATAATATCATACATAAATCAGCTTTTTTGAGAATACTTAAATCCATAAACTCTTCTTACTCTTGTCTAAATTGAACCAATTTTTCAAAATTACTAAGTTTGCTTATTTGCATTTTATCCAATTTATTTTTTAGTTATTACATAAATTTTGTACATAATATATACTCTTTAGTATAATCATTTCTTGTGATATTTTATATTTTCTAATTATTAATAAATATTTTAATACTTTTTAATGGCATTTTATATCTCCATGTTATACTCCATGAAGAAAAAATATTCATTCAAGTATACAAATTTGCATACTAAAAAAGAGTATAGATAGATTTATATTTATATAAATCTACCTATACTCCCTTATAATTATGAAGTGGCAAGTATGTTCACTTCATCTAAATGTGTTCCAGTTATCACTAATATATCCCCTGGAAGTATTGAAGTATCGCCATTTGGTATTATTACACTTCCTTCTCTTTTTATCATTACTATCAAGATATCACTTGGTATATCTAAATCTATAATAGTTTTATTAGCTAAATCACTACTCTTAGAAACGGTAATTTCCATTAGTTTTGTACTTTTTTCTTCTTTATATTCTCTAAATTTATCTAAGTTATTGCCTGTTACAACCAATATATCTCCTGGTAATATCAAGGTAGATCCATTTGGAACAAATACATCTCCTTCTCTCTTTATCATTACTATAAGAATATCTTCTGGTATGTTGCTATCCATTATCCTTTTATTAGCTAAATTGCTTTTTGAGTCAATTAAAACTTCTATTAACTTTGTACCTATTTCTTCTTTATAATCATTGAAAGTTTTTAATACAGAGGATTTATTATCTATTAAATTAAGTTTTTTAGCTACCTTAGGTATAAGACTACCTTGAACTGCAACAGAAAATAATGCTACGAAAAATATGATGTGAAAAATGTCATTATGAATAGGTACTCCATAGGTTACTGCATATATTGCAAAAGCTATTGATGCTGCACCCCTAAGACCAACCCACGATACAAAAACTTGTTGTTTAAATGGTATCTTAAACCAGCTTAATATGCTAAATGTTGCAATAGGTCTTGCTATTAAAATCATAAATATGGATATTGCAATTCCTTCTATCATTATTGATGATATTCTTGATGGGAATGATAGCAATCCTAATAAGAAGAAAAGCATTATTTGCATAAGCCATGATATACCATCAAAAAATTGGAATATACTTTTTTTATGCGGAATTTTACTATTTCCTATCAAAATACCAGCTATATATGCGCTTAAATAACCATTACCGCCTAAATATACGCTTAGTGCATAAGATAATACTGCAATAGCTGTTACAAATATTGGATAAAATCCGTCAATTTCAAAATTAATATGTCTTAATATATATATAGTAAACTTAGCTAATATAACTGCTGATATAATACCTACTAAAATTTGATTTATAAGTAGAGGAACTATATTTCCATATCCTTTGTTAGACATTAACCCTAGTATAATTACAGTTAACATATAGGCTATAGGGTCATTACTACCACTTTCAACTTCTAGTATGGATGCTATCGACCCTTTTAAATTTAATTGTTGAGAACGTAATATAGAAAAGACTGATGCTGCATCCGTTGATGCAACTATAGATCCTATGAGTAAACCTTCTAATATAGTTGTCTTTAGTACGGCTAAACAAAATAATCCTGTTAGGCCAGCTGTGATAATGACTCCTAGAGTTGACATAATTATTGATGGAATGGCAACAGGTTTAGCCATTCTCCAATTAGTTCCAAATCCACCAAAAAACATTATGAAAATTAAAGCAATTGAACATAGTTGATTTGTAAGTTCATAATTGTCAAAGTATATCCCTACAATTCCATCAGATCCAAATAACATTCCTAAGACTATAAATATTAAAAGAATGGGTACTCCAAATCTGTATAGTACTTTGCTCGATGTTATACATATTAATAAAACTAGTGCACATATAATCATTAAACTTATCAGTATACTCCACCCCCTTATAATAAAATTATATATTAATTGCGGACTGTTTTTTCTATTTTCGTTTATTTTTAATAATATTTTAACATCATAATAAAATTATATATTAGTTACAAGTTAATTTTTCTATTTATAAATATTATACTTGTTTTCAAATATTATATGATTACACTTAAACTATGGGTAAAAATTATGTTTTTCATTTAATATTTCCCCAAAATTTATTTTTCTCAAAAAATAAAAACCTCATGTACACTATTTATTAGTGTCTATGAGGTTTCAATTAATAGTAACTATAACATAAGTTTATTACATATCTATTGATTATTATTTATTTTTTATAGTTGCTTGTGCTGCTGCAAGTCTTGCTATTGGAACTCTATATGGTGAACAAGATACATAGTTTAACCCTGTTTTATAGCAAAACTCTATTGATGCAGGATCTCCTCCATGTTCTCCGCATATTCCAAGTTTAATTTTATCACCTTTTTCTTCTCTTGCAAGATTTGTTGCCATTTTAACTAATTTACCAACACCTTTTTGATCTAGAGTTTGGAATGGATCTTTTTCTAAGATTTCTTTATCCACATATTCATTTAAGAATTTTCCAGCATCATCTCTAGAATATCCAAATGTCATTTGTGTTAAGTCATTTGTACCAAATGAGAAGAAATCAGCTTCTCTTGCTATTTCATCAGCTATTAAACAAGCTCTAGGTATCTCTATCATTGTACCTACTGTATATTTTAAGTTAACATTATGTTCTTCAATTATTTTATTTGCAGTCTCTACTATAATATTTTTAACTACTTTGAATTCATTTAATGCACCAACAAGTGGTATCATTATTTCAGGTTCTACATTTAAACCTTCTTTATTTACTTGTATAGCTGCATTTATTATAGCTTTAGTTTGCATAACTGCTATTTCTGGATAAGTAACAGCAAGTCTACATCCTCTATGTCCAAGCATTGGATTGAACTCTGCTAAATCTACTATTCTCTTTCTTATTTCTTTAGAACTTATATTCATATCTTTAGATAGTTCTTCTATAGTCTCATCATCATGTGGTAAGAATTCATGTAATGGCGGATCTAATAGTCTAATATTTACCGGTCTATCACCCATAACTTTATATATTTCAACAAAATCTTGTTGTTGCATAGGTAATAATTCATCTAAAGCCTTCACTCTATCTTCCACAGTGTTTGATAATATCATTTTTCTAACAGCTGGTATTCTATCTTCATCAAAGAACATGTGCTCAGTTCTACAAAGTCCTATACCTTCTGCACCAAAATCTACAGCAGCCTTTGCATCTCTTGGATTATCTGCATTAGTTCTTACTTTTATATCTCTAATCTCATCAACCCAATTCATTAATTTTTCAAAGTTGCCTGTCATAGCAACCTCAGATTTAGTTACATCTCCTAAGTAAACTATTCCTGTTGAACCATCAATTGATATTATATCGCCTTCTTTTAAGACTATGTCATCTTTTCTAACTTCTTTAGCTCTTTCATCAACTTTGATTTCTCCACAACCAGCAACACAACATTTACCCATACCTCTTGCAACAACAGCAGCATGAGAAGTCATACCACCTCTTGCAGTAAGTATAGCCTCAGAACAAACCATCCCTTCTATATCTTCAGGTGATGTTTCTTGTCTAACAAGTACTACTTTTTCTCCATTTTTTGAAGCCTGAGCTGCATCTTCGGCACTAAAGTAAATTTTACCACTTCCAGCTCCTGGCGATGCTGGTAGACCTTTTGCTAAAATAGTTGCTTCTTTTAATGCTTTATCTTCAAATTTAGGGTGAAGTAATTGATCTAGTTGTTTAGGTTCAACTCTCATTATAGCTTCTTCTTTAGTTATTAATCCTTCTTCTACTAAATCAACAGCTACATTTATAGCTGATGCAGCAGTTCTTTTACCATTTCTTGTTTGTAAGAAAAATAATCTACCTTT
The DNA here is from genome assembly GCA_945871955.1 of uncultured Clostridium sp. Lineage (GTDB taxonomy): Bacteria > Bacillota > Clostridia > Peptostreptococcales > Peptostreptococcaceae > Terrisporobacter. The sequence goes on along the minus strand of CAMBXR010000013.1, from coordinate 542 downwards.
TTCTATTGTAAATTCAACATCTTGCATATCTTTATAGTGATATTCTAATGTTTTTACTGTATCCATAAATTGTTGATAAATCTGAGGCATTACTTGTTTTAAAGTATCTATATGCTGTGGAGTTCTTATTCCTGCAACAACATCTTCACCTTGTGCATTTATTAAGTATTCTCCAAGCAGTTTATTTTCTCCTGTAGCAGGATCTCTTGTGAAAGCAACTCCAGTTCCTGAAGTATCTCCCATATTACCAAATACCATTGATTGTATATTAACTGCTGTACCTAGGTCATTAGCTATATCATTTAATCTACGATATATTATTGCTCTTGGATTATTCCAAGATTTAAATACAGCTTCTACTGCTAGCATTAGTTGTTTTTTAGGATCTTGTGGAAAGTCTTCGCCAACTTCTTTTTTATATATATTTTTATATTCTTCAACTATTGACTTTAAGTGATCACAAGTTAAGTCCGTATCAAATTTAAAGTTATTTTCTTCTTTATATCTATCTAGTACATTTTCAAATTTATATTTTGGTACTT